>JAGTTR010000020.1 GCA_018223385.1 Oscillospiraceae bacterium Marseille-Q3528
GGCTATTATAGGAGGATAAAATAAAAGAAAATAAATTGATAGTAATGAAGGGAGAATGAAAAATGATTCATGAAACAAAGAAACCCGTAATTGTAATTTCCGGCCCGTCTGGGGTGGGAAAGTCAACAGTCATTCATCATTTTGTTGCCCTGCACCCGGAGTTTGCGCTTGTTCGTTCGGTGACGACAAGAAAGAAAAGAAATGACGATGACTGTTACCTTTATGTGGACGAAAGTACGTTTGATAGCATGGAACTGGCTGGCGAATTCCTGGAGACAGACCGGTATCTGGGGGTATCCTATGGGACACCTCGCCAGGAATTAGACCGGCTCTATGAAGAAAACAAGATTCCCATCTTGGATATCACTTATTCTGGCATGAAAAATCTGAAAGCAAATAAGGAATTTGACATGAAAACCATCTTCCTCTGGGCACCCCCGCATGTGTTGTTAAAGCGTATTCGTGAGCGTGAGGGAGAGGAGAAGAACTGGTACAAGCATGCTTCCAAACTTTCAGCTGCCATTCCTGCCGTCGAGGTAAGTGGGGAGTATGATTTTTTAGTAAACACAGAAAATGGCATTGTTGACGATACGGTAGACATATTAGAAAAAATCATACTGGGAGATGGAACCACATATAGCAGTGGTCGAGAAAAAATTAATACTGCTGAGTACATCTATAAAACAAAGCTGACAATAGCCATTTATTTTGAGAGGGAGAAACGGAAAAGATGAAAAGAAAAATAGTGAGTGCCGGACTTCTGCTGGTGGTTGTGATGTGTGCCCTTTGGTGGGCACTGCATCTGTACCACCCCAGGAGAAGAGAGGTTGTAAATGCGTTGAAAGCTTCAGAGGAGAAGGCCATGGAGGCAAATAAAAGACAATCAAATTTACCAATGAAATATTTGGTAGTGTTGGACAACTGCCCTGAGATGAAATCATCTTTCAAAGGATACGGAAGCGGTGTGTATTTGAGAGAAGCCTTTCTTCTCTTTGGAAGCATTCTTGCAGAAGAAGATGAGATCCAGATATTTCCAGGTACTACAGCATCCGAAACAAAGTCATCTTATGGCATATCTGGTGGTATGGATCTGCAAGAGATAAAAGCTGTCGTGGATCAGATACCTTATATAACAGAAAATCTGTCTTCCTCTTTGGTTGACGAATGGGAAAGAAAAGTGATGGACGCGGCAAAAGCGGCAAAAGGAAAATCAAATGTCAGGATTCTGACAATTTGCTGCCATAATCATAAAAAACAGCTGAGTCAAAACGATTTTTCAGCATTTCCCATGGAGGTTATTTCAGATGCACTCGAATTTTCGGAAGAGTATGCGGCTGATGATTGCATCATCGAAGCGGAAGACTTTCCACAGGCTGTATTTCGGACAACTCCGTATCTGATGCTGCAGGAGAGCAATTTGATGACAGATCACTTCACTTTGTCCTTTCCGACACCTACTGATCGTTTTTCTATTGTTCTGCAATCGACGTTCCCTGAGGTGATTTTTGCCGGCCGGCGTTATACATACGAGGGGCTGATTTTGCCAAGCGGAAGAATATTATATCAGGTTCATATGGATAGCCCGACGGAAAGCATGGAGATATTTCTGAACAAGAAAGAGAATCAGCAGATCCAGATCATATATCCGATGGATGCTACAGCCTCAGACAAACCGCTTATTTTAAGGGAGGAATGATGAAAATGGAAATAAAAGAATGGAAAGGGTTTTGCGATCTGCATTTACACACCACGAATTCTGACGGGAAATACACACCGTATGAATTGGCAAGACTATGCATGGATAAGGGGATTCAGACCATTGCTTTTACCGATCATAATGTAATGCTGACACAAAAGGAAATGAATACTTTGCGGGACAAATTTCCAGAGATGAATTTGATCTATGGATCTGAGATCTCGGCGGCACACCAGTTGCTTTCAGGAAAAATGAAAGAAATCCATATCCTTGGATTATTTTTAAAACCAACGGATAGATTGGAGAGGTTTCTCCTACAGAATAAAAACCGTGTAGAAGGCGAAACAAAGACACAGATTAAGGAAATGATTGCATTGCTCAATGGGCTGGGAATGAATTTTACATATGAAAACGTCGCAGAGATGTTTCCTGAAAAAATAATTGGTCGTATGGAACTTGCCCGGTTCCTGACAGAAAAAGGAATGGTACAAACAGAAGAAGAGGCATTTGACACGTATATTGGAGATTCGGGAGAAAAACGCGCTTATGTTGAAAGAAGCGTACACTGTGCCAGTATGAAAAAAGTCATTGCCGAGATTCTGGAAGCAGATGGAGTCCCTGTGCTTGCGCATGTTTTTAATTATAGTTTTCCACCGCATGAGAGAAATTATGAGAGAAATTATTTGATAAAGACCTTTGTGCAGGAAGGTGGTCTGGCGATAGAAGCCTTTTATAGTCCTTACATGGAGGCGTTACAGCAATATCTTTATCTTTTTTGTGCAAGGAAAAGAGGGCTGGGAGTCAGCGCCGGATCTGATTTTCATGGCTTTTTTGGACACGATTCACTGGAATGCAGATATCCTGCAGCAATCGCCTGCCTGTTGGGGCAGATGGCCAGGGAGAAAAGAGGGATTGTGTGGGATGATGATCGTGAGGGAGAGTGAGTATGCAACAGGAGTATATTGAAGAAAGGTTAAAAACGAAAGGCTATGTTTTTGACAAGAGATGCAAAGAAGGAAAGGTGACGTTTGTGATCTATATGCAGACGGTAAGCCAGAGTGCCTTGTGCATCGAACTGGAAATGAACGAGAATGGTGTGGGACGACTGTTTTGCAATGTCATTCCTACTTTTCCCGGGAAAAATCGTGACGCTGTGGAAAAGGAGCTGAATCGACTCTCTTTCCTTTCTGAGATGGTTAAATTCGGAATCGAAGAAGAGAGTATTGTGGCTGTCTCAGGGTTTGATATAAGAAAAGTGGAAGTTGAAAGAGCAGATGATATTACGTTAATACTATTTTCAACGTTGCATACGTTTAAAAATGAAATCGAAATAGCGCTTCCCGGGATTCTGTACACGATATATAAAAGTGATATAAAAAATACAAGGAGTTCAATATGATAAATATCCGACTTGTTCTTGTGTGCCTGTTTTATTTTCTGGGTTGCTATTTGTGGTACGAGCATTCGCCTTTTCCGGATCTGCACAAATGGACGTATAAAATGCAGGCTGTTTATTACATTCTGCCGTTGCAGGTTTTATTCCTTTTTTTCTTTTTTCGGTGTCATGCATGGATGGCCATATGTTTTTCACTGTTGCCGGCATGGTTGTTTCTGCTTTTTATTTTTTGCATAACGAAAAAGAGAGGAAAGTTCCCTAAGAAGCGAACATTTTATAAGGCGTTCGTGTGTGCGCTGTCGGCTGCGCTGGTGATTCCATCTCTATATATAGTTGGAGTGATTATTTTTCACGTACCGAAGAAGCAGGAGAAAAAAACAGAAGAAAATACGTCGGTTTTTGATGACTATAGGCTTCTGCAATATGATGAGGATGCAGTTTATAAAGAGAATGAGAATCAAAAGCTGTTTTCAAATTTTAGGCAGTCGCATTGGGAATTGTGTAATACACAACGAAAAATAGAGCTTCTTCAGGAACTGGCTGATTTCGAGGCACGGGAAAATCTACATATTCCAGAAGTGAAAGTGTATGGAGAAACATTACCGGAAACGATAGGTGGGCGCTACCGCGATGGAAAAAATGAGATCCAGATCAATAAACAATATTTGGAAAATGCATCTAGCGAGGAGAACGTTAGAATTTTGCTACATGAGCTATTACATGCAGAACAAAATTATTTGCTGACACACTTGAACATTGACGTAGATACAGCGAGAAATTATTATTTTAAGCATATTAGACAGTGGAAGAAGGAAACACTCAATTATATTGGTTCTAACGGAGAATACGAACGTTACAGCGGGCAAACACTGGAAAGAGACGCTGAATCATTCGCAGAGGAAGAATGGGAAAAGATTGAACCGTACATAAAATAGCGGCACATTCTTAATTTTATTTGCGTGCGAGTCATTTTTCCGCTATACTGGGATGATAGACTTATGTATACCATATGGCGCGCGGTTGGCTGGTGAACCGACTGGCTGTTGAAAATCAGCTGGATGTATATGCGAAAGCAGAAGAAGAAATCGAATTTGAATAACAAGGAGAGACAACATGAAACAGACCATCAGGATAAAATATTTCACCGACAAGATCGACAAGCTTGCCTACATCGGCGGAAAATCCGACTGGATCGACCTGCGTGCGGCAGAGCGGGTGGAATTGAAAAAAGGCGAATTCAAGCTGATCCCTCTGGGTGTGGCGCTGGCGCTGCCCAAGGGCTACGAGGCCCATGTGGTGCCCAGAAGCAGCACGTTCAAGACGTTTGGTGTGATTCAGGCCAATTCCATGGGCATCATAGACAATTCCTATTGCGGCCCCAATGATGAGTGGAAGTTTCCGGCGCTGGCGGTACGGGATACGGTGATCGAGGTGAATGACCGGATCTGCCAGTTCCGCATTATGGAGAATCAGCCGGAGCTGGTATTCGAGGAGGACAGCTTGGAAGGAAATGCAGACCGGGGTGGCTACGGTACCACCGGACGGCAGTAAACTGGATTGGGAGAGGTAGAGACATTCGTGGCTGACGGAAGCGGTATCCGGTAAGAGATGCGAATACGTGATAACCGCAGGCGATGTGGAAAAGCTGCATGGATAATACAGAAAGGGAGGAGTAAATAATGAAAGAACCAAAGCTTCATGAGAGTGTTTTTATCGCGGACGGCGCGAAAGTGCTGGGCGATGTGGTGATGGGGGAGGATTCCTCGGTGTGGTACAATGCGGTGATCCGGGCGGACAATGCGCGGGTGACCATTGGAAAACAGACGAATATCCAGGACGGGGCGATCATTCATGTGGATCCGGACAGTCCGGTGAAAATCGGAGATGGTGTGGTGGTAGGCCATGGCGCGATCATCCATGCGTGCACGGTGGGAGATCATTCGCTGGTGGGCATGGGGGCCATCATCCTCAATGACGCCGTGATCGGAAAAGACTGCCTCATCGGTGCAGGGGCGCTGGTGACCGGCGGCACGGTGATCCCGGATGGCATGTTGGTGCTGGGAAGCCCAGCAAAGGTGATCCGCCCGGTAACGGAGGCGGAAAAAGCAGATATCCGGGAAAGTGCCGAAGGGTATGCCGTAGAGGCAAGACAGATGAAAGCGGAGCAGAAGAACTAAAAAGATAAAAAAGAACAGAGATTATCGTACAGGCAAATAAAGAATACGCCAGCCGATATCGCTGTTCTTTTTTGTTGGAATCTATTCGAAGAAGTTACTCACAGAAACTTTACGCTTCAGCAGCTTCCTCCGCCTGGCAGGGACAGACTTTCCCGGCAGCCTCTTCTCTTGGCAGCAGTTGATCGAAGAATTCATAGGCCTGGAATGCGGAGCGGATGTCCAGACATTTCTGTTCCAGGGCAGCAGCTTCCGGTGCGCGGTCGGGCAGGATGACATCCACCAGCTCTTCATAAGTGACCTTAATGCCGCTGGCCCGCAGAGCTTCTGTGGCAGGAATGCTGATGATTTCTGCAAAGAGTTCCCGGATACCCCCATAAGAAAGAAGCAGTGCGTCGGCGCGGCCGATGCGGTGGGCGGCTGCAACGGTGCCGGACAGGCTGTTTTTGTCTTCGCGCAGCTTGTTCAGCAGCAGACCGGTGTGGTAATCGGCTTCTTCCCAGGTGGAATTCACACCCATGGCGACGAAGGTCAGTTCTTTGGTTTTGAGCTCATTTTTTGCATTTTCGATGGTGTTCATAGTCATAGCCCCTCTCTTGGTGAAAATAGAATAGATAAGATTAATAATTTTTTAACGAAATTGCTTTCCACATTTTATATCTTGCGTTTGCAAATAAATTCGTGTAAAATGTGTTTAAAACAAATCCTTATGTAATATATTAAACCACCTTTTAAAAGTAAAATCAATACCTTTCAGGTAGAAAAATGTTAAAATATTAACATTGACGCGAGTGAACGGAAATTGCACCACTGACCAGACAGACATCCAAGGAGAACAAAGAATCATATGATAAGCAATGACGCGACGATTTTGAATATCAAACATGAAGTGCTGTATGAGGTGGCGAAGCTGGCCTTTGCCGGGACGCTGGAGGAGCGAAAGGAAGAGCTTCCTTTTGAAATGATCCCGGGGCCGAAGGCGCGGTTTCGCTGCTGTGTGTATAAGGAGCGGGAGGTGATCCGGCAGCGGATCGCGCTGGCGGAAGGAAAGCCGCCGCTGGGTAAGCAGTCGGACAATATTGTGCAGGTCATTGATGCGGCCTGCGAGGATTGCCCGATTTCCCGGTTTGTGGTGACGGATAACTGCCAGAAATGTATGGGAAAGGCCTGCCAGCAGTCGTGTCGTTTTGATGCCATCGAGATGGGGCGAGAGCGGGCGCACATCGATCCGGCCAAGTGTAAGGAGTGCGGCAAATGTGCCCAGGCGTGCCCGTACAATGCCATTGCCGATCTGATCCGGCCCTGTCGCAGAAGCTGTCCGGTGGATGCCATCAAGATCCACCCGGAGACGGGACTGGCGACCATCGACGAGAGCCGCTGCATCAGCTGCGGTGCCTGCATCCACCGGTGCCCCTTTGGCGCCATCAGTTCCCGGTCGTTTATCGTGGACGTGATCCGTGCCATCATCGGCGGCAAGCGGGTGATCGCACTGGTGGCACCTGCCACGGAAGGGCAGTTCGGCCCGGGGATCACGATGCAGAGCTGGCGCACGGCCCTGCAAAAGGCAGGTTTTACGGATATGGTAGAGGTGGCCCTGGGGGCGGATCTGACGGCGGCGTCGGAGGCGGAAGAGTGGGCGGAGGCCTATGCGAAAGGGGAGAAGAAGACCACCTCCTGCTGTCCGGCCTTTGTGAGCATGGTGCGCAAGCTTTACCCGCAGCTGGCGGGGCATTTGTCGGAGACTGTTTCTCCCATGTGTGCGGTTTCCCGACTGGTGAAGGCCAAGGATCCGGAGGCGGTGACGGTGTTTATCGGCCCCTGTGTGGCCAAGAAGCAGGAAGCGGCAGAGGGAAAAGAGGGAACGGCGGATTTCGCCCTGACTTACGGGGAGATCCGGGCGATTTTGAAAGCCAAGAATGTGGAGCTGCAGCCGGAGGAAAATCAGGAGCAGCAGGCCAGCGTTTACGGCAAACGGTTTGCCAATGCAGGCGGCGTGACAAAAGCGGTGCTGCGATGCATGAAAGAGATGGGACAGCCCACGGACAAGCTGCAGGTGATGGAGTGCAACGGCGCGGCGGACTGCAAGAAAGCGCTGATGCTGTTGAAGATGGGACGGCTCCCGGCAGATTTCATCGAGGGTATGGCCTGCGAGGGCGGCTGTGTGGGCGGCCCCAGCAGTCATATGGCCATTGCCGGATTCCAGAAGGAGCGCAACGCCCAGATCGCCCAGGCGGATGACCGGGGCATTCATGAAAATCTGGCACACTACGATTCTGTTGTGATGCATTGAGGATGGAATATACAAAATGCAGGAACATGCGACGTCGGATCTGGCAGAAGAAACAGAAGATCAGGACACACAAAAAACCTCTCGGAGACTCTTTTCACAGAATCCCCGGGAGGTTTTTTGCTCATACAGAGCGGGTTCCAGCGCCTTTCTTCTACGGATGAGCAAGCCCATGTGGAGACAGATGCCGGAACCCTGATATATTTGTTTTTTCAGGAAGGATTTATTTCTCTTTGTTAGCCTCTGCGACAGCGGCCATTTTCATGGCACGAACCTTTAACGGCAGGCCGAACAGGTTGATGAAGCCTTCTGCGTCGTGGTGGTCGTACAGATCGCCGGTGGTGAAGCTTGCCAGGCTCTCATTGTACAGGGAGTACGGAGAGGTGGTGCCAGCTTTGATGATGTTGCCTTTGTAGAGCTTGAATTTTACTTCGCCGGTGACATACTGCTGGGTGGACTCTACGAAAGCCTGTACAGCCTCGCGGAGCGGTGTGAACCATTTTCCTTCATATACGATGCTGGCAAATTTGCTGCCCATGTCTTTCTTTACGGCGTAGGTGTCGCGGTCAAGGATGAGCTCTTCCAGCTGCTGATGCGCCTCCATGAGGATGGTTCCGCCAGGGGTCTCATAGACACCGCGGGATTTCATGCCGACCACACGGTTTTCTACGATATCTACGATGCCGATGCCGTGCTTACCGCCCAGCTCGTTTAATTTCCTGATGATATCGGAAAGCTTCATTTTTTCGCCGTTGATGGCGGTAGCCACACCTTTTTCAAAGGAAAGGGTCACATATTCGCCCTCATCGGGTGCTTTTTCCGGGGTCACACCCAGAACTAACAGGTGATCGTAGTTGGGCTCGTTGGCCGGATCCTCCAGCTCCAGACCCTCATGGCTGATGTGCCACAGGTTGCGGTCACGGCTGTAGCTGGAATCTGCGGAGAACGGAAGATGAATGCCGTGCTGGTGGCAGTACTCGATCTCATCTTCACGGGACTGCATTTTCCATGTCTCGTTGCAGCGCCAGGGAGCGATGATCTTCAGATCGGGAGCCAGTGCCTTGATGCCCAGCTCGAAACGTACCTGGTCGTTTCCTTTACCGGTAGCGCCGTGGCAGATGGCAACAGCACCTTCTTTGCGGGCGATCTCCACCAGCTTCTTGGCGATCAGCGGACGTGCCATGGAAGTACCCAGCAGGTATTTGTTTTCGTAGATGGCGTTGGCCTGTACGCAGGGAGCGATGTACTCGTCAGCGAACTCGTCGATGACATCTAAGATGTAGCATTTGCAGGCACCTGTGGAGAGCGCACGCTCTTCCAGGCCTTCGGTCTCTTTGCCCTGTCCCACGTCGATACAGCAGCAAACCACATCATAGTCATAATTTTCTTTTAACCACGGGATGATGGCGGTGGTGTCCAGTCCGCCGGAATATGCGAGAATAACTTTTTCTTTCATAATAATGAGCCTCCTGAAATATATTTTTTTCTTTTGTTTTTGGATTTGTTTTTCAAGCGATGTCATTACTATACACCCTGATTAATAAATATGCAAGTATAAATTTGCATAAAATACAAATTATTTTTCAGCTATACTTAAGAAAATAAAATTAATTGTTGCATATTATTCTGATTGATTGTATAATTATGCAAACGAACAACGAGAAAGATGTATAAAGAGAAGAAAGGAGTATTCATGATGATAAAAGCAGGCATCATCGGTGCCACCGGTTATGCGGGCGGCGAGATCGTACGGATTCTGGCAAACCATCCGGATGTGGAGGTTGTCTGGTACGGTTCCAGAAGCTATATAGATAAGAAGTATGCGGATGTATTTTCCAATATGTTCCAGATCGTGGAGGGCAAGTGCCTGGATGATAACATGGAAGAGCTGGCAGAGCAGGCGGATGTGATCTTCACCGCCACACCCCAGGGACTGTGCGCTTCCTTATTAACAGAGGATATTTTGAAAAAAACGAAGGTCATCGACCTGAGCGCGGATTTCCGTATCAAGGACGTGTCTACCTATGAAAAATGGTACAAGATCCAGCACGCCAGCCCCCAGTTTATCGGTGAAGCGGTTTACGGGCTGTGCGAGATCAACCGGGAGCAGGTAAAACAGGCGCGCCTTGTGGCGAACCCGGGCTGTTATCCCACCTGTTCCACCCTTTCTATTTATCCTTTATTAAAGGAAGGGATGATCGATCCGTCTACCATCATCATTGATGCAAAGTCGGGGACATCCGGCGCGGGAAGAGGCGCCAAGGTGGATAACCTGTTCTGCGAGGTGAACGAGAACATCAAGGCTTACGGCGTGGCGGGACACCGGCACACCCCGGAGATCGAGGAGCAGCTGTCCTATGCGGCGGGAAAACCGGTGCTGATCAATTTTACGCCGCATCTGGTGCCCATGAACCGTGGCATCCTCATCACGGCTTACGCTTCCCTGACTGGCGATTTTTCCTATGAAGAGGTAAAAGCAGCCTATGACAAATATTATCAGGATGAGTTTTTTGTCCGGGTGCTGGATAAGGACGTGTGCCCCCAGACGAAATGGGTGGAGGGCAGCAACTATGTGGATGTGAATTTTAAAATCGATCCGCGGACCCATCGGGTGATCATGATGGGGGCCATGGATAATCTGGTAAAAGGAGCGGCCGGGCAGGCGGTGCAGAATATGAATCTGATGTTTGGGCTGGAGGAGACGAAGGGACTGAAACTGGTTCCCATGTTCCCGTAGCAGCCGGAAAAAAGAGGTGACCGAAATGATACGACCAATGACAATGGAGGATTTTGAGGAAGTACACGCCCTGTGGATGGGCATTCACGGATTTGGTATCCGCAGCATCGACGATGCCAGAGAGGGTGTGGAGCGTTTTTTGCGAAGAAATCCTGACACCAGCGTGGTGGCGGTGGAGGACGGCAAAATCGTGGGAAGCATTTTGTGCGGTCATGACGGTCGAAGAGGATGTTTTTACCACGTGTGTGTGGCGGAACAGTACCGGAAACGGGGCATCGGAAAGGCCATGGCCATCGCCGCCATGGAAGCGCTCCGCCGGGAAAAAATCAGCAGCGTGACGCTCATCGCCTTCAAGGACAACGAGGTGGGCAATTCCTTCTGGAAGGGCGTGGGCTGGACATTCCGGGATGATCTGAACTATTATGATTTTATCTTAAATGAAGAAAACATTACGGCGTTTAATAAGTAGAATGGATTACAGAGTCAAAAGATCAGAACCTATTGTGCTTGTACCATTGTGGGGGAAAGATTTTGAGACAAGTTTCGACATGAGCATAAAATGATTTGGATTGCTCTGTATCCGAAAGAAACTGCCAGTGGCAGATTCTGCAGGTAATTCATGAAAAGAGTAGGAGGAGAAAATAATGAAAAAAATCGAAGGCAGTGTGACCGCAGCAAAGGGTTTTCTGGCAGCAGGAACCGAAGCTGGCATCAAATATCAGAACCGCAAGGATATGGCCATGATCTACAGCGAGGTGCCCTGTATTCTGGCAGGCACGTTTACCACCAATCTGGTGAAGGCAGCGCCGGTGCTGTGGGATAAAAAGATCGTAAAGGAGTCCCCTTACGGACAGGCAGTGGTGATCAATTCCGGCATTGCCAATGCCTGCACGGGCAAGGAGGGCTTTGCTTACTGTGAAAAAACGGCCCAGGTGGCTTCGGAGGTGTTGCATATTCCCGAATCTTCCGTTCTCTGTGCTTCCACCGGCGTCATCGGTATGCAGATTCCCTTTGATAAATTAGAGGCAGGCATCCGTGATCTGTCCACCAAGCTGGGCGGCGGCCAGGAGAAGGCCCACGATGCGGCCTGCGCCATCATGACCACGGACACCATGGCAAAAGAGGTGGCGCTGCAGGTGGAGATCGGCGGCAAGACCGTGACCATCGGCGGCATGAGCAAGGGCTCCGGCATGATCCATCCGAATATGTGCACCATGCTGGCCTTTGTCACCACGGATGTGGATATTTCCAAGGAGCTGCTGCAGGAGGCAGTCAGCGACAGCGTGAAAGATTCCTTCAATATGATTTCCGTGGACGGCGACACCTCCACCAACGACACCCTGCTGGTGATGGCCAACGGCCAGGCAGGCAACCCGAAAATCAATAAAAAGGGCGCGGACTATGACACCTTCAAGGAAGCACTGGATTATGTGAATATGACGCTGGCGAAGATGATGGCCGGAGACGGAGAGGGCGCCACCGCCCTGTTTGAGGTAAAAGTTGTGCACGCGGACACGAAGGAACATGCGGCAGTCATCGCCAAATCCGTCATCACCTCTTCTCTGACGAAGGCGGCCATTTTTGGACATGACGCCAACTGGGGCAGGATTCTGTGCGCTATGGGGTATTCCGGTGCCCAGTTCGATCCCGAGGCCGTGGAACTCTGGTTTGAGAGCAAGGCTGGCAAGATCCTCATTTACAAGGATGGTGTGGCTGCGGATTACAGCGAGGAGGAAGCAACAAAGATTCTCTCCGAGCCTGAGGTGACGGTCATCGCAGACCTGAAAATGGGCGAGGCAGAGGCGACGGCCTGGGGCTGTGACCTGACCTACGATTACGTGAAGATCAATGCGGATTATCGTTCTTAAGAGGAGGATGAAAAAATGGAAAACGGCATGCACGAATGGATGCAGAAAGCGGAGGTGCTCATCGAGGCGCTTCCCTATATCCAGCGGTTTAACCGGAAGATCATTGTGGTAAAATACGGCGGCAGCGCCATGGTGGATGAAAATATCAAGAAAAATGTCATCAAGGATGTAACCCTGTTGAAACTGGTTGGATTTAAGCCCATCATTGTCCACGGCGGCGGCAAGGAGATCAGCCGGTGGGTGGGCAAGGTAGGCATGGAAGCCCAGTTTGTCAACGGCCTGCGGGTGACGGATGCGGACACCATGGAAATCGCGGAGATGGTGCTGAACAAGGTAAACAAAGGTCTGGTACAGATGGTGGAAGAGCTGGGTGTCCGGGCAGTCGGCATCAGCGGAAAGGACGGCGGCCTTCTGCATGTACAGAAACGTTATTCTGACGGCAAAGACATCGGCTATGTGGGCGAGATCACGGAGGTACACCCGGAGGTGCTCTATGACCTGCTGGAAAAAGATTTCCTGCCCATCGTGTGCCCCATCGGTATGGACGACAACTACGATACATACAACATCAATGCGGACGACGCAGCCTGCGCCATTGCCCGGGCGGTGAAAGCCGAGAAGCTGGCTTTCCTCACCGATATCGAGGGCGTTTACAAGGATCCGGCGGACAAGAGCACGCTGATCTCCGAGCTGCATGTGTCGGAGGCCAAGGAGCTCATCGGTCAGGGCTACATTGGCGGCGGCATGCTGCCCAAGCTGAACAACTGCATTGATGCCATCGAAAACGGCGTTTCCCGGGTACATATCCTGGACGGACGGATTTTACACTGTCTGCTTCTGGAAATTTTCACCAACAAAGGAATCGGTACCGCTATTTTAGGCGAAGGGGAGGGAAAATACTATCATGAAGAGCAGTGAATATCAAAGCCGGGCGGAGCAGGTGGTGCTCCACACCTATAATCGTTTTCCTGTGGTACTGGATCACGGCAAGGGCGTGCGGCTGTACGACGTGGACGGCAACGAATATCTGGATTTCGGCGCAGGCATTGCGGTGTGTGCGCTGGGGTACGGCGATCCGGATTATGAGGAAGCACTGAAAAATCAGATCGGCAAGCTGCTGCATACGTCCAATCTCTATTACAATGTGCCTGCCATGGAAGCCGGGGAAAAGCTGGTGAAGGCCAGCGGCCTGAGCAAGGTATTTTTCACCAACAGCGGCACGGAAGCCATTGAGGGCGCCATCAAGGCAGCCCGGAAATACGCCTACAGCAAGGATGGCAGCCCGGATCATGAGATCATTGCCATGAACCACTCCTTCCACGGAAGAACCATGGGTGCCCTGTCTGTCACCGGCAATCCCCATTATCAGGAGGCGTTCAAGCCCCTCATCGGTGGCATCAAATTCGCTGATTTTAATGATTTTGACAGCGTGAAAGCCCAGGTAACGGACAAAACCTGCGCCATCCTGCTGGAAACCGTCCAGGGCGAGGGCGGCATTTACCCGGCAGATCCGGCATTTTTAAAGGCGGTGGGCGACCTCTGCGCAGAAAAAGATATCCTGCTGATCCTGGATGAGATCCAGTGCGGCATGGGCAGAACCGGCGCCATGTTTGCCTGGCAGGATTACGGCGTGAAGCCGGACATCATGACCTGTGCCAAGGCGCTGGGCTGCGGCGTGCCGGTGGGGGCGTTCGTGCTGGGAGAAAAGGCGGCGGCATCCTCTCTGGAGCCCGGCGATCACGGCACCACCTACGGCGGCAATCCTTTTGTGTGCGCAGCCGTCAGCAAGGTGTTTGATCTATTTGAAGAGAAAAAACTGGTGGATCATGTGAAAGCGCTGACCCCGTATCTGGAGCAGAAGCTGGACGAGCTGGTGGCATCCCACGATTGCCTTGCCACCCGCCGTGGCAAGGGCTTCATGCAGGGCCTGGTGGTGACCGGCAAACCGGTGGGTCAGGTGGTGAAAAAAGCGCTGGACAATGGCCTCATCGTCATGTCTGCCGGGGCCGATGTGATCCGGCTGGTGCCGCCGCTTGTCATTGAAAAGAGCGATATCGACGAGATGGCGGAAAAGCTGGGAAAAGCATTGGAAGATTAACCAAAATGGGAGGGCTTGTCATTCCCTGTTTTATATGGTAAAATTGCTTGTAATATTTTTGTAATAATTTGGAAATGTTTACAGGAGACTACCATATGAAACGAGGAGTGACAGGTCTTTTTTTGCTGCTGGCGACCGCCTGTGTGGTGGGCGGCTGCGGCGCAAAGAAGGATGCCCAGATAGATGCGTCTGCCCAGGCGGCAGAAGGTGACGCCGCAGAGGAAACGGCGGACACGCAGACAGATACAGAAAGTATGGACGGTGAGGGCACAGGCGGTGCCGGGAGCGGTCAGGATGCCCAGACCGGAAATGCCGGAGACGGGGCAGGCGGCAGCGCTGCGGACGGAACGGCGGGGGAAGAGGCCCAGCCGGTGTCGCTGACGCTTTGGTACACCCAGCCGGAGCTGGAGGCGTATTTTACCCAGGCGGCAGCAGACTACGAGGCCCAGACCGGCAATTCGGTGACGGCGGTGCAGGTGCCTGCTTTGGATTACATTGAGGCCATCAACGATGCCAGCGTGAAAGACGGGGATTACCCGGATCTTTTTGTGGCAACGCCGGATCTTCTGGAGAAGGCCAAGCTGGCCGGGCTGACCCAGCGGGCCAACGAGGACATCTGTTCGGCAGACAATTTCAGCGAGAAAGCGCTGACGGCGGTGACCTATAAGGATGAAAAAATCGCCTATCCTTTTTATGCGGACACCAGTGTGCTCGTCTACAATGAGAATTATGTGAGCGAGGCGCCGGGCAGCATCGAGGATATCCAGAATTTCTCGGAGAATTTCGAGGGAGACGGCCAGATCCAGGATATTTTTGTGTGGAACGTCAATGATATTTTCGTGGACTTTTTCACCATTGGCAATTATGCGAATCTGGGCGGTACCGCCGGTGACCGGGTGCAGGAAATGACGCTGAACAGCGAGGAGATCCGCAACTGTCTGACGGTTTATCAGGAGCTGAGCCAGTTCTTTGCCATCGACCGGTCGGCGGTGAGCGAAAATCAGATCGTACAGGATTTTGCAGACGGCAAGATCGTGTATGCCATCGTCCGGGACGACTCCATTCAGAAGCTGGACGAGTTGCTGGCGGACGGCCAGTTTTCCTACGGGGTGGCGCCGGTGCCGGATCTGAATAGCGAGCTTGTGGTGCGGCCGCTGTCTATCACCCATTCTTTGGTGGTAAACGGTTATACGAAGCATCCGGCGGCAGCAGATGCCCTGGCAGGGTATCTTACCGTCACGGCAGCGGACAGTCTGTACGAGCAGACAGGGAACATTCCGGTGAAAAATAATGTGACCTTTGCCAACGAAAAGCTGCCTGTGGTGCGTGCCCAGTATGAGGAGGCCGTGGAGGTGCCGAAGATCATGCAGATGAGCAGCTACTGGCTGCTGATGGAGTCAGTATTTTCTGACATCTGGACCGGTGCGGACGTAACAGAGCGCATGGCTGAGGCGGAGAGCTCCATGCTGACGGCGCTGGGCCAGTGATAGAGAGAATAAGAAAGTGCCTATTGGAAATACTAAGTACTATAGTAAAATCCAGGAGGCGGCTTTATGTGGGGCATTGTGACAGCACTGATTTCCGGTGCACTGATGAGCATTCAGGGCGTATTTAATACAGAAGTGACAGATCATACAAGCATATGGGTATCCAGCAGCTGGGTACAGGCTACGGCGCTGATCGTCTGTCTTGCGGCATGGTGTTTTACCGGTCGGCAGTCCTTTGGAGGGCTGTGGACGGTAAGACCCTGGTATATGCTGCTGGGCGGCGCGATCGGCGCTTTTATCACGTATACGGTCATCCGCAGCATGGACACCCTGGGGCCTGCCCGGGCGGTGATGCTCATTGTCATTGCCCAGCTTCTTGTGGCGTATGTCATTGAGCTTCTGGGGCTTTTCGGTGTGGAAAAACAGCCGCTGGAGTGGCGGAAGGTCATCGGCATGGGCGTGGCCATCGCCGGTGTGATTATTTTCAAATGGAACTAAAATCGCTATTGTAAACAGGGCGGATATCCGATACAATAGAAGACAGCATAACAGAGGAATCCGGCGGTCTGCCGCGGGAGATTATGCGGGAAAAGAAAAACAACAGAAAAACGAGCCGGAGAGGGCAAAGAAAAGCTGCATGGACGTATTTTTGTGTGATAGCCATGCTGCTTTTGTGCGCCTGCGGGAAAAAGAGCGAGGTCTGGGAGACGGACGGTGCCGGGCTGGTGCAGATGGAAACGCCGGAGGACGGTGAGAAAATCGTGGAAAAAGACAGGGAAGTTGCGGCAAACGGTGGAAAAGTCACGAAGGACAGCGGAGCATCTGCGGAAGTATCCGAAAGAGATTCGGAAGGCCTAGAGGCGGATCAGACTACGGAAAGTGATAAAGAATATTCGACAGTGATTGCAGATAGTGAGAATGATCAGCAGTCAACAAGAAATGCCGATGGTGCAAAGCACTCAGAGCAGGTGGACAGTTCATCTTCTGAAACAGAAAATTCCGTGTCGATTTCACAGATTTACGTCTATATCTGCGGCGCGGTCGTCACCCCGGATGTCTATGCCCTGCCGGAGGGCAGCCGGGTGTACGAGGCGGTGCAGCTGGCCGGAGGGCTCGCAGACGATGCGGACGCCGACCAGGTGAATCTGGCGGTGGTGTTATCCGATGGGCAGAAGGTGCGCATCCCCCGAAAAGGGGAGAAGCTTTCCGCAGCGCAGATGCTGTCGGATGGAAGTGCTGGGATCTATGGCGGTTCCTATGGAGCAGAATCTTGGGACACAGGGGTGTCTGATGGCGGATCTGACGGAATGGGAAGCGCAGTCAGAGGCGCTGGAAGCGGTGTGGCCGGAAGCGGCGGCCTGGTGAACATCAATACCGCCGGAAAAGAAGAGCTGATGACGTTGAGTGGTATCGGCAGTACCCGGGCGGAGGCGATCATTCGGTACCGGGAAATCCACGGGGCGTTTCAGAGTCCCCGGGATCTTTTGAAAGTAAGTGGCATTAAAGAGAAGACCTATGAGAAGATCAAAGGTCAGATTTCGATAGAATAATGAGGTGGAGATATGGCAAAGAAAGTGCTGGTTGTCGATGATGAGAAGCTGATCGTAAAAGGACTGCGGTTCAGCCTGGAACAGGAAGGAATGGAAGTGGACTGCGCTTACGACGGAGAGGAAGCGCTGGACAAAGCGAAAGAGAAGGAGTACGACATCATCCTTCTGGATGTGATGCTGCCGAAGATGGACGGCTTTGCCGTGTGCCAGCAGATCCGGGAGTTTTCTTCCGTGCCCATCATTATGCTGACCGCCCGGGGAGAGGATATGGATAAGATCCTGGGGCTGGAATACGGCGCCGACGACTACATAACGAAGCCATTCAACATTCTGGAAGTGAAAGCCCGGATCAAGGCGATCATGCGCCGGATGGCAGTGAAACAGCAGAAGGAAGAGCACAACAGCAAGGTGCTGGTGACCGGCGATCTGAAGCTGGATCTGGAGAGCCGCCGGGTTTACATTGCGGGCAAAGAGATCAATCTCACCGCCAAGGAATTCGATGTGCTGGAGCTGCTGCTGACCAACCCCAACAAGGTGTACAGCCGGGAAAATCTGCTGAATCTTGTGTGGGGCTACGAGTATCCCGGCGATGTGCGTACGGTAGATGTTCATATCCGAAGACTGCGGGAGAAGATCGAGAGCAATCCCAGCGAACCGAAGTACGTGCATACCAAGTGGGGAGTAGGGTACTATTTCCAGGTTTAAGGGCGGCAGGGGCCTTCTCGCCAGAAACTATCTGAAGAACAGCTATTTTCAGAGTCTTCGGTTCCGGCTGCTTCTCTGTTTTCTGGTGATCGGCATTGTACCGCTCATTCTTTTAAAAACAATCATGCTGAATGTGTATGAATCCCGGGCAGTGGAGCTGCGCCAGATGGAGCTCCAGGAGCAGTGCCGGATCATCAACAATCAGCTGACGGCCTGTGGCTATATGGACAATCCGGGTTCGGAAGTGATGGACGCGGAGCTTTTGCAGTTCTCCAATATTTATGATGGCCGGGTGCTGATCATCGACAGCAGTCTGCAGATCATCAAGGACACCTATCTGCTGGAAGAGGGGAAAACCGTCGTTTCCGCTGAGGTGATCCGCGGTTTTCAGGGGATGGGCACCACCAATTATTCCAGACGGCATAAATACGTGGAGGTGACGGCACCGGTGAAGGAAGCGGACGGCACCATTTCCGGCGTGATCCTTGTGAGTGCATCGGTGGACAGCCTGCTGCGCATCCGGGACACCCTGCAGACCAAGGGCATGCTCATCCAGCTGGCGCTGGCGGCGGTCATCGTCGTGCTGTCGGTGGCGGCTTCTGTGGTTCTCGTGAAACCGCTGGGAAAAATCACCCATTCCATGGAAGATCTGTCGAAAGGGGATGTGGAGGAGATCGTTTCGGTTTCCGATTACACGGAGACCAAGGCCATTTCCGATGCGTACAACAATATGATCCGCCGGATCCGCAAGCAGGAGGACAGCCGTCAGGAATTTGTTTCCAACGTGTCCCATGAGCTGAAAACGCCGCTGACATCCATGAAGGTGCTGGCGGATTCCCTCACCATGCAGGGGGATCAGGTGCCGGTGGAGCTGTACCGGGAGTTTATGGAGGACATTGCGGCGGAGATCGACCGGGAAAATAAGATCATCAACGATCTGCTTTCTCTGGTAAAAATGGACAAGAAAAATGCGGACCTGAATATTCAGTCTATCAACATCAATGATTTGCTGGAGCTGATTTTGAAACGGCTGCGGCCCATCGCGGCAAAATCCGATATCGAGCTGGTATTTGAGAGCTTCCGGCCGGTGGTGGCGGAGGTAGACGAAGTGAAACTGACGCTGGCGCTGAGCAATCTGATTGAAAATGCCATCAAATACAATGTGGAGAGCGGATGGGTGCATGTGTCGCTGAACGCGGATCACAAGTTTTTCTATGTGAAGGTGGCGGACTCCGGCATCGGCATCCCGGAGGAAGACCAGGAACGGATCTTCGAGCGTTTTTACCGGGTGGACAAATCCCATTCCCGGGAGATCGGCGGCACAGGCCTGGGCCTTGCCATCACGAGAAATGCCATCCTCATGCACCGGGGCGCCATCAAGGTGTACAGTAAGCCCGACGAGGGGACGACCTTCACCGTGCGGGTGCCGCTGGCGTATATCCGTTAAAACAGGCACACCCCGGATTTGAAGGGAAGGCATGATGGGAAGATGTGTTACAGTTGGTTTTGAAAGGAAAAAAATGAGACGATATTTGGCATTGTTGCTGGCGGCGCTGTTGCTTCTGGTTTCCTGCGGGAAAACGGAAGAAGCAGACCAGGGCGGCTATCAGATTTATTATGTGAATAAAGAGGGCACGGCGCTGGCCCATGAGGGGTACGAACCCCAGGCGACGGACACGGATGCCCTCATCGGGGAACTGCTGGAGCAGATGAACACGGCGCCGAAGGATGCGTCCATGAGGATCGCCAAGCCGGACGGGGTGACCATCAACGGCTACAGCGTGGAGGCGGAATTCATTTATATGGATTTCGGGCCGGAGTATCTCACCATGAACGTGGTGACGGAGGTGCTTTACCGCGCCGCGGTTGTGAAAACCCTGACCCAGATCGCGGGCATTGAGGGGGTGTCCTTCCAGGTGGCGGGCACACCGCTTTCTGACCAGAAGGGCAATGCGGTGGGCGTTATGACCGATGACAGCTTTGTGGAAAATACCGGCGAGACCATCAACGCCTACAGCCGGGATACGCTGACGCTGTATTTTGCATCGGAGGATGGCACCCATCTGCGGCAGGAGCGGGTGAACGTGGTGTACAACAGCAACATGTCCATGGAGAAGCTGATCATGGAGCAGCTCATCGCAGGCCCCCAGGCGGAAGGTTATCGGGCTGTGCTGCCCGCGGATGTGACGGTGCTGAGCATCAGCGTAACGGATGGCACCTGCTACGTGAATTTCGACGGAAAACTGCAGAACATCGAGGCCGACATCACAGAGGATGTGGCACTGTATGCCATTGTGGATTCCCTGACCGAACTGACTTCCATTCAGCGGGTGCAGATCGCCGTCAACGGGGAGACCCAGACGGCGCTGCGGGAAAGCAGAAGACTGGATCAGTCCTATGTGCGGAATCTGGATCTGCTGGAAGAGTGAGGAGGAAAAATAGAATAGGAAGAGAGAACAATACCCGCTGGCGGTGCAGGCGGCCGCTGTGGGGGTGCAGTATCTTTCTGCTGGGCGTCTGCTTTCTTTTCCTGCTGTGGCAGGATCAAAGGGAGCGCGCGCCCGGCTGGGAGGAACGCCTGATCCCATTTACCGGCAGACAGACTGCCGTGGGAGAAATCTATTACCGGGAAACCGGATCGGAACATACCATTCTTTATGTGAAAAATGTGCATCTTGCAGATGCACCCGCAGAGGGCGGACCAAAACGGCTGCTGATCTATGCGGACAACGATTCTGTCATTTCTTATCCTGCCTTTGAAAAAGGCAGTTCTGACCAATCATCCGGTCAGCTATCCATTGGTTCTGTCGTACGGACAGAGGGGAAAATCAAATATATGGAGCACGAGACAAATCCGGGGCAGTTTGATGAGCGGACTTTTTATCGTGCCCGGGGAATTTTGTGGAAGCAGTATGCCGACGATGTACGGATCGTGGGACACACCGGCAGCTTTGATGCCTGGTTCGGAGAAGGGATGGCTCTTTTTCGGGAAAATGCCTGCGGGCGGTTGGAAAAGCTCTTTGATTCTGACACCGCCGGGCTTTTGCAAGCCATGCTTTTTGGTGTGAAAAACAATCTGCTTGCGGAACTGGCGGATGGTTTTTCTCGCATGGGTACGGGGCATCTGCTCAGTATCTCCGGCTTGCATTTTACCCTGCTCATGGGGACGCTGCACCAGGTGCTGCGAAAGCTGGCGGTGCCCATCGGGCCGGAGTTGGTGAGCGGAGAACGGAAGCTGTGTCGTAAGGAACCAGACAGAGGGCAAAGAGAGATATGTCGGAAAGTGCCGGTCAGAGGTCAAAAGAGGATGCGTTGGAAGGTGTTAGTCAGAAGTCAAAGGAAGATGCACCGCGAAAAGTCGATGAGAAAGGGGTTACGTAGGTGGGCTTGCCTGTCGTTGGTATTTGGGGCAATTTTCGCGTACATGCAGATGCTGGGCGTGCGGGTATCCAGTCTGCGTGCCGGGATCATGCTGGTTCTGTTGCTGCTGGCGGAAGGACTGGGCCGCAGTTGTGACCGGGTGACAGCCTGGGGCTTCGCCGGTCTGGTGGTGCTGGTGGCGCAGCCCTGGGCGCTGCTCACCAGTGGTTTCTGGCTGTCTTTTGGCGCCACCGGTGCGGTGATCATGGCGCTGGAATGGCAGGAGGAGCAGAAACGGCGGGAAAAAGAGGCGGAACTGCTGGAACGGCGAAGACCACTGCCGAAGGAAGGAGAAATCCTGGGTTCGAAAGATCCGTTACCAAAAGAAAGTGGGATAGCAGAGCGGAGAAAGCTGTTGCGTTCGATGAAGAAGGTGTTGGGAGAACGACAAGCGGCTCTGGTAAAAGATCGAATGTGGGTAGGAAACCCGGACGTAAAGCCAGATAAGACAAGAAAGGCCTGGCGCAGCAGTCTGGGCATTCCCCTTTTCATTCAACTTGCCCTTTTGCCGCTGCAGCTGTGGTTTTTCTATGAAGTGCCTGTGTATGCGCTTGTTTGGAATGTGCTGCTGGTGCCAATGGCAGGAATTTTGCTGGGCGCAGGGGTGCTGGCATTGCTTGTCAGTGGACTTCTGGATCTGGCAGGACATTTCATCGTGACTTTCAGTGTGTTTTGTCTGGGACGGTTGTTTGGAATCAGAGTGCCTGGTTTTCTGCGCATGGTTGATTTGACGTTTCAGGAATTTGGAAAAATCATGGGTGTTTTTCTCGGCGGCCCGGCAGCGACGGTGAGTGAAGTTTATCAGCTGTCCTGCAAGGTACAGCGGCTGCTTCCTGGCAGTGTATACGTGTGCGGGAAGCCGGCGCTGTGGCAGGTATTGTTCTATTATGGTGTTTTTCTGGGGGTGCTGTTGGCTGGAAGTGCGGAAAACGAAGAAGCCTTCGGAAATATGGAAAATGCGACATGGGGACAAGGCGGTTTCAGGCGTAAAAGATTGTTGAAAATATGCCTGCCCTTGTATATGGCAGCTTTTCTGTGCCTGCTTTTCTACCGGAACCGTCCGCCCTGGCAGGTGGCTTTCCTTGATGTGGGCCAGGGGGATTGTGCCGTTCTGCAGGAAGAGAGCGGCAGAACCGTGGTGATCGATTGCGGCAGCAGCGACGAGAAAGGCGTGGGGACGTATCGACTGCTGCCTTATCTGAAATATATGGGGGTGCAAAAGGTGGACGCTGTGTTTGTGTCTCATGCGGATGAAGACCATATTTCCGGTATCCGGGAACTGCTGGAGCAGACAGAGCTCCCGGTAGAACATCTGGTCTGCTATGCGGAGGCGGGAGAGAAAATGGAGCCGCTTTTGTGCCTGGCAGAAGAAAGAGAAGTGCCGGTGCTGGGGATGGCAGCGGGCAATTCCCTGCACATCGGTCAGATGCAAATGACCTGTCTGGCACCGAGTATGGGGGATATTTCATCCGATGAAAACAACCGTTCCCTGGTGCTTCTGGAAGAGCAGGAGAGCGTGCGGATGCTGTTTACCGGTGATATGGGAGAGGAGGAAGAAGGACGGTTGTTGGAGCAAATTTATCCTCTTACTGCGCAGATATTAAAGGTGGGCCATCACGGCTCTGCCACTTCCACATCGGTGCCTTTTTTGCAGGAAGTCTCTCCGGGGCTGGCGGTGATTTCCTGCGGGGAAAACAACCGTTACGGCCATCCGGCACCCGAGACAGTGGAGCGCCTTATGGAGGCAGATGTCCGCATTTATAAGACGCCGGAAAACGGGGCGGTGATCCTGCAAATAAAGCGAGGAAAGATCCGCGTGAATTGTTGGAGAAAATAAAAATTTATTGACAATATAGGATATATCCTATATTATGGAGAGGAGGAAGTATAATGCCAGTTATTGCGAGATTTTGTGGAATTGTAATCAAGATGTATTTGCGGCAAAAGGAGCATAATCCACCGCATATCCATGCCATAGCAGGAGAGTATGTGGGGATGTTTTCCTTGAAAGATGCAGAAATGTTTGAGGGAGATCTGCCGCTTCGATATCAGGTGTATGTCAGACAGTTTATTGCAGAATATAGAGATGAGTTGTACAGAATGTGGGAGAACCAGGAGTTCAGAAAGTTGCCGTTTATGGAATAATCAGATCAGGAGGGACTTGTGTATGTCGAACAGAATAGAATGTGTACAGGCGATGGAAAATATGACGTTACGGGTGATTTTTCGGGATGGAACGGAAAAAAGCTATGATGTTCGGCAGATGTATGCGTCTTTTCCGCAGTTCCGGCAACTAGAGGATGATTTTTCGTTATACCAGTCTGTTCAGGTGGATACCGGAGGCTATGGTGTGTCCTGGAATGATGATTTGGATCTGGATGCGGAGGAACTATGGGACAATGGAGTGTGTACAGGCAGACGGTATGAGCTGGATCTGGAGCACAGACTTGCCGCTGCACTGGTAAAAGCAAGAGAGGCAGCCGGTATTACCCAGAAGGAGCTGGCAAGACTCACAGGCATTGCCCAGGGGGATATCAGCAAGATTGAGAATGCCACTGCAAATCCCTCCCTTCGTACACTGAAACGTTTGGCGGCGGGCATGGGAATGCGGGTACAGCTTACGTTTGACAGCCGTGCGGCCACCCCGTATAATGAAGGGCGGAGGAATGAGCATGCAGACCATCAATGAAGATATCAAAAACGGCACGTTTCGCCGGGTATATCTCCTGTACGGAGACGAGGATTATCTGAAATTACAATATAAGAACAAGCTGCTCCGGGCGCTGGTGACGGAGGGTGACACCATGAATTTTTCCAGATTTGAGGGGAAGGAGGCCCAGGTGCCCGCCCTCATCGATCTGGCGGAGACGATGCCCTTTTTTGCTGAGCATCGGGTGATTCTGGTGGAGGATTCCGGCTTTTTCAAAAATGCAGCGCCCCAGCTGGCGGAATATCTGCCGGACATGCCGGAGACCACCTGCATGATTTTTATAGAAAAAGAGGTTGACAAGAGAAGTAAGACGTACAAATCTCTGAAGGATATCGGGCGGATGGTGGAATTTAAGACGCCGGATGAGAAAATGCTGACCCGCTGGGTGTTGACAGTGCTGCAGAAGAATGGCAAGAAGCTGACCCAGCCCACCATGCAGCTGTTTCTGGAAAAGGCCGGGAATTCCATGGGAAATGTTGACCGGGAGCTGGAAAAACTCATCTGCTACGTGGGCGATCGGGAGATCATCCAGATGGACGATGTGGAGGAGATCTGCACCGGCCAGACGGAAAACCGGATTTTCGATATGATCCATATGATGGCGGAGAAACGGCAGAAGGAAGCGCTGGAGCTGTACTATGATCTGCTGGCATTGAAAGAGCCGCCCATGCGGATCCTGTTTTTGCTTGTGCGTCAGTTCAACATCTTGCTGCAGGTGAAGACCATGGTGGCAGCGGGGATGGAGCAGAACCAGATCGCTGACCGGGCGGGGCTTCGCAGCTTTACCATTCGAAGATACCGCTCCGAGGCAGGGCATTTTTCCGTACAGAAGCTGAAAGAAGCGCTGCGGGACTGTGCCCGGGCGGAAGAGGACGTGAAGACCGGACGGCTGGACGACCGGCTGAGCGTGGAGCTGATCCTTGTAAAATACAGTGCGTAAAATAAAAAGAAGCATCCGGCTGACGGGACCGAATGCTTCTCTTTTATGTTACTCTTTATATCATTCCGAACAACTTATGCGATAGCGTTTACAGCTTTGGTTAAGCGGGAAACCTTTCTGGAAGCTGTGTTCTTGTGATAAACGCCCTTTGTGCAGGCCTTATCGATCTCGGAAATGCAAGCAAGTAAAGCTGCATTAGCTGCCTCTTTATCCTTTGCTGCAACACAAGCCTCAACCTTCTTCACATAGGTCTTCACCTTGGATCTGATTGCTTTATTTCTTGCTGCTTTTGTTTCGTTAACTAAAATTCTCTTCTTCGCGGATTTAATGTTAGCCAATCCTGACACCTCCAAATATTCTTGTAAAAAGTATTTCAATCTCCCTGTTCCATTAAACGAGACACGAAAAAGTCTAATGTAAACATACTCATATAGTATATCGGATGCCCCCGGGAATGTCAATACATATTTGCCGGTATTTTTGAGAAAAATAAAGTTACAGTTCACTCGTATATTCTTGCGGATAGATTCCATGCTTGCATGAAAATCTGTTTGCGAAACTGAGTAGTATACAGGAGGAATTAGGAGGGATCAGCGATGGAAAAATTTCAGGTGCGGACGGATCTGGCGCTGGAAGCCAGGGAACGGTTTGAGGAAGATCATGTGGAGGTGCCGGGGGTGAAGATTGAGGAGCGCTACCGGCAGGAGACGGATATCCGGATCACCCGGGTGGTCATTGAAACGGAAAATGGTTCCAAAATCATGGGAAAACCGAGGGGCGTCTATGTGACGCTGGAAGCACCGGGCATGTCGGTGCCGGATGAGGGCTATCACCGGGAAATTTCCGAGGAGCTGGCCCGCCAGCTAAAGCAGCTTCTGGATGACGGGCAGGAGCAGCTGTCGGTGCTGGTGGTGGGGCTTGGCAACCGGGAGGTGACGCCGGACGCGCTGGGCCCGGAGGTGGCGGGAAACCTGTGCATTACCAGGCATATCATCAACGAGTACGGGGAGGCTGCCTTTGACGGAGAGCAGGTGAACCGGATCAGCGCCATCGTGCCGGGGGTCATGGCCCAGACTGGCATGGAGACGCTGGAGATCATCCGGGGCATTGTGGAGCAGACCCATCCCACGGCTCTTGTGGTGGTGGATGCCCTGGCGGCCCGGAATACGAAGCGGCTGAACCGGACGATCCAGATTTCGGATGCGGGCATCCATCCGGGTTCCGGGGTAGGCAACCACCGGCAGGCACTGACGAAGGAAACGCTGGGTGTGCCGGTCATCGCCATTGGCGTGCCCACGGTGGTGGATGCAGCCACCATTGCGGCTGATACGATGGAAACGCTGGTGGAGGCCATGAGCCAGGCGGAAAGCCTGAAAAATCTGGGTTATACGTTAAGTCAGCTGGATTCTGCGGAAAAATATCAGCTGATCCGGGAACTGATCTCGCCCCAGCTTAACGGCATGTTTGTGACGCCAAAGGATATCGACGAGACGGTCAAACGGATCAGTTTTACCATTTCCGAGGGCATCAACCTGGCGCTGAAAGCAGGATGAGATCATAAAATCTGATGCAGTAGTTTGTCAGGAAGCATCGGCAGAAAAAAGAATAAAAATAGAACAGGCATCATATATATACAACACCCGGGAGCAGGGAAAAGCTGTGCCCGGACATAAAGGTGGTGCCTGTGGATGAGACCCGGTTTTTATAAGGGATTGCATAGAGTGCTGCGGCTGGCCTGCGGGGCGGCCGGGGTTTATCTGGTATTGAAAAGTTATGCGGTGCTGGGAAAAGGGGAAAATGCCAGCCATGTGAATGCGTTTTTGCAGCAGTTAGAATATGAGGCCCAGACGGCGGCGGTGCGGCAGGTGCTGCCGGGACTTTTATACCCGGCACAAGCCGGAAAAACCAGTGAGAGCCTGACGGAGGGCATTGTGCGGGAGGCGTTCCGGCTTATGCCCCTGTACCGGTATGCGGAGCAGGCGCTACTGTATGAGGACGGACAGGAGGAAGAATTTTCGCTGGCCGGGGAGGAAGCGCTGGGGACAAATGGAAGTCCGCCATCACATAACAGCCAGTCAGGTGCAGATGGTAACGGCCAATCCGACCAGGTGACAGACAACATAGAGAGTGAAGGACAGATCATGAACAGAAGCAGTGAAGAGTCTGACAATCTGGAAACAAATGGAAGTGATGACGCAATGAATGGACAGTCAACCAACAGTGACGGAACAAGAAGCGCCGGTACAGGAGAAAACGGGCAGCTGCCCCAGACCCGGGTGGAGCTGGCGGACAGTGGCCTGCCTTCCACAGATGCCGGAACAGACGGGGAAGCGGCGGTGGAGACTTCCGTGCAGCCTGCGCCCGGCGGCATCGTGTACAGCGCCGCACAGCTGGCGGATTTTGATTTTCTGCTGGATCATTTTTATACGGTGGATGCTTCCACCGCCATCAGCGGTGCCCTGCTGGACGGTGAGGATCTGCTTTCCAGGGATATGACGGTGGATCATTCCGTGGATGGCCCGGAGATTCTGATCTATCATTCCCATTCCCAGGAGGGCTTTGTGGATTCTGAGGAGGGCAATCTGGACACGACCATTGTGGGAGTGGGGGATTATCTGACGGAGCTTCTGGAAAAAAGGTACGGCTACCGGGTGCTGCACAACCGGGAGGTGTTCGATCTGGTGGACGGGGAGGAAGACCGGAACCGGGCATTTACGCTGTCGGGCAACCGGGTGAAAGAGCTGATGGAACAATATCCTTCCATTCAGGTCATTCTGGATCTGCACCGGGACGGTTTAAACGAGGGCACCCATCTGGTGACGGACATCAATGGAAAGCCCACGGCCCGGTTCATGTTTTTCAATGGATTGTCCTACTCCCGGAAAAATGGGGAGATTTCCTATCTGCCCAATCCCTATATTGCGGATAATCTGGCACTGACCTTACAGCTGCAATTAAAGGCTCAGGAATATTACCCGGGGGTGACGCGGAAGATTTATCTGAAAACGTACCGCTACAACCTGCACCTGTGCCCGAAGGCCATGCTGGTGGAGTGCGGCGCCCAGACGAACACGCTGGAGGAGGAGAAAAATGCCTGTGAGCCGCTGGCGTCGATTTTACATATGGTATTGCAATAGTATGAAAATCATCCTTGAAGCGAGTTGGCTCCTTTGTTATATTTGAAGTAAGAGCCGGATATCGAATGGCATGGTGCGCCCTGCTTTTTGAGCAGCTACGGGGACGTGAAGATTTTGGGGGGCGGAAATAGATATCCGGGACAAAGGAGGAAAACGGTATGGGGTCTATTTTATACTATGAAGAAAGCGGATCGGGATTTCCACTGATTCTGCTGCACGGCAACGGGGAGAGCTGTGAATATTTCGTGCATCAGGTGGCACATTATGAGAAATTTTTTCATGTGATTGCCCTGGATACACGGGGACAGGGAAAATCACCCCGGGGAATGACGGAATATACCATCAACCAGTTTGCGGAGGATGTGCACGAGTTTATGGAAGAGCATCAGATTGCAAAAGCGCATGTGCTGGGATTTTCTGACGGCGGCAACATTGCGGTGACCTTTGCGCTGAAATATCCGCAGATGGTGGAAAAGCTGATCCTGGACGGGGCGAACATTTTCCCAGAGGGCGTGGAGCAGGATTTCCTGGATCGGGTGGAATTTGCCTATGCCAGAGAGTGTCGGAAAGCGAAGGAAGGGCCGGACGAGGAGAGCCGGGCGAGGGCAAAAGCTTATGCGGAGCGGCTGCGGCTCATGATCCGGGAGCCACAGATCCAGCCGGAGGAGCTTGCCGTGCTCACCATGCCGGTGCTGGTCATTGCCGGAACCGAGGACATCATTCTGGAGGATCACACGAAGCTCATCGCGGACAGCCTGCCGGATGGGAAGCTGGTGTGGATCAAGGGGGATCATTTCATCGCCCGGGACAACCCGGATGATTTCAATGCGGCGGTAGACGAATTTTTAGGTATAAAAAAATGATGCTCTATCTGTTGTTTTTACTATGCGTCATCCTTTATTTTGGAAAAATGATGTATAGAAATTATCAAAAAGAAGTCACCACGGCAAAGCGGTGTATATGCATAGGCACAGGCGTTGTTGCAGTTGCTTTCTTTTTGGTCAGTGAACTGTAACGGACAGATGCTGGACATTCCGTGGACAATTATGCTATACTTTAACGTGCATTATCATGCATGGCGGCGGGAGCCGCAGCATAGTTCAGGAGGAATGTGAAATGGCAGAGTACGATCAGAGCAAAATTCGTAATTTCTGTATCATCGCCCATATTGACCACGGCAAATCCACGCTGGCAGACCGGATCATTGAGATGACGGGAACACTTACCAGCCGGGAGATGCAGGCACAGGTGCTGGACAATATGGAACTGGAGCGGGAGCGGGGAATTACCATTAAAGCGCAGACCGTGCGTAACATATATAAAGCAAAAGACGGGGAGGAGTACGTGTTCAACCTCATCGATACGCCCGGGCATGTGGACTTCAACTACGAGGTGTCCAGAAGCCTGGCAGCCTGTGACGGCGCGGTGCTGGTGGTGGATGCGGCCCAGGGCATTGAGGCCCAGACGCTGGCCAATGTGTATCTGGCGCTGGATCACGATCTGGACATCATTCCGGTGATCAACAAGATCGACCTTCCCAGTGCAGAGCCTCAGCGGGTCATTGACGAGATCGAGGACGTGATCGGACTGGAAGCCCAGGATGCACCGCTGATTTCCGCGAAAAACGGCATCAACATCGAGGCGGTGCTGGAAGCCATTGTGGAAAAGATCCCCGCGCCCACCGGAGACCCGGACGCGCCGCTGCAGGCGCTGATCTTCGACTCCCTGTATGATTCCTACAAGGGCGTCATCATTTTCTGCCGGATCAAAGAAGGCCGTGTGCGAAAAGGTACCCGGATCCGGATGATGGCCACCGGCGCGGTGGAGGAAGTGGTGGAAGTCGGCTATTTTGGTGCGGGACAGTTTATCCCCTGCGAGGAGCTGGCGGCAGGCATGGTTGGTTACATCACTGCCAGCCTGAAAAATGTAAAACAGACCCGGGTGGGTGATACGGTGACGGATGAGGACCGGCCCTGTGCAGAACCGCTGCCGGGCTACAAGAAGGTACAGCCCATGGTGTACTGCGGCCTGTATCCGGCGGACGGCGCCAAGTACCCGGATCTGCGGGATGCGCTGGAGAAGCTGCAGCTCAACGATGCTTCTTTGCAGTTCGAGCCGGAGACATCCATTGCGCTGGGCTTTGGTTTCCGCTGCGGTTTTCTGGGGCTTTTGCACCTGGAAATCATCCAGGAGCGGCTGGAGCGGGAGTACAATCTGGATCTGGTGACGACGGCGCCGGGCGTTGTGTACCGGGTATACAAGACCAACGGCGATATGATCGAGCTGACGAATCCGTCCAACCTGCCGGATCCGTCGGAGATCGACCACATGGAGGAGCCCATGGTGGATGCGGAGATCATGGTGACCAAGGAATTCATCGGTTCCATCATGGATCTTTGCCAGGAGCGCCGCGGCACTTATGTGAGCATGGAATATATGGAAGAAAACCGTGCACTGTTAAAATACGAGCTGCCGCTGAACGAGATCATCTATGATTTCTTTGATGCGCTGAAATCCCGTTCCCGGGGCTATGCATCCTTCGACTATGAGATCAAGGGCTACAAGACGTCCCAGCTGGTGAAGCTGGACATCCTCATCAACAAGGAAGAGGTGGATGCCCTGTCTTTCATCGTGTTTGAGGGTACGGCCTACGAGCGGGCGAGAAAAATGTGCGAGAAGCTGAAGGAGGAGATTCCCCGTCAGCTGTTTGAAATTCCGATCCAGGCAGCCGTGGGCAGCAAGATCATTGCCCGTGAAACAGTAAAAGCCATGCGCAAAGATGTGCTGGCCAAGTGCTATGGCGGTGATATCAGCCGTAAGAGAAAGCTTCTGGAAAAACAGAAGGAAGGCAAGAAGCGGATGCGCCAGGTGGGCAATGTGGAGATCCCGCAGAAGGCGTTTATGGCAGTGCTGAAGCTGGATGACGAGTAAATAGAAGAATTGTGAGAGTGCGAAGCACGGAACAATTCGGTGGCATTATAAATAATGAATGATAGAGAAAATCAGAGAGAAGGAAGCAATATGCAGCAGGAGAGAATCAACAGAGTTTGCGAGGAAATGAAAAAGGACGGGATCAGTCAGCTGCTTGTGACAGATCCGATGGCTATTTTTTATCTGACAGATAAGTGGCTGGTGCCGGGAGAGCGGATGTACGGCCTGTACCTCAATGTGGAGGGCGGCCGCTGCCTGATCATCAATGAGCTGTTCCCGGTGCACGAGGATCTGGGCATGGATATCCTCTGCTATAAAGATACGGATGATTCCATGGCACTGCTGGCGAAGCGTCTGCTGCCCGGTACCCTGGGCGTGGACAAGAATATGGCTGCCCATTTTCTGCTGGAGCTGATGGCTCAGTGGAAGGGCCAGGTGGTCAACGGTTCTCTCATTGTTGACCGGGTGCGCCGGTGCAAGGATGCGGAGGAAATCCGCCGGATGCGCCAGGTGTCTCTCATCAACGATGCGGTGATGGAAGACCTGTGGGGCCATGTGGACGAGCATACCTCCGAGGCAGAACTGGCAAAAATCTGTGAGCAGCTGCAGATCGCCCACGGCTGCGAGACGGTTTCCTTTGAGGCCATCACGGCATTTGGCGCCAACTGCGCGGATCCTCACCACGCCAATGACGGCACACTGGGAAAGCCGGGAGACAGCGTGGTGCTGGACATTGGCGGCCGGAAGGATTCCTACTGCTCCGACATGACCCGTACCGTTTTCCTGGGGGAGGCAAGCCCCAAGGCCAGAGAAGTGTATGAGATTGTAAAGGAGGCCAATCTGCGGGGCATCCAGGCGGCAAAGCCGGGGGCCAGATTCTGTGATGTGGATGCGGCAGCCAGAGATTATATCACCTCCAAGGGCTATGGCCCATATTTCACCCACCGGACCGGCCACTGCATCGGGCTGGACTGCCACGAGGCCGGGGACGTATCCGGGGCCAACGAGGAAGTGTTAAAGCCGGGCATGTGCTTTTCTGTGGAGCCGGGCATCTATCTGCCGGGTGAGTTCGGCGTGCGCATTGAGGATCTGGTGCTCATCACCGAGGATGGCTGCGAGGTGTTAAACCATCTGAGCAAGGATCTGAAAATCATTCCGTTGAAAAGATAAGGATGCATGGTACAGTCCTGAAAAGTGGAAGAAGGAATACGTGATGGAATCTGGGAAAAAGATGCAGGAAAACAGAAAACCGGGAGAAGCAGGCGAAACGAAAGCCGAGCTTGGCATCTACATCCACATTCCATTTTGTGTCAGAAAATGTGCCTACTGCGATTTTCTGTCGACTCCTGCATCGGAAGCAGTGTGGGAGCAGTATGTCCAGGCGCTGCTTTCGGAGATCGAAAGCAAAAATGCCGGGAAAAAAGACCGGATCGTGACGAGTATCTTTTTTGGCGGCGGCACCCCTTCCCTGCTGGATGTTACCCAGACAGAACGGATCCTTTCTGCCCTGCGGCGGGAATTTGTCCTGTCGCCGGAGGCGGAGATCACCACAGAGGCCAATCCGGGCACGCTGGATCTGGAAAAACTCGCCGCCTATCGCCGGATGGGCTTCAACCGTTTAAGCATCGGGGCTCAGAGCTTTGACGATGAGCTTCTGCGTACCCTGGGCCGGATCCACACAGCGGCGGATTTCCGGGCATGTTATGCCTGGGCCAGACAGGCCGGATTTAAGAATATTAATATAGATCTGATGGCAGCCCTGCCGGGACAGACCCGGGAGGGCTTTTGTGCTGCGCTGAAAGAAGCGGTGGCGCTGGCCCCGGAGCATCTGTCGGTGTACAGCCTGATTGTGGAGGAAGGGACGCCTTTTTACGACCGGTATGAGGACGATGTACTGCTGCGGGAGCAGGGAAAGTTGCCGGTGTATCTGCCGGACGAGGAAGCTGAGCGGGGCATGTACGCGGATGCGGAAGCGCTGCTTGGGGCTGCCGGGTATGGGCACTATGAGATTTCCAACTATGCGAAGCCGGGCTTTGTGTGCCGCCACAACGACAACTGCTGGCTGAGGAAGGAGTATGTGGGCTTTGGCATCGGCGCAGCCTCCCTTTATGAGGAATGTCGGTTCACCAATCACCGAAATCTGGAACGGTATGTGCAGGGAGATTTCACACCGGAGAGCCGGGAAGTGTTGTCCCTGCGGGAGCAGATGGAGGAAACCATGTTTCTGGGGCTGCGGCGGACAACTGGCGTGTCGGCGGCAGATTTTGCCCGGACGTTCGGTGTGGATATGCGGGAAATCTATGGACGGCAGCTGGAAAAGTACGAGGCAGAAGGGCTGCTGATGATCCGCGACGGGCAGGTTTTTCTTACGGAGCGGGGCCGGGATCTGGCCAATTACGTGATGGAGGGATTCCTGGAAGAATAACGATCATAAATGGATCAGGGATGTGCAATGCATGACGATATACAAGATGAAAGATGCGATCGGTGGCAGGTAATGCTTTCGGGCTGGCAGTGTTATTGCGATGAATCACAATGACAGAGCTTATAGTAATGGCAGATACAGATTGTGGCATCGAGATAGGAAATGCTTCGGGATAGGCGAGGGCAAGGAAGTGGCAATGGGGAAAATGTGTAGAACAGGAGTGGGGAGAATACAATGAATTATATAGAAGAAATCCGAAATTTTGTTCCGGGCTGTGAACAGGAGGAGAAGGACCGGGCGCTGATGCTGGCGGCCTGGAAAACTTATGGGGATGCGATCCTGGAGCGCTCCTGTGAGCTGTTTCATCTTACCGCGTCGTCCATGATCTTCAACCGGGAGCGGACGAAGGTGCTCATGGCGTACCACAATATTTTTCAGTCCTGGGCCTGGACCGGCGGACATGCCGACGGAGAGCCGGACGGGCTGGTGACTGCGCTGAAAGAGGCAAGGGAAGAGACGGGCATCCAGACCATCCGTCCGTTGCAGAAGGAATTGGCTGCGGTGGACATCCTGGAGGTGCGGCGGCATATCAAGCGGGGCAAATTTGTCAACGCTCATCTGCATTTCAATCTGACATATCTGTGCGAAGCGGACGAGACGGAAGCCCTGCAGGTGTGCGAAGGGGAGAACAGTCAGGTGGGCTGGCTGCCCATAGAGCAGTTAAGGCAGCAGGTGAGTGAGGCCCACATGCTGCCTGTGTATGAGAAGCTAATCAGGCGCGGACTGACACTTTGATCATTCAGCCCCTAACTTTACAAAGATCGGCTCATGATGCACAGCCGGGAGAAATTTTTCCAGAATATCGTTGGTTTTCATTTTCAGGCTGGATGTGTTGATGCACGGGTGACAGCCGAAATACTCGTCCTTCACCACATCCTCGTCGATGAGCAGCTGCACGCGATTGTCCGTGTCATTCATAAGCCCCAGGACAGTGACGGAGCCGGGGGTCAGGTCAAGAAACTGCTCCATGTATTCTTCTGAGGCGAAGGAAAGTCTGGCGGAACCGATCTGGGCGGACAGCTCTTTCGTGCGGAAGGGCTTGCTGCCGGGCATGAGCAGCAGGTAGAACTGGGTCTTTTGCCGGTTGCACAGGAATAGATTTTTACAGATCTCCATGCCCAGGAGCGCATCGACGCCCTGGCAGGCTTCGATGGTCATGGCCGCCTCGTGGTCTACCCGGACGAACGGAATGGAAAGCCTGTCCAGCAGGTCATAGGTGTGGATTTCTTTTGGCAGGCGTCCGGTCTCGTCGGCGGGACGTCCCTCATAAACGGTGGTATCTATGTGTAAGTCACTCATGGTTCAAACCTCCTGAATTTTTAAATGATATACGAAAAAACTTCCGATGATCTTTTTGTTAAGAATAGCAAACTCCCCCGTTGGATGCAAGAAAATTTTCAGGCGGCTTAAGAATTCAGTAAGGATTTCTCCTTCTGTTTTGTGTTAGAATTAGAATGAGTACAGATAAAAGGAAAAAATGAAAGATAAGAGATTCCCATACACTGGCCGTATCCTGTGTGATTTGTTGATAGATTGGTTGTGTTATGGGATATTGTGGAATGATATAGTAAGAGAGGCAGGAAAATGATATGCAGGAAACAAAGATTCTTGTGGTGGACGATGAGAAGGAGATCGCGGATCTGATCGAGATTTATCTGGTCAGTGACGGCTACAAAGTATACAAGGCGTACAATGCAGCGGACGGCCTGGATATTCTGGCAAAAGAGGACATCAAGCTGGTGCTGCTGGACATCATGATGCCGGGGATGGACGGGCTTGCCATGTGCCGGAAGATCCGGGAGACGAGCAACATACCCATTATTATTTTAAGTGCCAAGTCCACCGACCTGGACAAGATCCTGGGGCTGGGCACAGGTGCCGACGATTATGTGACGAAGCCCTTCAACCCGCTGGAACTGACCGCCCGGGTGAAATCCCAGCTGCGTCGGTTTACCCAGCTGAATCCCGGCAGTGACAAGGGAAAGCCGGAGACGGAGATCCAGATCCGGGGGCTGGTGATCAACAAGGAGAATCACAAGGTGGTCGTGTACGGCGAAGAAGTGAAGCTGACACCCATCGAGTTCGACATTCTGTACCTGCTGGCGTCCAACCCGGGGCGGGTGTTCAGCACCGATGAGATTTTTGAGCGGGTGTGGAACGAGAAGGTCTATGAAGCAAACAACACGGTGATGGTGCACATCCGGCGACTGCGCGGCAAGATGAAGGAGGATACCAGAACCGAGAAGATTATCACGACGGTATGGGGAGTGGGATACAAAATTGAGCGATGAATTGTTCAAATCCTTTCGGAGACGGATTTTTTTCAGTGCCCTGGCCAGCATTCTCATCACCTGCGGCGCGGAGCTGATCGTTATTTTCAATCTGCAGGTGATCGTGGAATTCCTGCGCCGGAACGGGTACCGCAATTCCATTCTGGGAAGAGACGGCCTGAACCCCACCGTGCAGATGATCATTCTCTTTGCGGTGGGCGGTGCGGTGTTTCTCATAAGCTTTGCCATGTGTATGGACGGTGTGGTGCGTTATGTCCGGGAGATTTCCAATGGCATCACCCGGATTGCCGGCGGTGATCTGAATACGGAGATCAGCGTCCGGGGGCAGGATGAGTTTGCCTCCATTGCCCGGAACCTGAACAAGATGACCGGGGAAGTCCGGGTACTCATGGACAAGGAGCGGGAGGCGGAGCGGACGAAGAACGACCTGATTACCAACGTGGCCCACGATCTGCGCACGCCGCTGACGTCGGTCATCGGGTATCTGGAGCTTCTGAAGACCCGGCCCGACCTGGAGCCGGAGGTACGGCAGAATTTTGTGGACATTGCCTACAAGAAATCCAAGCGGCTGGAGAAGCTCATCGAGGATCTGTTTGGCTTTACGAAACTGAATTATGGAAAAATTACGATGAAGCCGGGGATGTTGGACATTGTCAAGCTGCTGGAACAGATGCTGGATGAGTTTTATCCGAATTTTCAGGAGGCGGGGCTTACCTATGAGTTTACCAGCTCCCAGAACAGTCTCCAGATCGAGGCGGACGGCAACCTGCTGGCGCGGCTGTTTGACAACCTGATCAACAACGCCATCAAGTACGGCGCGGACGGGAAGAAGATCGTGGTCAGCGTGGAGCGGGAGGACCCCATGGTGGTCATCCGCGTGCTGAACTACGGAAAGATCATCCCGCCGGAGGAGCTGGATCATATTTTTGAAAAATTTTACCGGGTGGAGCATTCCCGCTCCATGAATACCGGGGGCACCGGACTGGGCCTTGCCATTGCCAAGGGTGTTGTGGAGCTTCACGGCGGAACAATCCATGCGTCCAGCAGCATGCGGGGAACGGTGTTCGAGGTGCGCCTGTACCAGTCGCTGAAGGACCGGCCGGAGCATTTTGATTAGCACGGACACACATATGAGGAGAGGGTATATGCAGACATACAGAAAACAGAGAGCCTGGCGTGTGCTTGGCGCCTGCCTGCTGGCAGTGCTGCTGCTGTTTGGCGCGGATCGGCGGACAGAAGCAGCAGCGCCCGTGGCGGATGCCTTTGATATTTCGCTGACCTATGGCTATGACAATACGGTAAAATACAACCGGGATGCCGCTTTTCATGTGCAGGTGACCAGCAAGGAAGCGGCTTTTTCCGGCAGGGTGTATTTTCTTACCTCCGCCTATGGGCAGGAGGTATACTATGGCTCCAGTTCTCTGCTGAGCCTGCCCTTTGGTCACAGGGCCTATGCGCTCAGCTATGACAACTACGGGTTTTCCAAAGCGCTGGAGCTGGCACCGGGACAGACAAAGACGGTGACCTTTACGCTGCCCATGACCGGCTGTGCCCCTTTTGTAAAAATCCAGCTCATCGGGACAGACGGACAGATACAGGCGGAGAAGGAGATTTCCCTGTCAGTGCGCACTTCCTCCGGGGAGTTTCTGGCGGGGGTGTTGACGGATGATCCGGCGGGCATGCAGTATCTGGACGGCCTGCGCACATCGGCTTATTCTTCCATCAGCCTGGCGGCGGTGGCACTGGATGAGAACACGCTGGAGGATACCCAGGCCGGGCTGGATATGCTGGATCTGCTCCTGGTGCAGGATTTTGACACAGACCGGCTGCGGACAGAGCAGAAGGAAGCCATCAAACGCTGGGTGAGAGACGGCGGTGTGCTGGTGCAGGGCGGCGGACAGAAGGCTGCAGACATGGCAGACCTGACACCGGAGATCGAACCTTACGGAGAGGGACGGATCGTGACCTACCCCCAGCGGCTGACCATGGGAGAGGACGAGGTAGCCGGTACCGATCTGATGGGACAGATGCTTTTGGAGGACTGCTTTTCCAGGCAGCAGCTGGAGGAAGCGGATCCCACGGTAACGCACACCGGGGACGATTACTGGGTCGTTTCCAGTGAGCTGGAGGGCGTCAGCATGGAACATATCCCGAAGACCGGCAGATATGCGGTAGTGCTGGCCGTCTATGTGATCCTGGCAGGGCCGGTGGTTTACCTTGTATTGAAAAAATTTCACGGAAGAAAATATATCTGGGGCTGTGTGGGTGTTCTGGCGATCCTGTTTTCCGGGATCGTGTTTGTCATGGGCAGCCGCACCCGGTTTAATGCGCCCTTTGTCAATTATGTGCGGAAGATCAATCTGATGCCGGGCGTGAAGGATGAGAAGGTAGATTTTTCTGTCCGGGCGCCTTATAACACGGCGTACAGCATTTATGTGAATCAGGACTATGATCTCATGCCGGTGTGCGATACGGCTTATTATGGCGCCACCTATATGGATGCGGTGCCTGATTTTTCCAGAGAAAGCATGCAGATCGCCTATGGGGAGACGGAAAATGTGCTGTCCATGGAGAGTGACCGGGCGTTTACGGCCAAATATGTGCAGGCCTCCCGGACGGAAAAGACGGAGGCGGATTTTGGCGTGCAGGGAGAGCTCAGCTATTTTGACGGGGTACTGACCGGAACGCTGGTCAATCAGACATCTTACGATCTGTCGGATGTGTTCTTGGTATTTCAGAATCATCTGATGTACGTGGAACAGTTTCCGGCCGGCGGTTCCCTGGATGTGGGAACGTGTAAACTGTATTCCTTTGTGCCGGGATCAGGCTATGAGATCGTGCAAAAATGCCTGGATTATGAAGCGGGATATCACAAAGAAGTGAACGCGGATTTCCTGGATGCCTGCTGGAAGACGTCGATCCTTTCCAATCAGCTGGAGGAAGGCTATGAGCAGGAGCCGAAGGGCTGCCGTCTGGTGGGATTTGCGGACGGGGAGCCGCTGGATCTTCTGAAGGACAGCGCTTATCAGACGGAAGGACAGAACCTGGTGAGTACGGATATTGCCCTTTCTTATGAAAAAGAAGAAAATGGGAAAACCTGGGAATATTTCCCGTTTATCACCAGCACGGTGCGGGTGGTGTCCGGCGATTACGTTACGTATAACAATACGGCTTACGGCAATGATGTGGTGCTGGAATACCAGGTGCCGGAGGCGAAGGAGCTGTCCCTGGTGTTTGACCATGAGGATTACTACGATGCGGATGCCTATCAGGAATTTGCCGGAACGATAGAAATCTATAATTACAGAACCAGCCGCTATGAGAAGATATCCGAGGAGGATGAACTGTCGGGTGACCGGCTGGAACAGTGTATTTCGCTGGATCACCGGATCCTGCTGCGTTACCGGGATACGACGGTGGGCGAAGACAAATCAGACAAGCTGCCGATTCTGATCATGAAAGGGAGGATCTGACCATGCTGAAAATCCGAAATCTGACGAAGCGTTACGGCAGACATACGGCGCTGGACAGTCTGGATCTGCAGATTGACAGGGGAGAGATCTTCGGTTTCGTGGGGCCCAACGGCGCCGGGAAGACCACGACCATGAAAATCATGGCGGGACTTCTCAAAGCGGATGCGGGAGAAATTTACATTGATGATATCAAGCTTTTTGAGGATTATAACCGGCTGAAAGAGGTCATCGGCTATATGCCGGATTTTTTCGGTGTGTATGACAATCTGCAGGTGATGGAATATCTGGAATTCTATGCCAGTGCCTACGGCATGGAGACGCGGCAGGCCCGCAGACTGGGCGGACATCTGCTGGAAATGGTGCATCTGGAGGGAAAGGAAGAGTGCTATGTGGATGAGCTTTCCCGGGGCATGAAGCAGCGGCTCTGCCTGGCCCGGGCGCTGATCCACGATCCCCAGTTTCTCATTCTGGATGAACCGGCGTCCGGCCTGGATCCCCGAAGCCGGTTTGAATTCAAGGAAATCCTGAAGGAATTGCGGGATAACGGCAAGACGATCATCATCAGTTCCCACATTCTCATGGAGCTGGCAGAGATGTGTACGAGCATCGGCATCATCGAGCGGGGCAAAATGATCCTTCAGGGAAGCATTGAGGACATTCTGGAGACGGTGGATACGTCTAATCCGCTGATCATCCGGGTGTACGATCAGGTGGACACGGCAGTGCTGCTGCTGAAGCGGGAGGAGAAGATCGAGAGTCTTACCATCCGGGGCAACAGCATTTTCGCTTCCTTTTCCGGCAACCGGGAGGAGGAGGCAAGGCTGCTGAAGACGCTCATCGACAATGGGGTGCTCGTCCAGTCCTTTTCCAGAGAGCAGGGCAGCCTGGAATCCCTGTTCCTGAAGATTACAGAACACAGTGAGGAGGCAGGATAAGTGAAGCTGAATCCGGTATTTAAAAATGAAATCAAATTAAGCAGCCGGACGATGAAGAGCAGCTGGATGGTATTCGGCTACAATGCGGTACTCATCGTGGCAAGCATGATGGTGCTGTACAGCATGATGGATACGGTGCATTACGGCTACAGCATGGATTATTCCGAGATGGTCGGCCTTTACGTGGTGATGGCGTACATGGAATTCGGTATGATCCTGCTCATCATCCCGGCCATTACGGCGGGCAGCATCGCCGGGGAGCGGGAACGGCAGACGCTGGACATGCTGCTGGCGACGAAGATGAAGCCCTGGTCTATCGTGCTGGGCAAGCTGGAATCGTCCCTGAGTTCGGTGCTCATGCTGGCCGTCTCCAGTCTGCCGGTGCTGTCCATTGTGTTCATCTTTGGCGGTGTGGGCATTCTGGAGCTGGTGGGATTTGTGGTGATCCTGGGCGTATCGGCAATTTTTGTCGGCAGTGTGGGTATTTTCTTTTCGGCCTACACAAGAAGGGTGACCACTGCCACGGTGCTGACCTATCTGGCGGTGCTGTTCCTGCTGGGCGGCACACTGGTCATCGAAAGCGGCGTTTACAGTCTGGTACAGATGCAGATGTCGGCAGTGGGACAGACGGAGGGCATCACCGTGGGCAACGTCATCGGCCTTCTTCTGGTCAATCCGGCGGTGACCTTCTATGGCATGGTCAGCAGCCAGGTGGGAGACCCGGGAGCCATCGTAGCGCTCTGTACCCGGTTCGGGCTGAACGGGGCGGAAGGCATCCTCACCCACTGGATCGCCGTCAGCGAGGTGGTGCAGCTGCTGCTGTCCGGCGTGCTACTGTATCTGGCGGGGAGAAAGATCAATCCATTAAAATAGAGGGAAAATCGTGGAAACAGCACAGAACGGTGTAAACATGGAAGCCGGGAAAATAGCTGGAATATGAGAAAAATATGGCGATGAAAAAAGAAAGTTCTGTCAGAATCTTCGATAACAGAAGACTTTGACAGAACTTTTTTGTTGTAAACTTTGTGTCAGGCGTAACCTGTGGTTTATGCCTGCTTCTTATGAACCGCGTGCCGATGCAGCACCGTCAGCGCTGCCACCAGGCATACAATGGAGGAAGCCAGTGTCAGTATCACATTGCCGCCGCTGAAACCGGCTACCACATAGCCGACAAAACAGCAGGAGGCTACGGTGAGTGCGTAGGGCAGCTGGGTAGATACGTGTTCAATATGCTGGCATCCCGCACCGGTGGAGGACAGGATGGTGGTATCAGAAATCGGGGAGCAGTGATCGCCGAATACACTGCCTGCCAGAGTGGCGGACAGAGAGACGATGATCAGCTGCGGCGCGATGGCAGAGCATACCGGTACGATGATGGGAATCAGGATACCGAAGGTGCCCCAGGCTGTGCCCATGGAGAAGGACAAAAATGCCGCAATGACGAAGATCAGTGCCGGGATGATGGCCGGGGGAAGGCTGGAGCTCTCCACAATGCCGCGGACATATTCGCCGGTCATGAGAAGGTCACGGCACACGCCGCTGATGGTCCACGCCATGATCAGGATCAGGTAAGCGGGCACCATGTTTTTCACGCCGCTCTCAATGCCGGACATGAAATCATGGAAGGTTACCAGTTTGCGCGGAATGAACAGAATAAAAGCTACGATCAGGGCACCGAAGCCGCCCAGCACCAGCGCATCGGAGGCGCTGCAGTTACCGAAGGCTGCCATAATGGTGTGATAAGCCGGATCGTCTCCCCAGAGGCCGCCGTTCTGCAGCATGGCCAGAATGGAGAAAATGATCAGGGCGATGACCGGGATGAGCATGTCCGATACCCGGCCACGCTCGGAAATGTGCACGGATTCTTCGATGGGCGCATCAAAATCACCCAGGTCGCCTGCCTGTGCAGCCTCTTCCTTTTCTTCCATGGGGCCGAAGTCCAGATCCTTCAGACAGAGAAGCAGTACCATTAATATAGAAAGAATGGCATATAAGTTGTAAGGGATCGTTGCCATAAAGGCTGCGATATCACTGGTAAATTCACCGGTGGCTGCCAGAGAAGAGCCGACAGCGGCTGCCCAGCTGGAAACCGGGGCAATGATACATACCGGGGCAGCGGTGGCATCGATGATGTAAGCCAGCTTGGCCCGGGGAATGTTATGCTTGTCTGTCAGCGGTTTCATAACGGTGCCGACGGTCAGGCAGTTGAAATAGTCGTCAATAAAGATCAGTATGCCCAGGGCGGCGGTTGCCAGCTGTGCCATGTGGCGGTTTTTGATCTTATCGGATACCCAGCGGCCGTAAGCCCGGGAACCGCCTGCCATGGTCACGACAACGACCAGAGCGCCTAAAAGACCCAGGAATATCAGAATCTTCATATCTACCCGGGATGCCATCAGGTCAAAGGTGGTGGTCAGGGTACCCATAAACGGGTTCAGGCCGGAGGCACAGGCATAGATCAGCGATCCTGACAGAATACCGATGAGCAGGGAGGACATAACCTCCTTGGTGATCAGCGCAAGTGAAATTGCAAGAAGCGGAGGCAGTAAAGACAGCCAGCCGACAAAAATTGGTTCCATATCGTTTTCCCCTCTCAAATTCAAGAAATTTTTAATTCTATCTTATTGTAATCGGTGAATCCGGTTCCGTCAATGAGACTTTACATAAACTTTACATTTGCTTCGTACAGACTTTACAGGAATTTCATATTGTTGAGAAGTAGGTAGATGAATATTCAGAAAAGAAGCAATAACGAGGAGAGAGTAGGAGGACAAAAGAGATGGAGCATATGAAAATGCTGTTTATGTTTATCGGGGGCCTGGGGATGTTCCTGTATGGCATGAACGTCATGGCGGACGGCCTGCAGAAATCTGCAGGAAACCGGATGCGCAAATTATTACAGTTTTTAACGAGTAACCGGCTCATGGGTGTACTGGTAGGACTGGGAGTTACCGCCATCATCCAGAGCTCATCCGCCACAACCGTTATGGTGGTCGGTTTTGTGAATGCAGGCATTCTGAACCTGACCCAGGCTGTGGGCGTGATCATGGGTGCCAATATCGGAACAACAGTGACTGCATGGATCGTGTCCATGAGCGAGTGGGGCAGTATGTTAAAGCCGGAGACGTTTGCACCGCTGCTCATCGGCATTGGCGCTTTTATGCTGTTATTCTGCAAAAAAGAACGGCAGAAGGAAATTGCCCAGATTCTGGTGGGCTTTGGTGTACTGTTCGTGGGCTTAAGTTACATGTCCGGTTCCATTGCACCGTATAAGAGTGCGCCGATCTTTTCCACCGCCTTTTCCGTGCTGGGGAACAACCCCATCCTTGGCATCCTGACCGGTGCGGTGGTGACGGGCATCATCCAGAGCTCATCCGCTTCTGTGGGTATTCTGCAGACGCTGGCCATGAACGGGATCGTGACATGGAATTCTGCCGTGTTCATCACCCTTGGCCAGAATATCGGTACCTGTGTAACGGCGTTGCTGTCCAGTATCGGCGCCCAGAAAAATGCCAAGCGGGCAGCGGTGATCCATCTTTTATTTAATGTGATCGGTGCGGTAGTCTTTGGCATTGTCATGGTTATCGTGTTTGGCCTGCGCCCGGCTTTCGGCACATCGACCATCAGCAGCGTACAGATTTCCATTTTCCACACGGTATTCAATGTGACCAATACAATCCTGCTGTTCCCCTTTGCCAAAGTACTGGTGAAATTATCGGAAAAAATTGTCCGGGATGAAAAAGAAACCGGCGAGGCAGAGGAGATGGCAGACATCGCTCTGCCGCAGCTGGATGCCCGTGTGCTGGAAACCCCTGCTTTCGCTATGGAAAATACGATCCAGGAGCTGCTTCGGATGAGTGAGATCACCGTCTGTCATCTGCGCACTGCCATGGACGCCGTGCTCACAGGCAGCCGCCGGAAAATCGAGAAGGGCAGAAAGCTGGAGGCAACGGTCAACGAATTTGAGCGGCTGATCATGGAATATCTGGCGAAGCTGGATCATACATCGCTGACGGATAAGCAGCGGGAAATTGTGGGCGACCTGATGTATACGGTAAAGGATGTGGAGCGGATTTCTGACCACTGTGACAATATCGTAGATTTGGCCGAGGAAATGTCGGATACTTCCATGGAGTTTTCCATGGATGCCCAGGAGGGATTAAGGGAAATGACGGAGCTGTCGGTGGAGACCATTGAGGGAGCCATTGCGGCCAGAAGAAGCGAGAAGCCGGAGCAGCGCCGGGAAAATGTGCAGAAGGTGAAAAATCTGGAGGACGAGATCGACGGCCTGAGAAAAGAACTGCGAAAGTCCCATATGGAGCGGATCGCCCGGAACGAGTGCTCCTCCTCCAAGGGCATTATTTTTCTGGATATCATCAGCAATATGGAGCGGGTTTCTGACCATGCCAGAAACATTGTGGAATATATTTCTTCGGAAATGGCCCGCTGATGCTTTTACAAAGACTTAACAAAAAGCAAATATTTCTTTTATACACCGGGTATAGGATGGTTTCAACAGATGAGGAAAACAATCTGAAAGATAAGTTTTAGGAGGAGTATGAGAGAAATGAAAAAAGCAATCGTAATTGGCATGATCGCAGCAATGACAGCAGGCATGACTGCCTGCGGCAACAGCAGCAGTGACAGCGCACCGGCAACAACAGCACCGGCAGCGACAGAGAATACACAGCAGGACAAGACAGCAGATGCCGCAGCAGCAGATACTGCAGCTTCAGACCTTTCCGGTACCGTCGTGATCACAGGTTCTACTTCCGTTGAGAAGATCCTGAACGACATGAAGGATGAGTTCACCGCACAGAACCCCAACGTGACCATCGAGTACACCGGCAGCGGTTCTTCCGCAGGTATCAAGGACACCAAGGCAAAGACCAACAACATCGGCGCTTCTTCCAGAGAGATCAAAGATGACGAGAAGGATGCTGATCTGAAACAGGAAGTATTTGCTTATGACGGAATCGCAGTCATCGTAAACCCTGCAAATGAGGCAGTGAAAAATATCACCACCGAGCAGCTGGCAGATATTTATTCCGGTAAGATCACAAACTGGAAAGAAGTTGGCGGTGATGATGCAGAGATCTTTGTGGTGTCCCGTGAGGAGAGCTCCGGAACCAGAAGCGCTTTTGAAGAGCTGATTGCCTTAGAGGATGCAGGCGGACTGACCGGTGCAGCTTCTGTATCGGAAGGAAATGGTCCGGTACAGGCAGCAGTGGCAGAGAATGCCAACGCTATCGGCTATGTATCCTTCTCCTTCATCGATGACACAGTAAAAGCGCTGACCGTCAACGATGTAGAGCCTACGGCTGAGCTTGCAAAGACCGGCGAGTATCCGCTGTCCAGACCGTTCATCTTCGTATACTACGATGACACTGTGACAGATGCAGGAAAAGCATTCCTTGACTTTGCCCTGACAGAAGACGGACAGGCGTGCGTAGATAACCACGGCGGAATCCGTGTGAAATAAATTTTCCGGAGAACGAAAAAGAAAAAGAAAGCTGCCCCAAAACAAAGACTGGATATCCGGAGCCTGTTTTGGGGCATTTTTAAAGGGGAAAATATGAACAGAGAAAAATTAGGAGAAAAAAGCATAGAGACATTGTTTCTGCTCTGTGCGCTGGTGGGTGTGGTGTCGGTAACGGCCATCATCGTCTTTGTATTCTACAAAGGGCTGCACCCGTTTTTCGGCCCGGATGCTTACAGCTTTCTCGATTTTATCACGGGAACCCGCTGGGCGCCCGGAGAAAACATATATGGTATTTTCTATATGATCGTGGCTTCCGTGCTGGCTACTGTGGGTGCCATTGTCATCGGCGTGCCGGTGGGACTTTTGACTGCAGTCTTTATCTCGGAGCTGGCGCCTGACCGGTTCGTCAGGATCATCAAACCGGCGGTGGAGCTGCTGGCCGGGATCCCGTCGGTGCTGTATGGTGCCTTTGGCCTTGGCGTCATCGTACCACTGATCAAAAAGGTATCGCCCATGGTACAGGGCCAGTCGCTGCTGGCGGTGATCATCGTGCTTACCATTATGATCCTGCCCACCATCGTATCCCTGTCGGAGACATCCCTGCGGGCCGTACCGAAATCTTACCGGGAGGCATCCTATGGGCTTGGCGCTTCCGAAATCCAGACAATCTTCCATGTGACGATCCCGGCAGCCAAATCCGGTATCCTCTCCGCAGCAGTGCTGGGCATTGGCCGGGCCATCGGCGAGACCATGGCCGTCATGATGATCGCGGGAAATCCCACCTCGGGTCTGCCCAGGAGCATCTGGTCCATGGTACGTCCATTAACAACCAACATTGCCATGGAAATGAGCTATGCCTCCGGCAGACAGTCGGAGATGCTGTTTGCCACCGGCGTGATCCTCTTTATTTTTATCATGATCGTCAATACGACGCTGATCGTATTGACCCACAAGGCAGGTGAGTCGAAGAAATGAGCAGAAAACAGAAAGACGGCATCCTTCGGGGATGTATTTACGGGTGTGCGGGCTTTACCGTGCTGATCCTGGTGGTCATCATCGGCTTTATCCTGATTAAGGGTTTGCCGGGCATCACACCGGCGTTCCTGACCCACGCCTATGAAGATAAGACCACCTACGTGACCTGCGGCCGGTATGTGGATCCCCAGCCGGACAACGGCGATAATTACGTGAATACCGTAGGCATCAACCTTGGTGTGAAAGACGGCCAGGTGGTGGTGACAGGCATGGACAGCTATTCTCCGGTGCGCAGTGCGGTGGATGGCACCGGCGCCACTTATGCGGTGAAAAAAGGAGATATCCTGACCAAATTCGGCGCCTATGATGTGGAGGCCGCTTATAAAGAAGAGGTAACCGGCGGAAAACTTTCCGAGGAAGCCTTCTTGGCGGAAGCAGTACAGCAGATGGAAGCCCAAACGGACGCGGCCCTTCGGCTGAAGGTAGTGCGTCCCGGCGGCGGCATCGTGCCCATGGTGGTGACAACGATTTACATGATCCTGCTGTCCATCGGCATCGCAGCGCCCATCGGCATTCTGGCGGCGGTGTACCTGATCGAATATGCCAAACCCGGCAAACTGCTGACGGTGATCCATTTTGCCATTGAAAATCTGGCCGGTATCCCGTCCATCATTTATGGCCTGTTTGGCTCCCTGTTCTTTGTGCAGATCCTGCGGCTGCAGTATTCCATCCTGGCCGGTGCCCTGACGGTGAGCATCATTTTACTGCCCACCATCATCACCACCACCGAGGAAGCATTGAAGGCCATCCCCAGAGGCTACCGGGAATCTTCCTTAGGCTTAGGTGCCACCAAGCTGCAGACCATCGGCCATGTGGTACTGCCAAACGCCATCCCCGGCATTCTGACGGCGGTGCTTTTAAGCATCGGCCGTGTGGTGGGAGAGTCGGCGGCCCTGCTTCTGACAGCGGGAACGGTGGCCCAGATCCCGAAAGCGCTGTTCGGCAATTCTGCCAGCGGCGCCACCCTGACCATCAAGGCCTATACGCTCATGAAGGAAGAGAACGACCTGACGACGGCCTGCGCCATCGGTATCATTTTGCTTATTATCATCATCGGCATCAACGCCCTGTCCAAATGGATCACCAGACGGATGCTGCGTCGGCAGGGAAGATAAAGGAGAATACATATGGAACAGACAAAATCCAAGTTTTCCGTAAAAGACTTAAGCCTGTATTACGGGGACTTTAAAGCATTGAAAAATATCAATATGGAGATTCAGGAAAACGAGATCACCGCGTTCATCGGGCCTTCCGGCTGCGGCAAATCCACCTTTCTGAAAACCGTCAACCGGATGAACGATCTGGTGGATGGTGTGCGGATCGAGGGCAATATTACCCTGGACGGTGTGGATATTTATAAGGATATCGATGTCATCGACCTGCGCCGCCGGGTAGGCATGGTGTTCCAGCAGCCCAATCCCTTCCCCATGACCATCTACGACAACGTGGCCTACGGCCCCCGGATCCATGGCGTCAAGAAAAAAAGCCAGCTGGATGACATTGTGGAGCGCAGCCTCCGCCAGGCGGCCATCTGGGATGAGGTCAAAGACCGATTAAAGAAAAATGCGCTGGGCGTGTCCGGCGGACAGCAGCAGAGAATCTGTATCGCCCGGGCGCTGGCAGTGGAGCCGGAGGTGCTGCTCATGGATGAACCCACCTCCGCCCTGGATCCCATTTCCACCATGAAGATCGAGGATCTGGCGCTGGAATTAAAGAAAAATTATACGATCATCATCGTGACCCATAACATGCAGCAGGCCAGCCGTATTTCTGATAAAACCGCTTTCTTCCTCACCGGGGAAGTGGTGGAGTACGGCCCGACCCTGCAGATCTTCAATAACCCTGTGGAAAAGAAAACAGAGGAATACATTACCGGCCGGTTTGGCTGATGAAGGAGGAAAACATGACAAGACAGGTATATCTGGATGAGTTGGATAAACTTCACAAAAAAGTGGTGGAGATGGGGACGCTGATCGAGGAATCCCTGGATCAGGTGGAGGAAGCCCTCTATAAAATGAACAGGGAAAAGGCCCGGGAAATCATCGCCGGGGACGACCGGGTGGACGCCATGGAGCGGGAGATCGAGCGGGCCTGCATCGACATGATCGCCACCCAGCAGCCGGTGGCCACCGACCTTCGCCGGGTGACCTCCATCATGCGCATCATTTCTGATCTGGAGCGGATCGCGGACCACTGCAGCGACATTTCCGAATACATTCTCCTGCTCTCCGATGAGAAGGAAATTCCCATGCCCGACTGCGTGCCGGACATGATCCGCAGCGTCAAAGACATGATCCACCGCACCGTAGAAGCTTTCGTCAGCGACGACAAGGCAGAGGCAGAGCAGGTGGAAGCCTCCGACGACATCGTGGATGATTACTTTGTAAAAATCAGGGACGAGATTGCCATCGCCATGAAACATAATCCTGACCGGATCAAACAGTATATTGACTATTTGATGATAATCAAGTATCTTGAACGTATGGCAGACCATTCCACCAACATCGCCGGGTGGATCACCTTCGTGGTGACCGGGGAGTTAGACAACCTAAAATAAATAACAGTTCAGTCAAGGGTTTATGGAGCCAGACGTCATGCTTGCATGTAAGGCGGGCTTCGTGAAGCCTTGGACGGAGCGCCCGCTTATGAGCAAAAAATAGCTGCGTAGCAGCGGAGAGCGTGGTACACGCGGTTTTGCGAATGGGTGCGTCTGAACTGTTATAGGGCAGCTGGACGCGAATGGCGCATCTGAACTGTTATGGTGAAGTCAGCAGAAAGGAGAATGCAGGAGCGATGCGGAAGCGACTGTTATTTACATATATAGCACTTGTATTTGTGACGCTGATGGCTTCCCAGATCTCCTTCTGGAGCAGCGGCCAGCGTTTTCTGCAGCAACAAAGTGAGGCGCAGTATACAGATCAGGCAGAACTGATCCGGGACGTGTTTGAGCAGACGGACTTTGCCGGAACGGCAGATTATGATGCCTTTGCCAAAAAATATGCCCGGCGGCAGGAAGTCCGTATCACCATTATCGACATGGATGGCACCGTGCTGGGGGAATCTGAGGAAAGCCCGTCTGACATGGAAAATCATAAGGACCGGGAGGAAGTAAAAAAAGCCATGACAGGGGAATCTGCCAGCATTGTCCGGCGTTCCAGCACCCTTGGCATGGATTATTGTTATTGCGCCGTTCCTGTTCGGACAGGCAGCTTTGAGGGGGTACTGCGGGTGTCGGTGCCGCTGGAAGAGCTGCACGCCCTGCGGCTGGAATATATGAGATCCACTATTTTTATGCTGGCCATCGGTGTTTTGCTGATCGCCGGGCTGGTGATCGCTTTTACCAGGTTCATTGCAGACCCCATTGATGAGGTCATCGAGGCGGCCGGGAAGATTGCCGAGGGCAGTTACGGAATCCGGCTGAAAACCAGACAGAACAGTCAGATCGGTAAGCTGGCGGACTCTTTCAACTGGATGTCCGGTCGGCTGGAAGCAGCTGTGAAAGAGCTGAAGGACCGTAACAACGAGCTGGAAGCCATTCTGCGCAGTATGCGGAACGGCGTGCTGGCCATCAACGGCAGGGACGAGATTTTGTTTTACAATGATGCTCTTATGAATCTCATCGGCCACCGGGGAGATTTCCTTGGGGAATCCGTATACCATCTGGTACGCAGCTCCCTGATCTTCGATGTCATTGAAAAAGTGCGGGAGTCCCGGGATGTGATCTGCGAGGAGGGGCAGTCCCGGATCATGGGTGAGCAATATCTGCGGATTACAGGCACGGTGCTGAACCGGGAAAAAGAACAGTCCCGCAGCGTCCTTCTCATCATTGAGGACATCACCGATGTGAAAAAACTGGAAAACATGCGGTCAGATTTCGTGTCCAACGTCACCCATGAGCTGAAAACGCCCCTGACATCCATTCGGGGCTTCGTGGATACGCTAAAGCAGGGCGCCATCAAGGATGAGCAGTATGCCCGCAAATTCCTGGACATCATCGACATTGAGGCAGAGCGGCTGTATACCCTCATTCAGGACATTCTGCTGCTATCCGAGATCGAGTCCGGCAGCGACTACAACATCCAGGACTGCGATGTGAACGGTATCATCGATGAGACGTTGAACCTTCTGCAGCCCAAGATCGAGCAGAAACCGGAGGTGGATGTGATCTTCCAGCCGGAGCCCTACATCCGCCCCTTCCCCTGTAACCCGGACCGGATGAAGCAGCTGTTCATCAATCTCATAGATAATGCGGTAAAAAATACAGAAAAAGGCAGCGTCACCGTGACCTGCCGGGTGCATAACGATCACCTGATGATTTCCGTCAAAGACACCGGCATCGGCATTCCCAAGGAACATTTAAGCCGCATTTTCGAACGGTTCTATCGGGTGGACAAGGGACGTTCCCGGAAAATGGGCGGCACAGGCCTTGGCTTATCCATTGTCAAACACATTGTGGAAATGTACGAGGGAGACATTTTTGTGTCCAGCGAAGTGGGCGAGGGCACGGAATTTATCATAAAGCTGCCCTATGACAGAAAACATACAGGCACCAACGTGGTGCGCGTACAGGGCAGAAAGAGAGGAATCGGGCAGGTATGAAAAAAGTAATCTTAACCGTAGACGATGAGGAACACATTCTGGAGCTCATCAGCTACAATCTGGAACGCAACGGCTACGAGGTATTAAAGGCGCTGACCGGCGAGGAAGCGCTGGAAATCCTCGATCAGCATCAGGTGGATCTGGTGCTGCTGGACCGGATGCTGCCGGGCATCGACGGCATCGAGGTGTTAAAGCAGATCCGCGGGGATAAAAACAAAAAAGATCTGCCGGTCATTCTGCTGACCGCCAAATCTGAGGAATTCGATAAAGTGGTGGGTCTGGAGATCGGCGCGGACGATTACATCTGCAAGCCCTTCGGCATCCATGAGCTCGTTGCCCGGATCAAGGCCGTGCTGCGCCGCACCGGGGATGGCAGCTTCACAGCGGAAGAGGGCGGTGAGGAAGACAAAGACCGGATCTGCATCGGCAATCTGGTCATCAACTACACCACCCGGGTCGTCACCGTGGACGGCAGGGAAGTCGATCTCTCCTTAAAAGAATTCGAGCTCCTCTACCTGCTGGCCTCCAACCGCAACCGCGTCTACTCCCGGGACACCCTCCTGGAGAAAATCTGGGGCTACGACTACATGGGCGAGACCCGCACCATCGACGTCCATATCCGGAACCTCCGCAAAAAAATCGAGCAGGATCCCGACCACCCCGAGCATGTCAAGACCGTGAGAGGCGTTGGGTATAAGTTTGTCTGAAAAATGAACATTGTTATAGAAAAAGTTTTATAAGAATCTAGTCATTTAGATTCATTCTATTCAGAGCTTTGAGTTGATCACGCTTTGCATAGATCACATTTAGAATATATACCTTACCTGATGAATCATCTGGTCGATAATAGATATAAAAATTCTTTGCAATAATCTTTCGCACACCTCTGGAATGTCAGGGTTCCTGTTTTACGGGAACAATACTTGAAGCCATATATGTCAGCTTTTGTATTTCGCTGCGAATTGCTCGAATGTAATTTAGTGCCACGTCCGGGACTGACAAAGTGTATGCAATGTAGTCACGGATTTCAAAGAGATCAGCTTCTGCATCCGGTGTGATGATGATTTCATAGGCGTCCATTTATTTAAGACCCCTTTCCAGATCGTCAAACACTGCATCCATTGATCGTCCTTCACCGGCAAGTGACTGTGCATAGCTACGTTGAAGTTTGGCGTCGAGTTCAGCATCAGACATTGCATCGCTGGTTTGTGGTTCAGAAGGAATTGTTAATGAGAATGGAACCCCATGATGATAAATGATCTGACGATAGAGGGAATTGATTACAACAGAGACAGGAATTCCCAGCTTCTGAAGAATATCTTCTGCTTCAAGCTTTATATTATTTTCGACGCGAGCGCTTACAGTTGAATCTTTCATTATAAACACCTCCTGTTGCTTTTATTGTAATTTACTGTCTTGCAGATTGCAAGACATATTGTGCGAAACATTTTAAGAAAAATGGACATTGAGACTGAAAAGTGGACATTCAACGTCAAAAAGTGGATATTCACAACCAAAAGTGGACATGGAAAGGCATGCCAGAATATTTTCATTCTGGCATGCCTTTTTTCGTCATAATGAAACTTGTTTTCCCGGGAATTCGATGATAGAATAGATGATGGGTAAATTTTTATAAAATAACAGACAATATCAATAAACGCAAACCAAAGGAGCAGACTAACTATGAGAAAAACAAAAATCGTATGTACACTGGGACCTGCAAGTGAGAGCGAGGAGATGATCCGTCAGCTGATGCTGGAGGGCATGAACGTTGCCCGCTTTAATTTTTCCCACGGCGATCATGAAGAGCAGCTGCGAAGGCTGCAGATCGTGAAAAAGGTGCGGGAAGAGCTGAATCTCCCGGTGGCAGCCATGCTGGATACCAAGGGGCCGGAGATCCGTCTGCGGAACTTCAAGGATCACAAGAAGGTGCTGCTGAAAGAGGGCCAGACGTTTACGCTGACCACAGATGAGATCGAGGGAGACGAAACAAAAGTTTCCATTTCCTATAAAGAACTGGTGCACGATATCCAGCCGGGCGGCCGGGTGCTGATCGATGACGGACTGGTGGAGCTGACAGTGCTGAGCGTTACCGATACAGACATTGTATGCCGGGTGCTCAACGAGGGTACAGTGTCTGATCACAAGGGTGTGAATGTGCCGGGAACGGAGCTTTCCATGCCGTTCATCAGTGAACAGGACTACAGCGATATCTGCTTTGGTATCGAACAGGGCTTTGATTTTATCGCTGCATCCTTCGTGCGTAATGCAGAGGATGTACTGGAGATCCGCCGGATCTTCCAGGAGAAAGGCTGCAATTCCATCAACATCATTTCCAAGATCGAGAATATGCAGGGCGTGAAAAATATTGATGAGATCATCCGGGTATCGGATGGTATCATGGTGGCCAGAGGTGATATGGGTGTGGAGGTACCGCTGGAGGATGTGCCGATCATCCAGAAGATGATCATTCATAAAGTATACAATGCGGGCAAGCAGGTTATCACGGCAACCCAGATGCTGGATTCCATGATCCGCAATCCCCGTCCGACCCGAGCAGAGGCCGCTGACGTGGCCAATGCCATTTACGACGGCACCAGTGCCATCATGCTGTCCGGCGAGACCGCTGCGGGCGAGTACCCCATTGAGGCTGTCCGCACCATGGTGAAGATAGCTGAGCGCACGGAGGAAGATATTGATTATACCGATATTTTGAGAAAACGGGTCATCCCGGATAATCCGGATGTGACCAACGCCATTTCCCACGCCACATGTACCACTGCCAGTGACCTGAAGGCTGCTGCGATCATTACTGTGAGCAAGAGCGGCAAGACAGCAAGGATGCTGTCCAAATACCGCCCGGCATGCCCCATCGTGGGCTGTACGCCTTATGAAAATGTATGCCGACAGATGAATCTTTCCTGGGGGGTTTATCCGTTCCTGGTACCGGAGAAGACGACCACAGACGAGCTGTTTGAGTGTGCGGTAGAGGCAGCAGAGAAGGGCGGCATTGTAAAAGCTGGGGAGCTGACGGTCATCACTGCCGGTATTCCGCTGGGCATTTCCGGCACCACCAATATGATCAAGGTGCATGTGGTGGGCCACATTCTGGTGACCGGCAAGGGCCTGTCCCACAAGAAAGCATGCGCAGGCCTGTGTGTATGCGAGACGGCAGAGGAGCTGGCCGCACATTATAAGACAGGAGATATCATCGTGGTTCCGGCCACCAACAACTGCATGCTTCCGCAGATCCGTACCTGTTCCGGCCTGATCGTGGAGGAGGGAGGCATCAACTCCCACGCAGCCATTGTGGGCCTGAGCCTGGACATTCCTGTCATCCTGGAAGCAAAGCATGCAACAAAGATTCTGAAATCCGGCGCGATCGTGACGATCGACGGCGAGAAGGGAATTGTCAGCTGCAACTAGCAGTTTGCAATAGATAAGCAGCTGCCTGTTTTTCGGGCAGATAAAAAGAGGAGGAGCATCATGGAATTGTTATCCATCGAGAAGGAACTGAAAGAAAATGCATACCCGGGAAGAGGAATCATCATCGGGCGTTCGAAAGACGGAACGAAGGCAGTCACTGCCTACTTCATCATGGGAAGAAGCGAGAACAGCCGCAACCGTGTATTTGTGGAAGACGGAGACGGCATCCGCACCCAGGCATTTGACCCATCCAAGCTTACCGATCCCAGTCTGATCATTTACGCACCTGTGCGTGTGTTGGGCAACAAGACGATCGTCACCAACGGAGACCAGACAGATACGATCTATGAGCTGATGGATCGTCAGCATACCTTTGAGCAGGCTCTTCGGACGAGAGAGTTCGAGCCGGATGCTCCCAACTATACCCCCCGTATTTCCGGTATCCTGCATATCGAGAACGGAACCTACAATTTTGCCATGTCTATTCTGAAGAGCGACAACGGTAATCCGGCATCCTGTAACCGCTACACTTTTGCCTACAACAACTGTCCTGCAGGCGAGGGCCGTTTCATCCATACCTACCGCTGTGACGGCAACCCGCTGCCCAGCTTTGAGGGTGAGCCGAAGCGGATCGCTATTCCCGATGACTGTGATGCCTTTGCAGACCTGCTCTGGGAGAGCTTAAATGCAGACAACAAGGTGTCCCTGTTTGTGCGGTACATTGACATTGCCACCGGCGCGGTACAGTCGAAGATCATCAACAAGAATAAATAGGAGGAGTATGCAAGATGAAGGAACTGGAATTAAAATACGGATGTAACCCAAACCAGAAGCCGTCCCGGATTTTTATGGAAGACGGGGAACTCCCTATTCAGGTGCTTTGCGGAAAACCGGGATATATTAACTTCCTGGACGCTTTCAACGGCTGGCAGCTGGTCAAGGAATTAAAGGAGGCCACCGGTCTTCCGGCAGCAACCTCCTTCAAACATGTTTCCCCGGCAGGGGCAGCAGTAGGCCTGCCCTTAAGTCCGGTGGAGGCGAAGATTTACTGGGTGGATGATCTGGGAGAGCTTTCGCCCCTGGCAAGTGCCTATGCCAGAGCCAGAGGTGCAGACCGCATGTCCTCCTTCGGAGATTTCATTTCTCTGTCGGATGTCTGTGACGTGTCCACCGCGAAGCTGATCAAGAGAGAGGTGTCCGACGGTGTCATCGCACCGGGCTATGAGCCGGAGGCGCTGGAGATCTTAAAGGGTAAGAAAAAAGGCAATTATAATATCATCCAGATCGATCCGAACTACGTACCGGCACCGCTGGAACGCAAGCAGGTATATGGCATCACCTTTGAACAGGGCAGAAACGAACTGCATATCGGCAAGGATTTCTTTGATAATATCGTGACGGAGAATAAGGATTTGCCAGATGCAGCCAAGATTGACCTGACCATTGCCATGATCACGCTGAAATATACACAGTCCAACTCTGTCTGCTATGTAAAGGATGGACAGGCCATCGGTATCGGGGCAGGGCAGCAGTCCCGGATCCACTGTACCCGTCTTGCCGGCAGCAAGGCAGACAACTGGTTCCTGCGGCAGTCTCCTCAGGTGCTGAACCTGCAGTTTGCAGATAAGATTGGCAGGGCAGACCGGGACAACGCCATCGACCTGTACATCGGAGAGGACTATATGGATGTGCTGGCAGAGGGTGCATGGCAGAAGATTTTCAAAGAGAAGCCGCCGGTATTTACCCGGGAGGAGAAGCGGGCATGGCTGGATCAGATGCAAAACGTGGCGCTGGGTTCCGATGCATTCTTCCCCTTCGGCGACAATATCGAGCGTGCACACAAGAGCGGCGTGAAATATGTGGCACAGCCGGGCGGCTCCATCCGTGACGACAATGTCATTGAGACCTGCAACAAATACGGTATGGTCATGAGCTTTACCGGCATCCGTCTCTTCCATCACTAAAATAAGGGAAGCCAGGAGGAGAGAACATGGACGCAGAGGAAAGACGCGGACAGATCATTACGCTTCTGAAGGACAGCAGCAAGCCGATTTCCGGTACGGAGCTGGCAAAAAGGCTGTCTGTGAGCAGGCAGGTGATCGTGCAGGACATTGCCCTGCTTCGGGCAGGTAACAAGAATATCCTTTCCACCAACAAGGGGTATCTGCTGTATGACGATCATGCGCCGGAGAAAACTTACCGGAGAACGGTGCGGGTGCGGCACACCAACGACCAGATCCTGGACGAGCTGTATACCATCGTGGATTACGGCGGCCGCGTGCGGGATGTGGTGGTAGAGCATGATATTTACGGGCAGATCACGGTAGATCTGATCATCAACAACCGGCAGGATGCGGATGAGTTCGTCCGCCGTCTGCAGGCCAATCAGACCCGCCCGCTGAATGAACTGACCTACGGCTATCATTACCATACCATTGAGGCCGAAAAGGAAGCGTATCTGGATCGGATCGAAGAAAAATTAAATGAAAAAGGGTACTTGATAAAATAGATCATTTGTGGTATCTTCTTTCTAGTGACAAGACAGTGAGCTATACAGCTGATAATCACGGTTGTATAGTCCACTTTTGTAAAAAGGAGATATCAGGTTATGGAAAAAGTAAAGAAAGCGTTGAATCACGTATTTATCGACGGTTTGAGCGGCATGGCGCTGGGATTGTTCGCCACACTGATCATCGGAACGATCATTCAGCAGATCGGCAACCTCATCGGTGGCACGGTGGGAGACACCCTTTATCTGTTTGGAAAGGCGGCGTCTGTTATGACAAGTGCGGGCATCGGCATCGGTGTGGCCTACAAGTTCAAAGAGCCGGTGTATGTGACATTGTCAGCTGCCACGGCAGGAATGGTCGGCGGCTATGCTTCCAAGATTCTGGCAGGCACCCTCATCGGAGAGGGCGGTGTGGTCGTACTGGCAGGTCCGGGAGAGCCGCTGGGAGCCTTTATTGCAGCAATTGTCGGTATTGAACTGGGTCACCTGGTGGCGGGCAAGACGAAGATCGACCTGCTGGTGACACCGTTTGTTACCATTGTCACCGGTTCTGCCGTGGGCCTTCTGGTGGGGCCGCCCATCACCCGGTTTATGACCGGGCTTGGCGCCATCATCAACTGGGGTACTGAGCAGCAGCCCTTCCTTATGGGTATTGTAGTATCGGTACTCATGGGCATGATCCTGACGCTGCCCATCAGCTCTGCAGCGCTGGGCATCATCCTGAACCTGTCCGGTCTGGCAGCCGGCGCTGCAGTGGTGGGCTGCTGCTGCAACATGGTTGGTTTTGCGGTGGCCAGCTATCGGGAAAATAAGATCGGTGGTCTGCTGGCTCAGGGCGTGGGAACGTCCATGCTCCAGGTGCCCAACATTGTGCGAAAACCGGTGATCTGGCTGCCTGCTATTATTTCCAGTGCGATTCTGGGACCGGTGAGTACCCTGGTGTTCCATATGACCAGCAATGCCACGGGTTCCGGTATGGGAACAGCAGGTCTGGTGGGACAGATCATGACCTATCAGGTAATGACAGAGACACTGCCGGCGGTTGTCGTGCTGGCAGAAATCGCTCTCATGCATTTCCTTCTGCCGGCTGCTATTTCTCTTGCTGTTTCTGAGGTGATGAGAAAGAAAGCCTGGATCAAGTTCGGGGATATGAAGCTGGATGTAGCATAGACAGATAGACAGAAACGGAGGCCTGTATCAGGAAAATACAGACCTCCGTTTTTTATGGTTATGTGCCGGGTTTTATTCCAGGTTCAGGTGTTTGCTGATGAGCCAGGTGCAGCCGAAGAAGTACAGGCCGCCAAGTACCAGATCCTGGATCAGCTCCACCAGAAAACTGGTGTGCAGGAACTGGCCGCGCAGTACCGTGGTCAGTGCGCCGTTGTTGCTGGGCAGATAGTCCATGGCGCCCATGATGCTTGTGGCCGCCAGGGACAGCACGCTGGTCAGGATGACATAGGCGATGAAAGCGGCCAGCACCCGGTGCTTGTTGAACCGCTGTCCCACACAGATGCAGAAGAACGCAGCCAGCCCTCTGCGCAGCAGCTGTACCGCAAAGGTGACGATAAAGATCACGATCAGGCTACCCTGGTTGACCCGCAGATCTGTTGCCAGGGAAGTGGTGAACACGCTGACATAATAGGGGATATCCCGGACAAAGGTGGCATCCACCGTGGACAGGATGAACATGCACAGCAGGATAATGGCGCCGTCGATGACCTGCCAGAAAAACAGGCCGGTCAGCTTGGAAGCCACCAGCTGCCAGGGCTTCACCGGCAGCGTATGCATCAGGTATCCCTCATCCGTAAACAGATTTTTATAAAACCAGTAAATGAAATAGAAGGAGCTGATGACGCCAACGACAATGACCATCATAACGTAAAAGATGACAAGCAGGGCGAAGATTTCATCCGGCATCTGCATCAGAAAATCCGACCCTAGCGTGATCCGCCCGAGAATGGTGAAGATCAGCAGCGCAATGTGCAGCGGCACCAGCAGCCTGGCGGAATTTTTCAGATCAAAAGCAATCAAATTGGTCAGCATCGGAACACCTCCCTGAATAAAGCATCGACAGATTTCCCCTCCGAAGCACGCACCTCTTCCACGGTGGTGTGCATGCGGACTTCGCCGTTCTGGAGGAAGATCACCTCGTCCAGGATGTTCTCAATGTCCGAGATCAGATGGGTGGCAATGAGAACGGAGGCGTTGGGATTGTAGTTGGTAAGGATCGTGCGCAGGATATAATCCCGGGCCGCCGGGTCTACGCCGCCAATGGGCTCATCCAGAACGTACAGCTTTGCATCCCGGCTCATGACCAGAATGAGCTGTACCTTTTCCTTGGTGCCCTTGGACATGGTTTTCAGCCGGTCATTTACAGAAATGTGCAGCGCTTCCAGCATTTCCAGAGCGCGTTTGCGGTTGAAATTCCGGTAAAAAGAAGAAAAGAAATCCAACAGATCCTTTACCTTCATCCAGCTGTTCAGATAAGTCCGCTCCGGCAGATAGGCAACTTCCGCCTTGGTCTGTACGCCCGGGGCGATGCCCTCGATGAGCACTTCCCCTTCTGTGGGCACCAGAAGGCCGTTGATCAGCTTGATCAGTGTGGATTTGCCGCTTCCGTTGGGCCCCAGAAGGCCGATGATGCGGCCGGATGAAATGGTCAGATTCACGTCTGTCAGCGCATACTTGGAATCGTATCGTTTGCACAGATTCCGGCATGTCAGCAGTTCACTCATAAGGTTCCCTCCTCGATGATTTTCTGGGCCAGTGCCAGCGCCTGCTCCCTCTCGTAGCCAAGGCGGCGGATATTGGAAAGATAGCTCTGGGTGCATTCCCGGGCCAGTTCCTCCCGCACTCGGGAGATGCGTTCCTGATCCTCGGTAATGTACCGTCCGTTCGTCCGTTGGGTGTACACAAGCCCGCTTCGCTCCAGTTCTGTAAAAGCTTTCTGCATGGTATTGGGATTCACGGCAGCGTCCGCCGCCAGCTCCCGCACAGAGGGGAGCTTGTCCCCGGCATGATATACGCCGGATACGATATCCATCTGGATCCGCTCCACGAGCTGAAGATAGATGGGTCTGTTGTTATCCAGGTTCCATGGCATACAGGCATCCACTTCCTTTCTGTATTGCTGTACTAGTCTATTAATACAATAACAAAACCTGTAAAATTTGTCAACTAAATTATTTATTTTTATTCGCAGTGTTGACTCTGTGCTGTGGATTAGCGGTCAATCAGATATGCACCTGCAATGACTACGACGACAGCAGGAGGACAAATATTTATCCGAGCGATGTGCAGGAGATCATACGCCTGCTATGATGCTTTACTGTCCACTGCAGATTTTATCAAGTAATTCCGAATCAAATTTCCCTTCCCGCAGCATGGCGATCTCATACTGATAGGGCGGGTATTTTTTCTTGTCCTCCCCCGGCGCGGCCACGTAGGGTGTCTCCAGAATTTTCGGGATCGCCGCAAAATCGGGATGGTGGGCGATGGCGTTCAGCGTGTCAAAACCGATCTGGCCGAAGCCGATGTTTTCGTGGCGGTCTTTTCCGGCGCCCCGCCCGTTTTTGCTGTCATTGAGATGGAAAACTGCGATCTGGTCTTTACCCAGAATGCGGTCAAACTGGTCGATCACCCCGTCGAAATCTTGCACGATGTCATAACCGGCATCGTGGACGTGGCAGGTGTCAAAGCAGACCCGCAGCTTGTCGTTGCAGACAACGCCGTCGTAGATGGCAGCCAGTTCCTCAAAGCTGCGGCCCAGCTCGGAGCCTTTTCCGGCCATGGTTTCCAGCGCCACACAGACAGGTGTCTCCGGGGTCAGCACCTCGTTGAGTCCTTTGACGATCTGCGCGATGCCGGCCTCCACACCGGCGCCCACGTGAGATCCGGGATGCAGCACCAGCACCGGGCTTCCCATAGCTGCCGTCCGGGTCAGCTCCAGCGCCAGAAATTCCACCGCAAGCTCAAAGGTGCGGGGTGTGGTGGTGTTGGCCAGATTGATGATGTAGGGCGCGTGGACAACGAACGTTTCAATGTCGTGTTCCTTCATATATGCCTGCCCGGCGGGAATGTTCAGCTCCGGGATTTCCTTCCGGCGCGTGTTCTGGGGCGCACCGGTATATACCATAAACGTATTCGCACCATAAGATACGGCTTCCTTTACGGAATTCAAAAACATATCCTTGCCGCTCATACTCACATGAGAACCAATGATCATAGGAAAAATCCTCCGTTTTTTATTTCATTATAGGGATAAAAGATCAATTTTTCAATTCCTCTTTCCCAAACTGTTTCAGGATGTTATAATAAACTTTACAGTTCACTCCATGAATAGACGAATGGCGCGCCTCGTTATGAGCAAAAGGGAGCTGCGCTCGTGAACTGTAACGAATACCATAAGGAGCGAATCAGATAAATGAAGAAGATACTGGATTTGATTTCGGAACAGGTGACGGCGGCGTTTGTGCAGGCCGGATACGAAGAAAAATATGGAAAGGTGACGGTGTCCAACCGCCCCGATCTGTGTGAATATCAGTGCAACGGCGCGCTTGCTGCTGCCAAGCAGTACCACAAAGCGCCCATCATGATCGCCAAAGACGTGGCTGCCATCCTGGAGACAGAGGACATGTTTTCCCAGGTGGATGCAGTGGCACCGGGTTTTCTGAACCTGAAGGTGAAGGAGGACTTTGTCAGCGATTACTTAAATGAGATGCGGGGCAGTGAGAAGTTTGGCCTGGAGCCGGTGGCACATCCCAAGACCATCATGATCGACTACGGCGGCCCCAACGTGGCAAAACCGCTGCATGTGGGACATCTGCGTTCCGCCATCATCGGTGAGAGCATCAAGCGGATGGGCCGTTATGTGGGCCATACGATGATCGGCGACGTGCATCTGGGCGACTGGGGCCTGCAGATGGGCCTCATCATCACCGAGCTGCACAAGAGAAAACCGGAGCTGGTTTATTTTGATGAGGCATATGAAGGAGAATACCCGGAGGAGGCGCCTTTTACCATCTCTGAGCTGGAGGAGATCTACCCGGCGGCCAGCGCTTATTCCAAGGAGCATGCGGACTACAAGGAAGCTGCCATGCAGGCTACTTATGAGCTGCAGCACGGCAGACGGGGCTATCGCGCCCTGCTGGCACACATTTTGAACGTGTCTGTCACCGACCTGAAGAAGAATTACAAGAACTTAAATGTAGATTTTGACCTGTGGAAGGGCGAGTCTGATGCCCAGCCCTATATCCCGCAGATGGTGCAGGATATGAAGGATAAGGGCTTTGCCCATATGAGTGACGGCGCACTGGTGGTGGATGTAAAAGAGGATACGGACACCAAAGAGATTCCACCGTGCATGATCCTCAAATCCGACGGCGCTTCCCTGTACAATACCACGGATCTGGCAACCATCGTGTGGAGAATGCAGGATTATCATCCGGATCAGCTGATCTACGTGGTGGACAAGCGGCAGGAGCTGTATTTCACCCAGGTGTTCCGCTGCGCCAGAAAGACCGGGCTGGTAAAACCGGAGACAGAGCTGACGTTCTTAGGGTTCGGCACCATGAATGGCAAGGACGGCAAGCCCTTCAAGACGAGAGAGGGCGGCGTTATGCGTCTGGAGAAGCTGATTTCCGGCATCAATGAGGAAATGTACCGGAAGATTATGGATAACCATGAGGCAGACCCGGAGGAGGCAAAGGAGACGGCAAAGATCGTGGGCCTTTCCGCTATCAAATACGGTGATCTGTCAAACCAGGCGTCCAAGGATTATATTTTCGATATTGACAGATTTACCTCCTTTGAGGGGAATACCGGCCCGTATATCCTGTATACCATTGTCCGGATCAAGTCTATTTTGAATAAATACAGGGACAACGGCGGTACCCTGGAAGGGCTGTCCATCCGCCCGGCAGGCAGTGCCAGCGAGAAAGCACTCATGCTGGAATTGGCAAGATTCAACAGCGTGATGGAGAATGCCTTTGAGGAGATCGCGCCCCACAAGATCTGTTCCTACATTTATGATCTGGCCAACGAGTTCAACCATTTCTACCATGAGACGAAGATCCTGGCTGAGACGGATGCGGAGAAGCAGAAGGGCTACATCGCGCTGCTGCTGCTGACCAGAGGCATTCTGGAGGACTGCATCGACGTACTTGGCTTCTCCGCACCGGAGCGCATGTAAGGCAAAAACAAAGGAGTAGAAAACATTGACGGAAAAATTATATAACACGGACAGCCATATGCACACCTTCACGGCTCAGGTGCTTTCCTGCGGCATGGAAGGGGAGCACTTTGGCCTGATACTGGATCGTACCGCCTTCTTCCCGGAGGGCGGCGGCCAGTGCGCGGACACGGGTGTGCTCATCTGTCCGGACGGCGCCCAGGTACAGGTGCTGGACGTGCAGGAGAAGAACGGGCAGATCGTCCATGTGACGGATCAGGCGGTGGAGTCCGGCACGGCCGTACAGGGAGAACTGGACTGGGCACAGCGGTTTTCCAATATGCAGCAGCACACGGGAGAGCATATTGTCTCCGGGCTGGTGCATGCCGCCTACGGCTATGACAATGTGGGCTTTCATCTGGGAAGAGAGATTGTGACCATGGATTTCAACGGCACGATCCCGGCAGAGGACGTACCGGAGCTGGAACGCCGGGCCAATGGGGCAGTGTTTGCCAATCTGCCGGTGCAGGTAACGTACCCTTCCGCGGAAGAGTTGAAAATGCTGGAATACCGGAGCAAGCTGGAGCTGGAAAAGGATGTGCGCATTGTGACCATTCCCGGTGTGGATGTGTGCGCCTGCTGTGCGCCTCACGTGAACACCACTGGGGAGATCGGCCTCATCAAGATCGTGGATCTGCAGAAATATAAGGGCGGCGTGCGCATGACCATTCAGTGCGGCGGCCGGGCGCTGGCGGATTACCAGACGAAACAGGACAATATTGTGCAGATTTCCAAGGCCCTTTCTGCCAAGCAGGAGGAGACGGCGGCTGCAGTGGAGCGGCAGAAGGCGGAGCTGGCAGCAGTGAAGGAAAAATATGTGGCTGTCCAGGGAGAACTGACCATGCTGCGGGCAGAGACTATCCCGGCCACCGAAGGCAGCATCTGTCTGGTGGAGGCGGATATGGATGCCAAAGCCATGCGCACCCTAGTCAATCTGCTGACGGAGAAGGCCGGCCGGGTGGCCGCCGTGTTTGCAGGCAATGACCGGGACGGTTACCGCTATATCATTGGCAGCAAACAAGTAGATCTGCGGGCGCTTTCCAAGGAACTGAACGGTGCACTCCATGGCCGGGGCGGCGGATCGGCTGCCATGATCCAGGGCAGCGCACAGACAGACGAGACAACGATCAGGGAGTATATCAATGGCATTTAAGACGATTTTATTTGATTTGGACGGTACGCTGACGGATCCCAAGGTAGGCATCACCACCTGCTGTCAGTACGGCCTGCGGGCAGTGGGTGTGGATGTGCCGGACTTAAAAGAACTGGAGCAGTTTATCGGCCCGCCGCTGATTCCTGCTTTTCAGGAGGTATATGGCATCACGGAAGATCAGGCCAGAATGGCGCTGGAAAAATACCGGGAGCGTTTTACGGATATCGGCATTTATGAGAATGAGCTGCTGCCCGGTGTACCGCAGATGCTGGAAGCGCTGAAAGCAGCAGGAAAAGTGGTGGCCACGGCTTCTTCCAAACCGGAGCCTTTTGTAAAACGGATCCTGGAGCATTTTTCCATCGACCGTTACTTTGACGAAATTGCCGGCAGTACCATGGATGAGAAGCATGCGGGAAAGGCAGAGGTGGTGGCAGATGTGCTGCGCCGTCTCCACATCCCGGAGGAAGAGAAGGATTCTGTTATCATGGTGGGAGACCGGAAGCATGATGTGGAAGGAGCAGCAGCCCATGGCATCCGCACCATTGCGGTGACTTTTGGATATGGCAGTGTGGAGGAGCTGACCACCGTCGGCGCCTGGAAGCTTGCCCATACAATGGAAGAGCTGACGGCCCTTCTTCTGGAGGCGTAGGATGAGAAAACATTTGGATATCCGGGGATTTTTCCAGATTGTCATTCCGCCCGTTATTTATGTGATCATTCAGCGGATCGCCGGGTATGTGGTGGTGTTTGGCATGACCCTGATGAGTTTTGGAGCCATGACAGGTATTCTCCGGGGACGTTCCTTTTCTGCCAATCTGGACTGGAATGAGATGGGCTTTGTGGCTATGGCACTGGCGGCGCTGGTGAGCATTCCGCTTTTCCTGTCCATGAAAAACCGGGATGAGCTGCAGTACCCGTCTGACTACCGGTATGAGCCGGTGGCCCGGTGGCGGTATGTGTACGTGCCGGTGGTGGGATTTCTCATGGCGGTGGGCACCAACCAGCTCATCAGCCTTTTGAACATTGACCGTTTTTTCCCGGGGTATGAGGAAACATCCCAGACCTTGTACGCCATGAATGTGTGGGCGGAGCTGGTAGTGCTGGGAATCCTGGTGCCCATCGTGGAGGAGCTGATCTTCCGGGCGGTGGTATATGAGCGGATCCGCCGGTACTGTTCGGTGACGGCGGCAGCGCTGTGGACCAGCTTTTTCTTCGGCGTATACCATGGCAATATGTCCCAGGGCATTTATGCTTTTCTGTTAAGCCTTCTGATGGTGTACGTGAAAGAGAAGTACCACACCATGACTGCACCCATCTTATTTCACATGAGTGCCAATATCTATTCGGTGCTGGCTACGGAGACCGCCTTGGTGGACTGGGTGACGGAGTCTCTGGAGCTGTATCTGGCGGTAATGGTGCTGTCATTTGCAATTTCTTTGCTGGCGATCTGGCGGATTCAGGAGGAAGTTGCACCGGAACGAGTGAAAAAGAACCGGGAATGGCATAATGATTCTGAAAATTATAATGAAAACATGTAATTTACAAATAATCTGACAATTTAGCAAAAATTTACTATTTACAAGTCAGCTAATGTGTAGTATAGTGTGTCCATACGAAATGCCGCAGTTCACACGCGCCATTCGCAAAATCGCATCTTTGATGCTTTCCGCTGCTTCACAGCTCATTTTTGCTCATTACATGGCGCTCCCTTCGTATGTTCATGCAGACAGATTTTCATGCAAGCATGAAATCTGTCTACAAGAGCATACGAGTGAACTGTAACTAAAAAAGAAAGGATAAAGTATGGTGAATAAGGAAAACCGCACGAACCGGTTGACTGGACTGTACGATCCGAGTTTTGAGCATGATAACTGCGGAATCGGAGCGGTCGTCAACATTAAGGGTATCAAGTCGCACGAGACAGTCGTGAACGCACTGAAGATTGTAGAACACTTAGAACATAGAGCTGGCAAAGACGCCGAGGGCAAAACAGGTGATGGAGTTGGAATTCTCTTACAGATTTCCCACAAATTTTTCTCCAAAGCCTGTGAGCCACTCGGCATTTTTTTGGGCTCAGAACGGGATTACGGCGTGGGTATGTTCTTCTTTCCCCAGGAAGAAATGAAGCGCAACCAGGCAAAGAAGATGTTTGAGATCATCGTTGCCAAGGAAGGGCTGGAGTTCTTAGGCTGGAGAGAAGTGCCCATTGATGAGGAGATTCTGGGACACAAGGCCAGAGAGTGTATGCCTTTTATCATGCAGGCATTCATCCGCAGGCCGTCAGACATTCCCCAGGGACTGGATTTTGACCGCCGCCTGTACGTGGTGCGCCGGGTATTCGAACAGAGTAACGATAACACCTATGTGGTATCTCTTTCCAGCAGAACCATCGTGTACAAAGGTATGTTCCTGGTACATCAGCTTCGGAAATTCTTCGGTGATCTGCAGCATCCCGATTATGAATCGGCCATTGCCATCGTGCATTCCCGGTTCAGCACCAACACGAACCCCAGCTGGGAGCGGGCACATCCCAACCGGCTCATTGTTCATAACGGTGAGATCAACACCATTCGCGGAAATGCGGACAACATGCTGGCCAGAGAAGAGACAATGGAATGCGGATGTCTCAAGAGCGAGATGCACAAGGTGTTGCCGGTCATCAACGTGGCAGGTTCTGATTCCGCCATGCTGGATAACACGCTGGAGTTCCTGTACATGAACGGCATGGAGCTGCCGCTGGCAGTGATGATCACCATCCCGGAGCCCTGGGCCAACAACCGGATCATGTCCCAGAAAAAGAAAGACTTCTATCAGTATTTCGCAACCATGATGGAGCCCTGGGACGGCCCGGCAGCCATCGTATTCTCCGATGGCGATGTGATGGGCGCGGTACTGGACCGCAATGGTCTGCGTCCTTCCCGGTATTATATCACCGACGATGATTACCTGATCCTTTCCTCCGAGGTAGGCGTCATGGATCTGGCACCGGGCCGGATCGTGGCAAAAGAACGCCTCCGTCCGGGCAAAATGCTGCTGGTGGATACGGTAAAAGGCAAGGTTATTGACGATGATGAACTGAAAGAGGGCTATGCGGCAAGACAGCCTTACGGTGAATGGCTGGATCACTATCTGGTAGAACTGAAGGATCTGAAGATCCCCAACCAGAAGATTCCCACCTACAGCAAGGAAGAATGCGTACTTATGCAGAAGGCCTTCGGTTACACCTACGAGGATCTGACCACCGCCATTCTTCCCATGGCAAAGAACGGGGCAGAGAGCATTGCCGCCATGGGTGTGGATACGCCGCTGGCTGTGTTATCCAAGAAGCATCAGCCGCTGTTCAACTATTTCAAACAGCTGTTTGCTCAGGTAACCAACCCGCCCATTGATGCCATCCGTGAGGAGATCGTCACTTCCACCACCGTTTACATCGGGGAGGACGGCAACCTGCTGCAGGAGCGGGCGGAAAACTGCCAGGTGCTGAAGGTGAATAACCCGATCCTGACCAACACGGACATTCTGAAAATCAAGAACATGAAGGTAGAGGGCTTTAAGGTAGCAGAGATCCCCATTACCTATTATAATAACACCAACCTGGAACGGGCACTGGATCGTTTGTATGTGGAGATCGACCGTGCCCACAGAGACGGGGCCAACATCCTGATCCTGACAGACCGGGGGGTGGATGAGTACCATGAAGCCATTCCGTCCCTGCTGGCAGTGGCTGCGGTGCATCAGCATCTGGTCATTACGAAGAAGCGTACCTCCGTGGCAATCATCCTGGAGAGCGGCGAACCGAGAGATGTGCACCATTTTGCAACACTGCTGGGCTATGGCGCCTGTGCCATCAACCCGTATCTGGCCCAGGAGAGCATCCGGCATATGATCGAGGATGGAACGCTGGACAAAGATTACTATGCTGCTGTGGATGATTACAACGCTGCTATTTTACACGGCATTGTCAAGATTGCATCCAAGATGGGAATTTCTACCATCCAGTCCTACCAGGGTGCCAAGATTTTTGAGGCCATTGGTATCGACCGCAGCGTCATTGACAAATACTTTACGAACACCATCAGCCGGATCGGCGGCATTACCCTGGAGGATATCCAAAAGGATGTGGATTACCTGCATTCCAGAGCTTTCGATCCGCTGGGACTGGGGACAGACTCTACCCTGGACAGCATTGGAAACCACAAAATGCGCAGCGGCCAGGAGGAGCATCTGTACAATCCCCAGACCATCCATTTGCTGCAGATGGCAGCCAGAACCGGCGACTACAGCCTGTTCAAGCAGTACACGGCACTCATCAATTCCGAGACCAATACCGGTAACTTACGCGGCCTGATGGATTTCAAATTCCCGGAAAAAGGCGTGCCCATCGATGAGGTGGAGAGCGTGGACTCCATTGTGCAACGGTTTAAGACCGGCGCCATGTCTTACGGCTCCATTTCCCAGGAGGCCCATGAGACACTGGCCATTGCCATGAACCGGCTGAAAGGAAAGTCCAACAGCGGTGAGGGCGGTGAGAGCCTGGAGCGTCTGACCATCGGGCCGGACGGCGTGAACCGGTGTTCTGCCATCAAGCAGGTGGCATCGGGCCGGTTCGGCGTGACCAGCCGGTATCTGGTCAGCGCCAAAGAGATCCAGATCAAGATGGCCCAGGGCGCAAAGCCCGGCGAGGGCGGCCATCTGCCTGCTGCCAAGGTATATCCGTGGGTGGCAAAGACGAGACATTCCACCCCTGGCGTGGGCCTGATCTCCCCGCCGCCGCATCACGATATTTATTCCATTGAGGATCTGGCCGAGCTGATCTACGACCTGAAAAATGCCAACAAGGATGCGCGGATTTCTGTCAAACTGGTATCTGAGGCCGGTGTGGGAACAGTAGCCGCCGGTGTGGCAAAGGCTGGTGCTCAGGTCATCCTGGTATCCGGTTATGACGGCGGTACCGGTGCGGCACCCAAGAGTTCCATCCACAATGCAGGGCTGCCCTGGGAGCTGGGACTGGCGGAGACCCATCAGACGCTGATCATGAACGGCCTGCGGAACAAGGTTCGCATCGAGACAGACGGAAAACTCATGAGCGGCCGGGATGTGGCCATCGCAGCTCTTCTGGGCGCTGAGGAATTCGGTTTCGCAACCGCACCGCTGGTAACCATGGGCTGTGTCATGATGCGCGTATGTAATCTGGACACCTGCCCGGTGGGCGTGGCAACTCAGAATCCGGAGCTGCGCAAACGGTTTGCGGGCAAGCCGGAATATGTCATGAACTTTATGAAATTTGTGGCCCAGGAGCTACGGGAATATATGGCAAAGCTGGGTGTGCGCACCGTGGATGAGCTGGTGGGACGCACCGACCTTCTGAAAATGAAGGAGCATCCGGATGCACCCCGGGCAAAACGGGTAGATTTGAGTGCCATCCTGAATAATCCTTTTGCAAAAGAGGGAGAGAAGGTGACCTTTGATCCGAAGCAGATATATGACTTCCAGCTGGAGAAGACGGCAGATGAGCGGATCCTCATGAAAAAGCTGAAAAGTGCCCTGGAATCCGGTCAGAAGAAGAGCATCGAGGTGGATGTAAGCAACACCGACCGTGCCTTCGGAACCATTTTCGGTTCTGAGATCACCAAACGCTACGGCGATGATCTGGAAGAAGACAGCTATGTGATCAAATGTAAGGGTGCAGGCGGACAGAGCTTTGGTGCCTTTATCCCCAGGGGCCTGACCCTGGAGCTTACCGGTGATTCCAATGATTACTTCGGCAAGGGCCTGTCCGGCGGCAAGCTGATCGTCTATCCGCCCAAGGGCGTGCGCTTCAAGCAGGATGAGAACATCATCATCGGTAACGTGGCCCTCTACGGCGCCACCAGCGGCAAAGCCTATATCGGCGGTGTGGCAGGTGAGCGGTTCTGTGTCCGCAACTCCGGCGCCATCGCCGTTGTGGAAGGCGTGGGTGATCATGGATGCGAGTACATGACCGGCGGCCGCGTGGTCGTGCTGGGCAGCACCGGCAAGAACTTCGCCGCAGGTATGAGCGGCGGTATCGCTTATGTGCTGGATGAAAACAGCGATCTGTATACAAGAATCAATAAAGAAATGGTTTCCATCCGGGAACTGACGAATAAATACGACGTGCTGGAGCTGAAGGATATGATCAAGGAGCATGTGGCCTACACCAATTCGGAGAAGGGCAAGATGATCCTGGAAAACTTCGGAGAGTACCTGCCGAAATTCAAAAAGATCATTCCGCACGACTATGAGCGGATGCTCAACGCCATCGTCCAGATGGAGGAAAAAGGTTTAAGCAGTGAGCAGGCACAGATCGAAGCATTTTATGCAAATACGAGAGGTTAGGAGGGGAGTATCATGGGAAAACCAACAGGATTTTTAGAGTTTGCAAGAGAGACAAGTACGGCGATTTCGCCCAAAGACAGAATTAAAAATTTTGACGAGTTCCATATTCCGCTCCCGCTGGAAAAACAACGGCAGCAGGGCGGCCGCTGCATGGACTGCGGCGTTCCCTTCTGTCAGTCCGGTATGATGCTGTTTGGCATGACCAGCGGATGTCCGTTGCATAACCTGGTTCCCGAGTGGAATGACTGTGTGTATACCGGCAATCTGGAGGAGGCCTATGAGCGGCTGCATAAGACCAACAACTTCCCGGAGTTTACCTCCCGGGTGTGCCCGGCTCTGTGCGAAGCAGCCTGCACCTGCGGCCTTAACGGAGACCCGGTGTCCACCAAGGAAAACGAGTATACCATCATTGAGAATGCCTACGAAAAAGGTTATGCGGCACCAAAGCCACCCAAAGCGAGAACCGGTAAGAAGATTGCAGTCATCGGTTCCGGCCCTTCCGGGCTGGCGGCAGCCGATCAGCTGAACCGCCGGGGGCACAGTGTCACTGTTTTCGAACGAAATGACCGGATCGGCGGACTGCTCATGTATGGCATTCCTAATATGAAGCTGGATAAGCGGATCGTGGAACGGAAAGTGGAAGTGATGAAAGCGGAAGGCGTGGAATTTGTCACCGGTGTCAACGTGGGTGTGGACAAAAAAGCCGCAGAGCTTTTGAAAGAGTACGACCGGGTGATTCTGGCCTGCGGTGCTTCCAATCCGAGAGACATCAAGGTACCGGGAAGAGAAGGAAAAGGTATCTACTTTGCGGTGGATTTTCTCACAGCTACCACAAAGAGCCTGCTCAATTCCTCTTTCCGAGACAAACAGTTCATCCCGGCCAAAGGAAAGAAAGTGCTGGTCATCGGCGGCGGTGATACCGGCAATGACTGTGTGGGCACATCCATTCGCCTGGGAGCGGCTTCTGTCATCCAGCTGGAAATGATGCCAAAGCTTCCTTCCAAACGGACAGAGCAGAATCCCTGGCCCCAGTGGCCCAGGGTGCTGAAAACCGATTACGGACAGGAAGAGGCCATAGCGATGTTCGGCAAAGACCCGCGGGTGTACCAGACAACGGTAAAGGAATTTGTTCTGGACAAGGGCGGCAACGTCACCAAGGCCAAGCTGGTAAAGCTGGAACCAAAGAAGGATGAGAAAACCGACCGTACCGTCATGGAAGAAGTGCCCGGCAGCGAGTACACCATCGACGTGGATCTGGTGCTCATCGCCGCTGGTTTCCTTGGCAGCCAGGACTACGTGACCAAGGCCTTCGGCGTCAAGACCGATGCCAGAACCAATGTGGCCACGGAGGGTGACAGCTACCGTACCAGTCAGCCCGCCGTGTTTGCGGCAGGAGATGTGAGAAGAGGACAGTCCCTGGTTGTGTGGGCCATTGCAGAGGGCAGAAATGTAGCCCGGGCGGTGGACGAAAGCCTCATGGGATACACGAACTTGTAATACCAAGGTAGTAAGTCAGAAAACCACGATACGCTTGCGTATGAGTGGTTGAATGATTTAATGATAGTATTACAAAATCATATATTATAAGGAAAGGTTTGTCTTATTTACATTTTATCATGTAAAGAAGGCAGACCTTTTTTGTGTAATAGGGCAGAAGAGATACAAGTTCGAAGTGACGATAGCGAGGCTTTCGAAATGACGAGTACGCGAACAGCGACAGTGAGCGCATGTTTGAACCTCGAAGAGGTGAGTTTGCGCAGCAGCTGGAGCGAAAAAGTGCGTACGAGGAGTAGAAAACGAAGCGTGTCACGAGAACTGTATCTGTAATGTCTTAATTCAGAAGGTCTTTGTTTTCCATACTGGACAATTCTTGCTACTTTTAGTATAGTTAAAGAATAGGCGCAAAGATAAGCCCTGAAAGGTGGTGGTTTTTATGGTAAAAAATACAGAGGGACAGGCTTCTGATGTTCCAGGTCGAATGTGTATGAAAAATATCATAAAAATTTCATCTGGAGGAAGCTTATCATGGATATGGACATTGTCATGGATTTAGACAAAATCAAGGAACTGATCGAGACCAAGCAATATTCCCTTCTGCGGGAAATGCTGTCGGAGATGAACGAGGCGGATATTGCGGCAATGATGGAGGAGCTGACCGGCGACGACATGCTGACGGTATTCCGTTTTCTGCCGAAGGATATGGCGGCGGATGTATTTTCCTATCTGCCCATCGAGTATCAGCAGGATATCATCACCGATCTGTCAGATAAAGAGGCGGCCAATGTCATCGACAGCCTGATGGCGGATGATGCGGCGGACCTGATGGAGGAAATGCCGGCCAACGTGGTGAAGAAGCTGCTGGCCAACGCAAGCCCGGAGACACGGCGGGATATCAACCTGCTGCTGCGCTACCCGGAGGATTCCGCCGGAAGCATCATGACGGTGGAGTTTGTGGATCTGAAGGAGACGCTGACGGTGGAGCAGGCGATCCTGCGCATCCGCCGGACCGGTGTGGACAAAGAAACCATTGATGTCTGTTATGTGTTGGATAACCGGAGAAAGCTCATTGGCTCCGTGACGCTGCGGCGTCTGCTGCTGAGTTCCTCTGACGAACTCATTGAAAATATCATGAACGAGCATGTGATCTCTGTGCATACGCTCATGGACCAGGAGGAAGTTTCCCGGCAGTTCCAGAAATACGACTTCACCTCCATGCCGGTCGTGGACAACGAGAACCGGCTGGTGGGCATTATCACTGTCGATGATATCGTGGATATCCTGCAGGAAGAGACCACAGAGGATATCGAGAAGATGGCAGCTATTGTGCCGAACGACAAGCCGTACATGCGAACCGGCATCGTGGATACGTGGAAAAAACGTATTCCCTGGCTGTTATTTCTCATGGTGTCCGCCACCTTTACCGGCGCCATTATTTCTTCCTTTGAGGACGCCCTGAGCAGTTATGTGGTGCTGACAGCGTTCATTCCCATGCTTATGGATACCGGCGGAAATGCCGGTGGTCAGGCTTCGGCAACGATCATCCGTGGGTTATCCCTGGAAGAGATCGAGTTCGGGGATATTCTGCGCGTCATGTGGAAGGAAATGCGGGTCGGCGTGTTCTGCGGCGTGACGCTGGCGGGCGCCAATTTTGTAAAAATGCTGGTATTCGACCGGACAGGAGTTCCGGTGGCCTGCGTTGTCTGCCTGACGCTGATCGTGGCAGTGACGGTGGCCAAGCTGATCGGCTGTTCCCTGCCGATGATCGCCCGCAGGATCGGTTTTGACCCTGCCGTCATGGCCAGTCCTTTTATTACAACGATAGTGGATGCATTGTCTCTGCTGGTATATTTCCGGTTTGCGACGATGATCCTTCATATCGGATAAAAAAATAAAAAGAGAGAGAAAGAGAAAATGGAAAGAGAAACATTTCAATCAAGACTTGGTTTCCTGCTGTTGTCTGCAGGCTGCGCCATCGGCATCGGAAACGTATGGAGATTTCCCTATATCACGGGAAAATACGGCGGCGGCGTATTTGTGCTGCTGTATGTATTTTTCCTGGTGCTGGTGGGCGTCCCGGTGATGACCATGGAGTTTGCCATCGGCAGAGCCAGTCAGAAGAGCACGGTGCGTGCCTATCATGTACTGGAAAAACCGGGACAGAAATGGCATGTACACGGCTATATCGCCCTTGCCGGCAACTTTGTTCTGATGATGTTCTACACCTCCGTAGCCGGATGGATGATCCACTATTTTTACCGGTATGTCACCGGTTCCATGGAGGGCATCCAGGGAGATGCCACAGCGGCGGCTTTTGGTGAGATGCTGGCTTCCCCTGAAACCGTTACCATCTGGATGATCCTCATCGTTGTGGCAGGTTTTTTTATCTGCTCCAGAGGGCTGCAAAAGGGGGTGGAAAGCGTTTCCAAATGGATGATGGTATCCCTGCTCATTCTCATACTTGTGCTGGCAGTACACAGCTTTACCCTGGAGGGCGGCGGAGAGGGCCTGAAGTTCTATCTGATGCCCGATTTCCAGAGAACGCTGGACAGCGGCCTGTTTGAAACCGTCACCGCAGCCATGAACCAGGCATTCTTTACCCTGAGCCTTGGCATCGGCGCCATGCTGATTTTTGGCAGTTATCTGAAAAAAGACAAGACCCTGCTGGGTGAGTCCATCAGTATTGCCTGTCTGGACACCTTCGTGGCATTCGTATCCGGCCTGATCATTTTCCCGGCCTGCTTTGCCTACAACGTCAGCCCGGACAGCGGCCCGTCCCTGATCTTTATCACCCTGCCGAATATCTTTAATTCCATGGCGGGAGGCAGGATCTGGGGCAGCCTGTTCTTCCTGTTTATGTTTTTTGCATCATTCTCTACCATCATCGCCGTATTTGAAAACATCATGGCGTGTACGAGAGATCTGTTCCATATTGAAAGAGGAAAGGCAGCCGTGATCAACGGCATCCTTATGGTCATTTTGTCCATGCCGTGTGTGTTGGGCTATAATGTGTGGTCCGGTTTCCAGCCTCTTGGTGCAGGCTCCACCGTACTGGATCTGGAAGACTTCATCGTCAGCAATTTTCTGCTGCCGCTGGGCTCCCTCGTATATCTGCTCTTCTGTGTCAGCCGCGTGGGCTGGGGCTTTGAAAACTACCGGGCAGAGGCCAATGCGGGCGAGGGTGTGAAGATTCCCAAAGGCATCCGGTTCTATGTGACCTGGATCCTGCCGATCTTCGTCATCATCGTATTTTTACAGGGCCTGATCGCAAAGTTTTCGTAAACAGTTCAGTTTATGCCGAACGAGAACAGCGATCGTGCTTGCACGAATAGCTGAGCGAGGAAAGGCATAAGAAGAGCGCCAGAAAATGAGCAGAAAGTAGCTGCGAAGCAGTGGAGAGTGCGGAAGCACGATTCTGCGAATGGCGCGGCTGAACTGTTTAGACAATGTTGTAAACAACGTGAAAAAATATCTTGAAATAGTATAGCCTCTGTGCTATACTATTTTAGTCTATGAGAAAACACGCGGGTGGATTCTGGAGATGGTGCCGTTTCGACGGTCTATCCGGAAAGTGGATATCCGCGGAAGAATTTAACCAAATGGAGGAAAGAAACATGAGCGTTATTTCAATGAAGCAGTTACTCGAAGCCGGTGTGCATTTCGGACACCAGACCAGAAGATGGAACCCTAAGATGGCTCCTTACATCTACACAGAGAGAAATGGTATCTACATCATCGACCTGCAGAAGTCCGTTGGCAAAGTGGACGAGGCTTACAAGGCAATCTTCGATATCGCAGCAGACGGCGGCAGCATTCTGTTCGTAGGAACCAAGAAGCAGGCACAGGACGCTATCCGTGTAGAGGCTGAGAGATGCGGCATGTATTTTGTAAATGAGAGATGGCTTGGCGGTATGCTGACTAACTTCAAGACCATCCAGAGCAGAATCGCAAGACTGAAAGCAATCGAGACCATGTCCGAGGACGGCACCTTCGACGTACTTCCGAAGAAAGAAGTTATCGCTCTGAAGAAAGAGTGGGAGAAGCTGGAGAAGAACCTTGGCGGTATCAAGAACATGAAGAAGCTTCCGGATGCCATCTTCATCGTTGACCCGAAGAAGGAGAGAATCTGCGTACAGGAAGCGCACACACTGGGTATTCCGCTGATCGGTATCGCTGATACCAACTGCGATCCGGAAGAGCTGGATTACGTGATCCCGGGTAACGACGATGCCATCCGTGCAGTAAAACTCATCGTTTCCAAGATGGCAGACGCTGTCATCGAGGCAAACCAGGGCGCTGCTGAGGAAGTTGCAGAGGCAGCTGCAGAAGAGGCAGAGGCTACAGAAGAGTAATCATAACCGAGATTCTACACGCTAATTGGAGGAAGATAACATGGCTATTACAGCAGCAATGGTAAAAGAGTTAAGAGAGATGAGCGGCGCCGGCATGATGGACTGCAAGAAAGCTCTTACCGCTACAGACGGTGATATGGACAAGGCAGTAGAGTTCTTAAGAGAGAAAGGCCTTGCAACCGCACAGAAGAAGGCAGGAAGAATCGCAGCAGAGGGTATCGTTATGCTGAAGGTTTCCGATGATTCCAAGAAGGCAGTCGCTGTAGAAGTAAATGCAGAGACAGACTTCGTTGCAAAGAACGAGAAGTTCCAGGGATACGTTGCACAGGTTGCTGAGCAGGCTCTGGACACCACAGCAGCAGATATCGACGCTTTCCTGGCTGAGCCCTGGAAATTCGATACAACCAAGACTGTAAACGAGGCACTTGCCGGACAGATCGCTGTCATCGGTGAGAACATGAAGATCCGTCGTTTCCAGCAGGTTGAGGAGGCAGACGGTTTCGTAGCTTCCTACACACACATGGGCGGCAAGATCGGCGTTCTTGTTGACGTTGTCACAGACGTTGTCAACGATGCTGTCAAAGAGATGGCTAAGAATGTAGCAATGCAGGTTGCAGCTCTGAAACCGCAGTACACAAGCCGTGCAGAGGTAAGCGCTGACTACATCGAGCATGAGAAAGGCATCCTTCTTGCACAGATCAAGAACGATCCGAAGGAGTCCCAGAAGCCGGAGAAGGTTATCGAGGGCATGATCACAGGCCGTATCAACAAAGAGCTCAAAGAGATCTGCCTGCTTGACCAGGTATACGTAAAGGCTGAGGATGGCAAGCAGTCCGTTGGCAAGTACGTTGAGGAAGTTGCCAAGGCAAACAGCGCAAAGATCACCATCAAAGGCTTTGTTCGTTTTGAGACCGGCGAGGGTCTGGAAAAGAAAGAAGAGGACTTTGCAGCAGAAGTTGCTAAGCAGATGGGAAAATAATCTGATATTTGCAGATCTTTAATAAGACCCATAAAACCCTTGAAAATCCAGTATTTTCAAGGGTTTTTCTTATGCTGCTTTCAACGTAAGTTCATGAAAGGCCATCGGTGTCATTATATGTAACTTACGCTGTAGTCGTCGGTTGTTATAGTATTCAATATAGTCTTGGATGCTTTGGATTAATTCTTCTTTTGATGTAAAGCGTTTCCCATAATACATTTCCCGTTTTAAGATTCCCCAAAATCCTTCCATTGGTCCATTATCAATACAGTGTGCAACTCTGGACATACTTTGTTTCATATGATGTTTCTTCAGCCGACTATAAAATGCCTGACTGGTATATTGGAATCCCCGGTCCGAATGAAAAAGCGGATGCGCATCAGGCTCTGCCGTTACCGCCTGATCAAATGTATCCATAACAAGGGAATTGTCATTATGCGCGCTGATTTTATATGAGACAATCCTGCGGTCGCACAGATCAAGAATCGCACTTAAATATATTTTGTGTACTTCTACCCCTATATAATATTTGAACTCTGTTACATCTGTCAGCCATTTCTCATTCGGTTTATCTGCGTGAAACTCCCGGTGAAGAAAGTTTTTCGCAATGTGGGAGGGATTCCTGTCTGCTTTCGTACAGCTTTTCGGTTTCCATTTGATAGATGACTGTATTCCGATTTTTCGGCAGATTCTCAGGATCCTCTTATCATTGGCAGGAATCCCATAATTTATAGCCAGTTCATTACGGATACGCCGATAGCCCATATCTGGATGCAGCTGATGTATTTCTCTGATAATATCGGCAATCTGTTCATTCCTGATCTCATTGTCACTTTTTGGATGTTTCAGCCATCGGTAATAAGAAGAACGAGTAATTCCAAGGTATCTGCACATTTGTCTGACCGGATATCCTTTTGATTTGGACAGTTCCCTGATTGCCTGATATTCACATAATTTATGTATTAAAGAAAGCGATCCCTCCTTTCTAATTCCCTTACTTTTTTTAACAGGTCATTCTCCATCTGTAAGTCTCTATTTTTACGTTCCAGCTCTGCGATACGGTCCCGTAATTCTTCTTCTGGAGTGGAGCCGTTGCTCCATAGATGATTACTCATCTATTTTGCAACAGCCCCTTGGCGGCTGAAGAAGTCAGTCAGAATACAGGGGATAGTTCCAGACAGATTCTGCGATATATTCATCTGACAGAGTTAATAGCAGAACTTTTAGAATTGGCAGACGAGAAGAAGCTTCCATTTAACACAGCTGTTGAAGTTTCTTATTTAAGAAGTGAAGAACAGCAGATATTGCTTCAGTATACGAATAATCATAATATGGTACCGTCCATGAAGCAGGCAAAGGAACTGAAGCAGGTTTCAAAAGAGAGCATGCTGACGTATTCAGAGATTGATCAGATCTGTATGAATGAAAGCACTGAAAAAGTTCAGGTACAGATTCCAGTGAAGAAGCTAAAACAGTATTTCCCTGAGACATATTCAAAGGCTCAGATGGAAGAAGTGATATTTATGCTCCTGGCATCATGGGCAGAAAAACAATAATATGATATGTGAAATTGGACAGAAGGAATAAAAAGATGATGATAGAAGATGTAATTAAAAAATCAATATTGCCACTGGCATTTATGCTATTTTGGTTCTGGATGGTATCCACCATCATGAAAGTCAGTGGACAGACAGACTTGTTCTGGTGGATATTTCTTTCTGGACTTCCATTTGGAATACATAAAATGCGGCTAATCCTGATTCCAAAAGGAATGGATATAACAGCAACACTTGGGATGGCTGCATTAAGTGTCATCATTGGAGCCTTGATTGGAAGTATCATGATTAAGGACGCAGGGAAAGCAGAAAGAAAGGCAGTGGCACAGAAAAAGGCAATGACAGGAAAAGAAAAGAAACCTTCAATCCATGAACGCCTGGAAATCAATAAGAGAATTATCCAGGAAAAACAGGGAAAAGATAAGCCGGAGAGAGGAGCTGATTTAGGTGTAAGATAAACAGCGGATATTAAGCTACTAATGAGGATGTGGGAAGTTGATCCCTACATCCTTTTTTAGTGCGTAAAAAATGATTGAATGTTATAATAATAGCAGATTGGAGGTGGATTAATGCTAACCACACCATTAGGAGATATTGAAATATATGTAGATGACAACAAAGTTGAATATACGGAAAAGAATATTGGAGTGTCAGACAAATTATGTCCTGACGTTAATGGGAGATATGCCATTAAAATTGATTTTATCCCAGATGGAAAAATACATACAATATCTTGTAAAATAAAGGGGCATGTTTCATCTAAAAAGGATGGAATAGAACCAGGAGAACGATTAGAATTGAAATCGTTTTACAAAGATAATACTAAATTGTCAATAGGCATGGAAGGCGAATCAGGATATTATGCGGATGGTATGTGCATCTCAGATATATATGATTACGATAACGAGTATATGGAAGACGGTGTTTTATATTTGGTTATGAAAGAAACTAAGACGACAACATATGTATTTGGCATTGCATGGATTGAAAGTGTTACAACAGAAAACGACGTACAGACATGGTATGGAGCAGATCCAACATTATTTTGACAAGAAAGAAGGATAATTGTTATGGGAAAACCGTTTAAAGATAAATTGAAAAACGTAGGAGATTTTATTAGTGGAACTATTGCAGAGGTAGAAAAACAGGCAAAAGATAGGGAGGTGCTTGATAAGATTTCTAAGGGAACGAAAGATGGTCTTGTGTTCGTATCAAACGGAGTAAAGGATGGAGCCGAAAAGATTACAAATGGAGCAAAAACAAGTGCTGATACGATAAAAAATGTAGTGGCTGAACATAAAAAACAGGGCACACAAGACGATAACAAAGAAAAGCAGGGAAGTCTTGATGACCAACTTCATAATGCAGTAAACAGGTATAATGCGGCATATGCTGAGTTTGAGAACAACGGCTCAGCGATTCTTAGACAACGGGAACGATCTATGGATTTACTGGAAAATGTTGAAAACTTAATAAACAGTATTGCAAATCATCCAAAGAATTTTGATGCAGATTTTAAGGAGATACATTTTTATAAAAAAGAATTCAAAGATGTATGTGATTATGCAACACAAGAACTTGATGCAGCCAAGAAATCCATGGCAGGTGTAGGTGCAGGAGTAGCCGGAGGTATGGCTGTAGCCAGTTTGGCTCCGAGTGCAGCTATGTGGGTAGCAACTACATTTGGTACAGCTTCTACAGGAACTGCTATATCAACATTGTCAGGTGCAGCCGCTACTAATGCAGCTTTAGCATGGCTTGGAGGTGGTGCAGCCGCTGCCGGGGGAGGTGGAATGGCATCTGGAACTGCATTTCTGGCAATGGCCGGTCCAGTAGGCTGGACAATTGGAGGAGCTACATTATTAGCATCAATTGCTCTGTTTGCAAATAAGAAAATCAAACTTGGTAAAGAAAAAAAAGAAGAGATTGAGGCAGTATTACACAATGTTGAATTAGTTAGTGAAGTTAATGTCAAAATGCAGTCATTATTAGATAAGACGGACAAATTAAGAAGTATGTTGAATGATCAGTACGGAAATTGTATGACTTACTATGGAAAGAATTTTATAGAAATAGCAGATGAAGGGCAAATGTTATTGGGAACACTTGTGAACAATGCAAAATCTTTAGCAGCAACGCTTGGTGAAACTGTGGAGGAATAAAGTAAATGATAGAAGCTAAAAAGATGATTAAAAGTGGGCAAGAACAAGCTGTTGCTTCATGGATTAATTACCTGAATCAAGTGCGATTAGACAGATTGATGGAAGCATTGCAGAAAGAAGAATTAAATCTGAACGAAGCGATGTCTACCATTAGTGAAACACTTAAAACTATTAGCAGAGATATCGTGAATAATGGAAAAGGACGAGGCGGCCAATATGGAATGCACGGATTTATTGCTGAAGTTGCAGAATGTGGTATTGGAAATGCCAGAGAACAGATAGAAGGAAAAGCACCAATATACGAATGGATTAATGATAATGGGCCTGAAGATTTGAGAAGGGGAGCAACACTAATCCAGCAGAAATTTGTAAACGGAGGCGGGCATTTATCATTACAGGCAATTCGTATGCATTTAAATGCTTATCCTGATTTTCTTGATAATGGCGGAGTATATCAGATTCCGGAAGACCATTACGAGAAAATCAAGTGGCTGCTTTCGATTTCAGAAAAAGAAGCAAATAAAATGCCGACTTTAACAGGCGATTTTTCTCTGAAACAGTGGAGAGAAGTACATGAATTTTTTAAAAATGGTGATATTCCATTAGATAAAGTAGAACCGTCTAAATTAAAATATTCTGAAGTCCAGAAAGGCACATACGAACAGACTTTTTCAAAAGAAAAGGGTAGTTTAAGAAAACGAAATCAGGAAAGAAAAGAACAGGCATATAATAAAAGTAAACCTACGTTATCTGAGGGAGTGAAAGCAACAGCAGCTGCAGCCGCAATTGAGGGTGCTATGGCATTGTGCCTGGAAATAGCTGAAAAAAGAAAGTCTGGTAAGAAATTCAATGCTTTTGATGAGGATGATTGGAAAGAGATTGCAGCTACTACAGGAAAGGGAACCTTGAAGGGTGGGGTACGAGGAGCATCTATTTATACATTGACAAATTTTATTGCAACTCCGGCAGCTGTAGCAAGCGCAATGGTAACAGCAACATTTGGTATTGCGGAACAGGCATATCAATTAAAGCAGGGAAATGTAGATGAACAGAGATTTATTGAGAATTCAGAAATGTTATGTTTAGATGCTTCAGTTAGTGCACTTTCTTCATTTGCAGGCCAAGTATTGATTCCGGTTCCTGTACTTGGCGCAGTGATTGGCAATACTGTAGGAATCATGATGTATCAGATCGCAAAAGATAATCTGTCAGCCAGAGAACAGAAGATATTTGAAGAATATGCAGAAGCAGTACATCAGCTGGATGTTTCATTACAGGATCAGTATCAGAAATTTGTAGATGAAATTGGTAAGGATACGAAGCTGTTCATGGAATTATTAAACAGGGCATTTGCACCAGACATTCGTGTAGCCTTTGAAGGTTCTATTGATTTGGCAAAATCATGTGGAGTACCAGTAGATGAGATATTAGATAGCAAAGAAAAAATAGCATCGTTTTTTTATGGATTGAAAGATGATGTGTTATAAATCACCCATCGGTTGGATGTATCAGTATTACAATACCGAGCCTAAAAGTGCTGCATTTGGAAAAAAAGGTAAAATTACAAAAGAGGAGATTCCTGCAGTTACACAGTTATTCACACCAGACTGGATTGTACGGTATATGGTCGAAAACAGTTTAGTTCGTTTATGGATAGAAGGTCATCCAGATACGTGGGAATTGTTGAAAGATAACTGGAAGTATTATCTGGAAGAAGCACAGCAAGAACTAGAAGTGAAGTTGCAGCTTGCAGAAATTCGTAAAGAATATGCACAGTTAAATCCGGAAGATCTGACATTTATACTATCTCCTTTGGAAAGACGAATGTCAGGAACGTTTTAATCAGTTGAAATCAAATGAAAAAGAATTGAACCAGTTTTTTATCAATATCTATGGTTTACAGCGAACAAGGAAAACATAGAAGTGCAGATTGAGTTTACTTTCGATGGCAGCACTCTTGGAGGAAAGCAGCTTGTAACATGTGCTTCAGTATTATGCATTTGGAAGAATCCCGACAGGTATCGGCAATCAGGTAATCGTTCAGGTGACAGCATCGCAGGAAGGAAAAGGCGGAACGACCTATTGGAGTTGGTATGGATTTGGAGGCAGGGTAGAGTGGTGTGCCTGCTTTGTGTCCTGGTGTGCAGACCAGAGCGGTTATATTCAAAGTGGAGTCATTCCGAAATTTTCTCTTTGTTCGGACGGTGTGAAGTGGTTTGAAAGTAAAGGCAGGTTCCGTGACGGAAGTTATACCCCGGTGGCAGGAGATATTATTTTCTTTGACTGGGGAAATAATGGAACGATTGACCACGTTGGAATTGTAGAGAGTGTCAGCGGTGGAACCGTCAATACCATAGAAGGCAACAGTGGGGATAAAGTGGCAAGACGGAGTTACCGTATCGGAAGCAGTAATATTTATGGATACGGTGTCCCGGCATATTAAACGAAAAATGTATATAGCACAAATTCAGAAGTATATCCATACTTACATCTCTATAATAAAGAAAAAAAGGAGAGAGGTAAGTATGGATATTAAACAAATCAAAGAAAACAAAATAAGAATGATACTCCAGTTTTCCATTCCGAGTATCATTGCAATGTTATTACAGACAGTAATAACAATAACGGATGGATATTTTACTGGGAACTATGTAGGTCAAAATGCGTTGGCTGCAATCAATTTGGGATTACCGATACTGTATTTTTACCTTGGAACAGGACTTTGCATTGGTGTAGGTGGTTCTGTTATCAGTGGCAGAATGCTTGGGGCAAATGAACAAAAAAAATCATCAGAAGTATTTTCACAGACAGTAGTAGCTGCCCTGATCACATGTGTGGCAATCTCTGTTATGGTATTTTTACTTTTCACACCAACCTTGAAGATTTTAAGAGCAGACGGTGATCTGTCAGTTTACTTTACTGAGTATTATAGAATCATGCTGTTTACGTATCCACTTATGGTAATTGGAACAATCCTTGGAATGTTTATCCGTGTTGATGGCAAACCGCAGATTTGTATGCTTGTCAGTATTGCAGGATGTATCTTGAATGGAGTTCTCGATTTCTTTTTTGTGGATATTATGAGATTTGGAATTCAGGGAAGTGCTGTAGCATCATTAATTGTACAGCTATTGACTGTATTGGTTCAGATGTTTTACTTCATTAGTCGAAAAACAGGAATCGGATTTCGGAAGTTTTCATTTGACAGAGGGATAAACAAGGAAATGATTCTCAATGGTTCTTCTGAATTTATAGGAGAGATGGCCAGTGCCATATCCATGTTTATGTTTAACTATGTGATTATGAAATATGTAGGAGCAGAAGGCGTTGCAGCTTTTACAATTTTGGGATTTGTAGTTTATGGGTACAGTATGATCTGTATTGGATTTGGGCAGGGAATCAGTCCTCTTGTCAGTAGATGTTGGGGTGCGAGAGAGAAAGAGACGGCTTTTGCTTTAAGAAAAATTACGAATAAGATGTTGTTTATGATAGGATTGATCATAGCTATATCATTTTTTGTGGCAGGAAAGCAGTATGCAGGTTTGTTTGGATGTAATAATGAAGTGGCTGATATGGTTGCAACAGGTTTTAAAATTTATGCTGTAACATTTCTTGCTATGGGATATAATGTAGTGAATTCTATGTATTTTACAAGCTGTGGGGACGCAGAGTCATCTGCAATCATTTCGACATTAAGAGGAATAGTTTTCCTTTTGGGATTTGCGCTGGTTCTTCCTGCAATTTTAGGAATGACGGGTGTATGGCTTACTGCTCCATGCTCTGAAATACTTACAGCGATCATTGCAGTATTTTTAATAAGGAAGCAAACGGGTAAACGAAAGTGTGGTGAACTGAATGGATAATACTGAAAATTATGAAATACGCAGTGCAGTGATAAATAAAGCCATTAACTATATATTTGACCATATTGATGAGGAAATTACAGTAGATGATGTAGCTCATTATTGTTCTTATTCCAGATATCATCTGACACGTATGTTCAAAGAACAAACGGATGAAGCTCTTTATCAATTTATTAAGAGGATTCGTCTGGAGAGAAGTGCATGGTGTCTGAAAGTTGAGAAAGAAAAAAGCATTACAGAAATTGGTGAAAAATATGGATACTCCTCGTCAAATTTTGCAACAGCATTTAAAAAGCATCTGAATTTATCGCCGGGTGATTTCCGGAAAACAAGTGAGCAGATGGTGGAAAAAAGTTCATTTTCTCATGGGGTAACATTAGATGCTCTTGATGATGCAGGTAAATTAATCACTGTCGAAAATCTTGACAGCTTTACAGTTATATATGAAAGAAAGAAGGGAAATTATCATGAGCTTCCCCGGGAGTGGTGCCGGTTTATAGAAAAATATGAGCATCTCGCCACAGAAGAAACGTTATATATGGAATGTACCATTGATGATCCAACGATTACAGACGAAGATCATTGCATGTATGAGCTGTGTCAGACTGTTTTTCCAGAGCAACTGGTATTGAAGAAAAATGAACATATACTGTTTCAGAATTTTCAGGGAGGAAAATATGCGGCGTATCATTTTAAGGGTTTTCCTCAGTTCCTTTTTATGGTATATCAGGAGATATTTTGCAGATGGATTTCAAGAACCGGAAATCAGTTAGACGAAAAACGACCGATTTTTGATATTTATCGCCTAGTGGGTGAAGATGGATATATGGAAATAGATATCTGCTTTCCGTTGAAATAAAATACTTGACAAATAAACGACTGTTTACTGAAGTAAATAATGTAAACGGTCGTTTGTCTTTACAAAAGAGATGATATATGGGAAGTATAAAGGAAGAAATTATGACTGTGGCACTTCACTTGTTTGCGAAAAATGGATATGAAGCTGTATCTGTGAGTCAGATTGAAAGGACTTTGGAATGACTAAGGAAGCGTTATACGGACATTATGAAAATAAGCTGTAAACGAAGGTATAGCATAACGCAATGATTTTTAACAAAACTCAGTAGAAAATGTTAAAGGAAGTTGGTCGTAAGGATGCTTCTTTTATGCTAAAATATGTTAAAAATAATTGCAAAGGTGGGAAAAGTATGGATAACACAAGAAGAATATATCTGGATAATATTCGCTGGATTACTGTTTGTATTGTTGTAATTTATCATGTGATTTATATGTACAATGGTGTCCAGCCGTTTGGAGTAATCGGTCCGTTTAAAGAACAGCAGTTGCAGGATGCTTTCCAATATCTCGTATATCCCTGGATGATGGCTTTGTTATTTACGATGTCTGGTATGACAGTCAGATATTATCTGGAAAAGCATAATGTAAAAGAATGTATCCGAGATAAAACACGCAAGCTATTGGTTCCTTCCACCATTGGACTTTTTGTATTTCAATGGATACTGGGATATTATAATATGAAAATCAGCGGTGCTTTTGAAAGCTTTGAATCCGTTCCAGGAATAGTTCGGTATGTGATCATGGCTATATCAGGAATCGGTGTTCTTTGGTATATACAAGTACTATGGATTTTTTCAATGCTTCTGTTACTAGTGAGAAAATTTGAAAGGGATCGTATCTGGAAAAGAGGAGAAAAAACACCAGTATGGCTGCTGATTTTGTTAACTGTCTGTGTATATGGATTCTCACAAGTTCTTAATACGCCGATAGTAACTGTGTACCGGTTTGGAATTTACGGGTTCTGTTTTTTTACAGGTTATTTTATTTTTTCACATGATGAGGTTGTTAAGCGCTTAAGTAAATGGTGGGGGATTTTTCTGATCGCAGCTGGTGCAACAGGAATATTCTATACGATATATTATTTTGGCGAAAACTATGCGGTAGAGCCTGTGCTTAATAATATGCCTGCCTGTATTTATTGTTGGTTTTCAATTCTTGCAATTTTGGCATTTATGAAAAAATATGGAAACTTGGAAAACAAAGTATCTAGATGGATGTCAAAAAAATCCTGGGGAATTTATGTTTTTCATTATCTTCCATTAGCTTGTGTAGCTTATTACCTGAGGTGTTTTATTTCAGAACTTCCGGCAGGGATTGTATATATAGTCGTAGGAATCAGTGCATTTGCAGGTGCATTGTTTTTATATGAAATCATCAGTAGAATACCGATTATCCGCTGGTGTGTATTAGGTGTGAAAAAGGAGAAAAAACATGTTTAAAGATAACCTTGTATCCGTACGTAAAATGCATGGCTTTTCACAGGATGAACTGGCTGGAAAGATTGGTGTAAGTAGACAGACACTTTCAAAATATGAAACAGGAGAATCATTACCAGATATTGAGAGGTGTAAACTCCTGGCAGAAGTATTGGATGTAAGTTTGGATGATCTGGTAAACTATGACAAAGAAAACAGCAATAATCTTGGTCTGGGTGTTCCGCCAAAGGGAAAGCATGTTTTTGGAATCACAAAAGTGGGAGAGAAAGGTCAGATTGTGATACCGGCAAAAGCAAGAAAAATATTTGATATTCAGCCAGGTGATAATCTGATCATATTGGGCGATGAAAGTCAGGGAATTGCTATCATCAAAGAAAAAAGACTAGTGGAGATATTAAGTGGAAAGGAATAAGAGCACTCTACTTTACGTAGGTTGTTGCCACACGAAAGGTTCCAAATCAGTGATGTGAAAAAATCTATTTCTACTGTAATCGGAGTGGTCTGTATTCTATAGATCCTGTAAAAGTGATTGATGACAGAGATGAATACAATAAAAGAATTATTATCTTGATATTATCAGAAATGAGAATATAATATAATTAGATAATATATTAAGGAGTGATAGCATTATATGGAATTGGCAGAAATTGTAATGAACCCTGTTCGGCAGCGGATCTTTCAGTATTTTTTGCTCCATGAAACAGGCACGGTCAAGGAAATCAGAAAAGCGCTGCCCGATGTTCCCAGCGCAAGCCTGTATCGGCACATAAAGATTCTTACAGATAGTACGATTCTTATGGTCGTGGGTGAAAATCGAATTCGTGGTACTGTTGAAAGCGTTTATCAATTAAATAAGGATGCTATGGCGATAGAAGATGAAAACGGAAATGCAGTGCAAATGTCACTGCTCAGTATTTGTGCAGCATTTGCGAAGTACTTTTCTAGTGGCAAGGCTGATCCCAAGAAGGATATGCTGCTATTTACAAACTGCACGCTGCTACTGACGGACGAGGAGTTTTCGGGTTTCCTTACGGAAATCAATCAGATTGCAGTCAAGTACATGAAAAAAGAGGCAGTGGAAGGCAGTAAAACGCGGCAGATCACGCTCATCTCCGCCCCATCGAATGAGTAGGTGATGATTATGGAAAAGCAAGGGCAATGGCTGCTATGCCCACATTGTCACGGGAAAACCCGTGTGTGGTTGCGAGAAGATACCGTTCTTCGGAATTATCTTCTCTTCTGTCCAAAGTGCAAGCAGGAAACACTCATTGATTTACGACAATTTCATATAACGCTATTGAACCAGCCAGACGCTAAGACGCAGAGCTGAACTTGATGAGAGATCGAGTTCGCTTTGCGTCATTTTTGAAGATGGTAAGTTAAATGAAATAGTTATATGGTTTTACACTTCAGGATCACCTTTTTTTAAAAGAATTTCTGAGTATAACGTGCCAGACTTGGAAAGGTTTGATAGAATAGCAGAAGAGATTGAAAAGGGACTAGGAAAATCAGTTTTTTCAGAAGCAAACAGTTTATGGGCAGAGAAAAAATGGAGTACAAAAAATACATATGTAGAAATGAGATATCATTATTCAGATGATTTTATAGAACTAACATATAAAAAATAATAAGTAAATCATGATTATGTCTTTTATAGAATTGAACCTGAAAATCATTATTGTTGAAATATTTAATGAAAAAGAAGATTGTATGTATCGGTTATTTGGAATTTCGAAAAAGAACACAGGAATCAATAGATTATTGGGATGAAGATGAGGAATCAATAGTGTCAGATTATGTATAAAAAATATACATATCCTATTAGTATTGTGGTTTCGTTTTTCAATATCGTTGTGTTTTATTAATGTGACAATAAAAGATTGATTTCGTTGGAACTAGGAATGAGG
>JAGTTR010000021.1 GCA_018223385.1 Oscillospiraceae bacterium Marseille-Q3528
CATACAAATTTCAAAATAAAATAGCACTACTTTCGAATGAAAGTTATTTGCATTTATTGTAAAAGCTTACAATTCATGATATAATGCGCGTAGGGAAAACAAGCGGCTGCGATAGCAGACATTTGTTTTTCACAAGCCATTAACGAAGGTTCCGCCTGCGATAGCAGGCAGTAGAGCGCGATAGCGCGGGGAACCTGAGTGGCTGTGCGGCGGGAGAATGTAATAAGGAGGACTGATCCGATGCAGATGAAGGAACGCCAGGACAAGATCATAGAGCTGGTCAGTGAGAACCACCGGATGGATGTGGTGACGCTGGCGAATATCCTGCAGGTGTCCCAGGTGACAGTGCGCAAAGACCTGGACGTTCTCGTGGAACGCAGGATCATCCAGCGGGAGCACGGCTACGCGGTGATCAACGAAACCGGAGATCTGAGTACCCGCATCGGACACAATTACAATCGTAAGAAAAAGATTGCCGCACTGGCGGCCTCCATGGTACACGACGGGGAGACGGTGATGATCGAGTCCGGAACCACATGCGCCCTGCTGGCGGAGGAGCTGGCCACCCACAAGAAAAATGTGACGATCATCACGAATTCTGCGTTCACGGCTTCCTATATCAAGGAGGCGCCCAACGCCAAGATCGTGCTGCTGGGCGGGGACTATCAGCTGAAATCCCAGGTGGTGGTGGGACCGGTGACGAGAAGATGCGCGGCGGATTTTTCCGTGGAGAAGATTTTCGTGGGAGCGGACGGCTACAAGGAGGGCGTGGGCTTCACCGGCGCAGACCTCATGCGCACAGATACGATGAAGGCCATGGCAGAGTCGGCCAAGCGGGTGCTGATCCTCACTGACTCCTCCAAGTTTTCCAGCAGAGGGCTGGTGACCTCGTTTACCCTTCCGGCCATTCACGATGTGGTAACGGATGAGAAGATTCCGGCCCGGATCGAGCAGGAGATGACACATTTTGGCATCCAGGTGCATAAGGTGAAGCTCTGAACATGGCACTTACGTTCGGAAAAGGTACCATTAAGGAGAAGAAAAAGCCCTTTACCGGGGCATTTTATCCGAAGGAAGCATGAAAAATTGCCGTAAAAAGTAGTGTTGACAAAGAAAATAAATGCGTGTATAGTACGTTAAAACGAAGCAAGGAAATACAGGAGGCATTCATCCGAGGCATGTGCGGGTGGATGTACCAGCAAGGGAGCTGCAGCGGAACCCCACCGCGCGGCTCCTTTTTTATTTCCTGATACAAGAAAAACGCTTCGAAAAATCTGAACAAGGCGGGTGGATGTGTATGGTATTTATACAGCAGGTAATCAATGGTCTGGCCCAGGGCGGCATTTATGCGCTGATCGCCATTGGCTGGACGACGGTATTTGGAATTGTTGGCGTTATGAACTGGACACACGGCGAGGTATATATGCTGGGCGCTTATGCGGGCTATTTTCTCACGACGGCGGGGCATCTGCCGCTTGTCCCGGCGCTGTTGCTTTCCATGGTCATCGGTTCTCTCATCGCCATGCTGGTGGATCAGCTGGGGTATCGGCCTTTGAGAAAAGCGGGGACGCTTGGCACCTCGGGCTTCATCACCGCCCTGGGGCTTTCCACCTTCCTGCGGTATACGGCCAACGCTGTTTTTACGGTAAATCCCAGAGCTTACCCGGAGCTGGTGAAATATAAGCTGATCACCCTGTTTACCATGAACGGGCAGGCGGTGACCATCAGTTCCATGCATCTGATGATCCTCATCGGCACGGTGGTGATCATGATCGTCCTGGAGCTGTTTATCAAGAAAACGCTGGTGGGCAAGGCCATGCTGGCCGCTTCCCAGGATATGCAGACGCTGGGCCTCATGGGTGCGGATTCCGAGAAGCTCATCAAAATTACCTTTGCCATCAGTGGTGCCCTGGGGGCCGCGGCAGGATTTTTTATCGGAACGATTTACGCCATCAACCCGACCATGGGTGCGCTGGCAGGCCTGAAGGGCTGGTCCTGTGCGATCCTGGGCGGCATCGGCAGCATCACCGGATCGCTGGTGGGCGGCATTCTTCTTGGCATTGCGGAAAACCTGACAGCCGGATTTATTTCCACCGGCTATAAGGATGCCATTGGTTTCGTCATCATGATCCTGGTACTGCTCATCAAGCCCACCGGTTTCATGGGATACAAATTCGAAGAGAAAGTATAGGAGGTGCCCAGGCGTATGAAAAAAGTAAAAGAAAAGAGCGAGTGGCTGTTTGGCATGAGCGGCCGCGCCACCTTTATCGCAGCCCTGCTCATCGTTCTGGTATTTTGTTTTATCGATGCGGTGGTGCCCGGCGGCAAACTGATTCCTACGTATATAAAGCATATCGTGGTCAGCTGTCTCATCTATGCGATCCTGACGCTGGGGCTGGATTTCGTGGCCGGTTATGTGGGGCAGGTGTCCCTGGGACATGCGGCGTTCTTCGGGCTGGGTGCTTACGTCACCGGTTCCCTGTCCGTATTTTTCGGCATGAATTTCTGGCTCACCATTCCCATTGGCATGGCCATCTCCGGCATCTTATCGGTGCCGCTGGCCTTTGCCTCCCAGAAGGTGAAGGGGCCCTTCCTCGTCGTCATCACCTATGGCTTCTGTGAGATTCTCCGGTACGTGGCCATCAACACCCCGGCCTGGGGCGGCACCTCCGGCCTGCCCGGCATCAAGACGCCCAGCCTGTTCGGGATGAAGCTTTCCAAGATCGGCCCCACCAACAAGGATGGATACATATTGATTTTGTTTGCCATCGTGGCATTTCTGGCCTTCTTTACGTGGCGGCTGGTGAAATCCCGCATCGGTTATGCCTTCTCGGCCATCCGGGAGGATGAGATCGCGGCGGTTGCCATGGGCATTGACACGAAATATTACAAGCTGCTGGCTATTGTGATCTCTGCCTGCATCTGCAGTGTGGCGGGAAGTTTCCAGGCGGTATTTGCCAGCTTCATCAGCCCGGAGCTGTTTTCCTCCACCCAGTCCATCTCCATTTTCACCATGGTGGTGGTGGGCGGCAGACGGAGCATCATCGGCATGATCCTGGGCGCCGGTCTCATGACCGTGCTGCCGGAGCTGTTCCGTATGGTGCAGCAGCTGCTGTCCCTGCCCTTCGACCCGTGGATGATCCTGTACGGCCTCATCCTGATCGTCATGATGCGTTTCCGTCCGCAGGGCATCTGGGGAAAAACGGAGAAATAACAGAGGAAGGAGAATGCATATGCTTCTGGAAACAAAGAAAGTCAGCAAGGCCTTTGGCGGCCTGATGGCCAACAATGAAATAGATTTCGGCATCAACGAGGGGGAAATCGTGGCCATCATCGGCCCCAACGGTTCCGGCAAGACCACGTTTTACAATCTGCTCACCGGCATTTCCCCGGCGACCTCCGGCAGTATCACCTTCAAGGGAAAAGATATCACCCGCTGCAAACCGGAGGAGATCACGAAGATGGGCATTTCCCGTACCTTTCAGAATATCCGGCTGTTCGGAGATCTGACGGTGGCGGAGAATATCATCATTGCCAGACACTGCCGCAGACAGAGCGGGATGCTGGACGCCCTGTTCAACACGAAGCGGGTGCGGGAGGAAGAGGCAGAAAATCAGGCGTTTATTGAAAAATGTCTGAACTACGTGGGCATTTATGACAAAAAAGACTGGCTGGCGAAAAATCTGCCCTACGGCATGCAGCGCCGTCTGGAGATCGCCCGGGCGCTGGCCACGGAGCCCAGCCTGATCCTGCTGGATGAGCCGGCCGCCGGCATGAACCCCCATGAAAAAGACGAGCTGGTGGAGATCATCCATCATCTGCTGGCTGACAAATATTCCATCATCCTCATCGAGCACTCCATGAAGCTGGTCATGAACATTGCCGACCGGGTGGTGGTGTTCGACCACGGGGCAAAGATCGCCGAGGGGCTGCCCCAGGAAGTGCAGAACAATCCGACGGTCATTGAGGCTTATCTGGGAAAGGGGGCGTCCGCCAATGCCAAATCCTATGCTTAAGGTGGAAAATTTACACGTATATTATGGAAACATCCATGCGCTGAAAGGACTGTCCATTGAAGTCAACGAAGGAGAGATCGTTTCCCTCATCGGTGCCAACGGCGCGGGAAAAACCACGCTGCTGACAACCATCATGAATCAGGTGAAAAGCAGTGAGGGAACGGTTTCTTTCCTGGGAGAATCCCTCCACGGCAAACATCCGGCGGCCATTGTCCAGAGCGGCATGACCATGGTGCCGGAGGGACGGCGGGTGTTCGCCCGGACGTCCGTTATCGACAATATTCGACTGGGCGGCTATTTCCGGAAGGACCGGGCAGAGATGAAGAAGGACATGGAGAAAATGTTCGAAATGTTCCCCCGGCTGTACGAGCGGAAGGGCCAGATGGCAGGCACCCTCTCCGGAGGCGAACAGCAGATGCTGGCCATCGCCAGAGCCCTCATGTCAAGACCCAAGCTGCTGCTGCTGGATGAGCCGTCCATGGGACTGGCGCCCATCATCGTGGATCAGGTGTTTGACACCATCCGTTCCGTCAATGAGGCAGGCACCACCGTCATGCTGGTGGAGCAGAACGCCAACCAGGCACTGCGCATCGCAGACCGGGGCTATGTCATTGAGACAGGAGAAGTGGTGCTGGCCGACACCGGAGAAAAACTGCTGGCCAATGCCCAGGTCAAGGAAGCCTATCTGGGAGGGTGATTGCGAGGCGCTCCCTTTGTATCTTCCTGTTAAAAGATACAAGTGAACAGTGGATAAAATACAAAAAGACGTCCGGTCTCTGTGGAAAACTCTCACAGATCGGACGTCTTTTTACGCTATCAATACTTCCTTATTATACTGTTTCATTTACTGCTTCTGTACAAACCGTCTTTGGAAGCTTTTTCTTTTACAGCACCTTATTCAGGAACTCTTTCAGTCTCGGGTTTTTCGGGTTGCCGAAGAATTCAGCCGGGGTTCCTTCTTCCTGGATCCTGCCGCCGTCGATGAAGATGACGCGGTCGGCCACCTCTCTGGCAAAGCCCATCTCGTGGGTGACGACCACCATGGTCATGCCTTCCTCGGCCAGCTCCTTCATGACGTTCAGCACCTCGCCGACCATTTCCGGGTCCAGGGCGGAGGTGGGCTCATCGAAGAGCAGGATGTCGGGATCCATGGCCATGGCTCTGGCGATGGCTACCCGCTGGCGCTGTCCGCCGGACAGACGGACGGGATATTCCGGGGCCTTGTCTTTGAGGCCGACCCGGTCCAGCAGCGTCAGGGCCCGCTCCTCGGCCTGCTCCTTCGGCACCTTTTTCACATTGATGGGGGCCGCGGTGATATTGTTCATGACGGTCATGTTGCTGAACAGGTTAAAGTTCTGAAACACCATACCGATCTTTTCTCGGATATGGTCGATGTTGGCCTTGCGGGAATTGATCTGCTCCCCCTCGAAGATGATCTCTCCGGCGGTGGGTTCCTCCAGCCGGTTCAGACAGCGGATAAACGTACTTTTGCCGGAACCGGAAGGGCCGATGACAGCGACCACCTCACCTTTGTGGATATCGATGTCAATGCCGTTTAATACTTCCAGATGGCCAAAATGTTTTTTCAGGCCCCGCACCTGGAGCAGGGCTTCTCCTGTCATCTTATCGTGTGACACTTGCGTTCATCCTCCTCTCTACATAGGAAACCAGCTTGGACAGCGGGTATACCATAATGAAATACAGGATCGCTGCGATGGCGTAAGGCTCCAGTGTCCGGTAGGAGATGGAGATGACGTCCTTGGCACAGAACATCAGCTCGCTGATGCCCACCAGGGAAACGATGGATGTCTCCTTGATGATGGCGACGAACTCGTTCATCAGCGCCGGAAGGATGTTGCGGAATGCCTGGGGCAGAACGACCATTTTCAGCGTCAATGTCTGGCTCATGCCAAGACTTCTGGCTGCTTCGGCCTGGCCCTGATCCACGGCGTTAATACCGCTTCGCACGATCTCAGCCACGTAGGCGGAGCTGTTCAGGATGAGCACGAGCAGGCCCCAGAAAAAGCTGTTGAAATCTTTCATGAAGGGCACCTGGATTTTCCAGCCCAGGGCAGCCGCGCCAAAATAGATGATCATGACCTGCACCATCAGAGGCGTGGAACGGAAGATCTCAATATAGGCGCTGACGATCCATTTGAGTGGTTTTATTTTAGACATCTTGCACAGTGCAAATAGTGTTCCGAAAACAGTCGCACAGCAAACAGTGATCAGTGACAGAATCAGCGCCATCTCGGCACCTTTCAGAAAGTGGCCGGAATATTTTTCAAAAATGGCAGCCATTCTGGAAAATGAGAATAAGTCCATCTCATTGCCTCCTCTTTCAGTGTTGGGTTTCGTGTAAAAAATACGGGGTGCGGCAAATCCGCGACCCCGCATACGCATTGCATATCAAGTTTTGATCCGATGGATCAGTTCCGTTTGGAAAGTGGTTGTTTACTCTGCCTCGTCTGTCAGGGAAGCCTGCAGCGCAACGGCCTCGTTGTACCAGTTATCAATGGTACCGTCGTCCAGCCATTTCTGGATCAGGGTGTTCACATAGTCGGTCAGATCAGTGTTGCCAAGCATGGCTGCTGCGCAGTTTGCAGCCTCCTCGCCCTCCAGCATCGGCACTTCGAATGCAGTTGCCAGATCGGCATTCTGAGAAGCGTAAGCGGTTGCATTATCATAGTCCATGATGGCAATGTCAATGTTGCCGGCCTTCAGATCCATGATCACGTTGGGAATGGTTTCCATGTAACGGCCGGTGCAGTCCGGATAGTAATGCTCTGCAACGGTCTGCTGGTAGCTGCCCTTCTGGGCTCCCATGGTCACGCCGGCAACCATTGCACTTGCGTCCTTGAACTTGTCAGCATCCTCTGCGCGAACCAGAGACAGCTGTCCGTGGGCCAGGTAAGACTCGGAGAAGGTGAATGCTTCTTTTCTCTCAGCAGTGGGAGAAAGGGCTGCCAGTGCCATGTCATCCAGACCGGACTGTACGCTGGGCAGAACAGAATCAAAGGCCATATCGTCTATGACACATTTTACGCCCATTTCATCTGCGATGGCCTGCATCATGGAAGGCTCCAGACCTACGATGTTGCCTGCCTCGTCCTTGAATGCGTAAGGAGCGAAGGTTGCCTCAGTTGCGAAATGGATCTCGCCGCGTTTCTGAATCTCTGCGACGGAATGATACTCGATATCGGTAGGGCTGTAGGACTTGCTGTCGGAAGCCTCTGCGGAATCGCCGGTTTCCTCTGCTGCTGCATCTGTGGATGCGTTGTTGGCAGATGTGTCTTCTTTGCTGCCGCAGGCAACACATCCGACTGCCAGTGCTGCGATAAGCATAGCTGCTGCTAATCTTTTCATTAGAATATACCTCTTTCTTTTTAAACTGTATCTTATTTTATATAGGAAGCCTGTAAAAGTCAATAGTTCCTGACACGTTTTGAAAGAATTCGTAAAATTTTGGAAATATTTCTTGTCAGGCTCTGCCCGGAATGATACTATCTTGGAGGAAAGCTGTATATTCTGCAGCAAAAACATGATTACGGTAAAACATGAAAATGTATTTTCAGGAGGAAATAAACTATGAACGCAAAAGAAGTCATCAGACAGGTAAAAGAACAGTGCGGCACCATCCGTCAGGTATACTGGACGGCCTGCGGCGGCAGCCTGGTGGATCTGTACCCGGCACACTGCATGCTCATGGGAGAGAGCACCATCGTGGAATCTGGTTTCTACACTGCCAGAGAGTTTCTGCTGGCAACCCCGAAGAAGCTGGGCAAAGAAAGCCTGGTCATCGTGTGTAGCCATTCCGGCGGTACGCCGGAGTCCCTTAAGGCTGCAGAGCTGGCACTCTCCAAAGGTGCAGCGGTCATCATGCTCACCAACCGTGCGGGAAGCCCGGCAGACTGTGACAAGTGGATCACCTGGGTATATCCGTGGGCAGACGAGCTGGAAACATTAAAGATCCCCAGCGGCATTACGCTTTCTCTGGCAGCAGAGGTACTGGCAGCCCAGGAGACATTTGCCTCCTATCATGTGCTGATGGACGGTCTGTCCAAAATGGACGGCATCGTGGCAAAAGCCAAAGAGAAGGTAAGAGCTGAACTTTGCGACCGTTTTGCCCGGCTGTGCAAGGAGCATAACTTCCTTTATATTCTCGGCAGCGGTGCGACCTTTTCCCAGACATACGGATTTGCCATCTGCAGCCTGATGGAGATGCAGTGGCAGAACTGTGCGTATATCCACAGCGGTGAGTATTTCCACGGCCCTTTTGAGGTGACGGAGGACGGTGTGTTCTATTTTCTGCAGAAGGGATCCGGCAAGTGCCGTCCCATGGATGAGCGGGCAGAGGATTTCCTGAAAACGCACACCGATACGCTGATGGTGCTGGATGCGCTGGAATATGGCATGGATGCCATTGATCCGGCTGTCCGGGATTATCTGGATCCGGTGCTGTTCTATCCGATGAACTGTGAGCTGCGTTCTGCCAGAGGCAAACTGTTCGATCATGATGTGGACTACCGCAGATACATGGGAAAGGTGGACTATTGATGGATTATCCGGTAAAAGTGCTTGGCTTCGGTGATAACGTGGTGGATCTGTACGACCACCTGCATCTGATGTATCCCGGCGGCAATGCGGTGAACTTTGCAGTGTTTGCCAAAAGGCTTGGCGTGGCCCGAAGCGCCTACATGGGAATTTTTGGTACCGACCGGGCGGCAGAGCATGTCATTTCTTCGCTGGAAAACGAACAGGTGGAACTGGTAAAATGCCTGCAGATCCCGGGGGAAAACGGCTGGTCGAGAAACACGGTGGTGGACGGTGACCGGGTGTTTATGGATTACAATAACGGAGGTATCCGCGGGGATGTGCGGTATCCGCTGGGCCGGTTCGAGCTGCAATATGCGAAGCAGTTTGACCTGGTGCATACCGGTATTTACTGCTTTACCGAGCGGGAGCTGCCCAAGCTACAGAAGGCGGGCGTGCCGGTAAGCTTTGATTTTTCCGATGAATACACGGAAGAGGATGTGAAAGAGATCGCGCCCTATGTGACCTACGCCTTTTTCTCCTGCGGGGAGGAGACACCCCAGGAAAAGGTGTGGGAGCGGCTTCTGACGACAGCGGAGCTGGGGCCAAAGATTGTCTGTGCCTCCCGGGGAGCCAAAGGCTGTATTGCCTATGCAAGCGGAGAATTTTACGTGCAGCAGGCGGCGCCGGTGCAGCACATGGCAGACACGATGGGGGCCGGAGATGCGCTGCTGACAGCTTTTCTTGTGGGTTATCTTTCGCGGAAAAAGGCAGGCGTGGAAGAGAAGACGGCTGTGAAGGAAAGCCTGGCCGATGCGGCACAGTTTGCGGCGCAGGTGTGCGGCATTGACGGCGCCTGGGGATATGGAGTGCATTATGAATAAGCAGAAAAAAGTGGCGGCAGTGGGATTCTGCTGCGCCGATGTGTATGAGAACCTGAATGAGTGGTATCCCACCGGAAACGGTGTGGACTTTGGGATCCATCTGGCCCGGGCCGGGGTACCGGTGAGCGTGGTCAGCGTGGTTGGCAACGATACATACGGAGAACAGATGAAAGAGGTGCTGAAAAAAGAAGGCATCGACATTTCCCATCTGCGCACCGAGGAAGGCCAGACATGCCGGATGCGGATGGAGCTGAAAAACGGCACCGACCGGGTGCATCTGGAATCCATCGACGGCGTGATGGAGCATTATGCCATCACAAAAGAGGACTTTGCCTTTGTGGCGGAACATGATCTTCTGCATACGGATCTGTTCGGCAATGTGCTGTCCTATCTGCCGGCCTGGAAGGAGGCCTGCGTGGAGATCCTCATGGATTTTTCCGTATTTACGCGGGATCCCCAGTACGAATGCGAGAAGCTGTTCCCCTTCGTGGACTATGTGTTTTTCTCGGCGGACGGCATTCCGGGCAAGGAGCTCACCGGCTGGATGAAGAAGATCCAGTCCTACGGCCCCAAGCTGGTGACCGCCACCATGGGGGAAGAGGGGAGCCTGTGCTATAACGGCGAATTTTTCTACTCCTGCGGTATTGTACCGGTGAAAAATGTGGTCAACACGGTGGGTGCCGGGGACAGCTATATCGCGGGCTTTACGAAGGCCATGCTGGAAGGAAGGTCCATTCCGGAGTGTATGGAGGCGGGGGCAAAGCTTTCCGCAGATGTGATCGGCAGGTTCCGGCCGTATTAAACAGACAGGAACCGCCTGCATAGAAGAACAGGAGAGATGACAATGGTAATTGATATGCATGTGCATCCGATTTTTTATAAATCGATCTGTGACAACAAAGAAGAACTGGAATTTCGCAAGGACACCTTCGGCGTCTGGAAGCAGGGCCCCATGGACTGGGATGAGGCATTTGCGGAGATGGATTTCGGCGGCATTGATAAAGAAGCGCTGCTGCCCATGGATGTGACCACCACCGAGGGCGGGTGGATCGTGACCAATGAGCAGATCGCAGCTCTCAAGAGCAGGTATCCGGAGCGGCTCATCGGCTTTGCCAGCGTGGATCCTCACCGGAAGGATGCGGCGGATGTACTCATCCACGCTTTTGATGATCTGGGGCTGGAGGGACTGAAGCTTCATCCGTCCAAGCAGAAATTTTACCCTGCGGATCCGTGTATGGAGCCCATTTATGAAATCTGTGAGAGCAGAAATAAGCCCATCATTTTCCATGCGGGCACATCCTGGGAGCCCAACACCCCTGCAGAATACGCCCATCCGCTGGCCTTTGAGAAGGTGTTCATCGCCCATCCGCATCTGCGGTGCTGCCTGGCCCATTTTGCCTGGCCCTGGGTGCGGGAGATGGTCATGCTCATGATCAAGTATCCCAACGTATACACCGATACCTCCGTGCTGTACATGGATTCCCCGGAGGAGTCCATGAGCCGCCTGTTCACGGTGGACATGGGGCCCCACTGGTTTGAACGGGGCTTCCGGGAGCAGGTCATGTTTGCTTCCAACACCCCCAGATTCCGCGCCTTCAAGATCAAGCGGGCGCTGGATGCGGTGCCCATGAAGGACGCAGCCAGAGAAGCTTTATATGGAGGAAACGCACTTCGTTTCCTGAAAGGAGACAGGTAGGATGGTCGTACTCAAGGAGCTTTACCGCCTGAGCAAAAAGGCGGAGGAATATATCAACATCACGGAAGAGGTGCATCAGCTCATCCGGGAGAGCGGCGTGAAAAACGGCATCGCTGCGGTCATCACCTCCCACACCACCACGGGTATCTTTGTCAATGAGGCGCTGCCCTGCGTGGAGTCTGACATCAGCGATATGCTGGAAAAATCCGCCCCTTTAAATGAGACGTACGCTCACGCCCATTTTCTGCCGGATTACGGCGCCACAGGCAACAATTCCCAGGGACATCTGAAGAGCCTGCTCACCGGCAACCACTGTGTATTTCCGGTGATCGACGGGGAGATCGTCTGCGGCGGCGCCCAGGAGATCTACCTGGCGGAGTTCGACGGCCCTCAGAGACGACGGGTATATGTAGAAGTGATGGGAGAAGCCTGATTGCAGATGCGGCAGAGGGATTGCCGATCAGGACTGCTTCGCGTCTGTCCGGCATGGAAAGATTTTCCATATAAGCAAAATCGGTATTGACAAAAGCAGGAAATCATGCTAATCTTATCACGGTATTAGAACTGAATCATTTTTATTCTGAAAAAGAAGCAGAGATTTCATACAAAGGCGTATTGATCGGAAGGTCGGTACGTCTTTTTTTGTATATAATGAAAGGATATTTTCAACATGGGAAATGAGCGGAAAGCAGCTGCGAAGCAGCGAAAGATGCGGCCGCACAGTTCTGCGGATGATCTGGCTGCACGGTAATTATTTTTTTGTTGAGAATGAATTCATTTCTTGTGAAAAGTCATGTTTTATGGTAATATAATTACTTAAAAAGATTATTAAATTACTTACCTGTCATCGGGGAGCCGAAAGGGTGGGAAATTAATAATAGACTATCAATTTTATTCAGAGAAGAGGAGGCAAACTATGAAGAAGAAAGTATTAAGTATTTTACTTTCCGCAGCCATGGTAGCAGCAATGGTATCCGGATGTGGATCCAAAGATGAGGGCAGCTCATCCGCAGACAGCGCAGACAAGACAGAGGCATCATCTGACGATGCAGCAGCATCTGATGCAACGTATGAAGGAACAATCAAGATCGGTGTTGTAGGACCTTTCTCCGGATCTTCCGCAATGGTTGGTGATACTGAGAAGAAGGGCGTTGAGCTTGCTGCAAAGCAGATCAACGAGAACGGCGGCATCAATGGCATGACCATCGAGCTGATCGAGGAAGATGACCAGCAGGATCCCAAGACGGCAGTATCCGCCATCAACAAGCTGGTTTCCAGTGATGAGGTTGTTGCAGCAGTTGGTACCGTCAACAGCTCCTGTACACTGGCTATGATGGATGTGACAGAGAACAACGAGATCCCGCTTGTTACTCCGATTTCTTCCGGTGTTGCCATTACAGATCCGTCCAACAGCTACATTGTCCGTCTGCAGGCATCTGACAAGCTGCAGGCAAAGGCAATCACAGAGTATGCGATCAATGATCTTGGATATAAGAACATTGCCGTTATGTTCCAGAACGATGACTTCGGCGCAGGCGGTAAAGATGTTGTAGTAGAGACACTGAAAGACGCAGGCATCGAGCCTCTGGCAGTAGAAGCTTTCGATTCCAGTGCAACCGATATGTCCGCACAGCTTCTGAAGATCAAGGATCTCAATCCGGAAGCTATCATCATGTGGACCATGTACGGCTGCGGCGCAACCATCGCAAAACAGTGCGATCAGCTTGGTATCGACTGTGACCTGATGGGCGGTGGCGGACTGACCAACGCAAAGCTCTATGAGCTGGGCGGAGAATCCGCAGTCGGCATCCTGAACACCCAGACCTTCTTCCCGGATAAGGAGAAAGCTTCCGAGACAGCAGGCGCATTCATTGATGCTTACGAGACAGAGTACGGCGAGACTCCGGACTCCAACGCAGCTATGTCCTATGATGCAATGATGGTTCTGGCAGAGGGCCTGAAGGCAGCAACTCCGGACATGAAGGCTGATGACATCATGGCTGGTATGAAGGCTGTCAAGGATATGCCTCTGGCAACCGGTACCATCACCATCGATGAGAACGGCGACGCAAACAGAGACATCCTGATCATCCGTCTCTGCGAGGGCGGCACCTACGAGTTAGTTAAGTAGAGCGTTGAAAACGCGGTTTTGCGAATAAAGCGCTCCTGAACGGTGCGCAGAGTATGATACCATGCGCTGCAAAATAACTGGATCGGCAACAGCCTGTATGGACGATGGGAAATACAGGCTGTTTGCCAGTCTGAAAGAATTTCTGAATAGAATTGATAAAATTGGATAAGTCATGATGTGATATTTGGACACTGGAACATATACGCTACGAAGAAGAAGGAGATGCAATATGCAGATTTTACAGCAGCTGATCCAGGGACTTTCTCTGGGGAGTATTTACGGATTGGTGGCACTCGGATATGTGCTGATCTATCAGGCATGGGGAGTGCTGAACTTTGCACAGGGGGAGGTATGTGCCATTGGTGCGTTTTCCCTGCTTGTGCTGCACGTGGAACTGGGAATGCCTGTTATTCTGGCCATGCCGCTGGCCATCATCGTGAGTATGATCGTCGGCTACATTATCGAGTTTCTTTCCTTCCGTCCGCTGGAGAATGCGAAGGATATGAGTAAGCTGATCGCCACCATCGGTGTCAGCATCTGTGTCAGAAACCTTTTGCGCGTCATTTTCGGCGCAGACGCATTTGCGTTTCCGTCTATTTTCGGTGACAAGCCGTTCCATGTGGGCGGCCTGATCCTTGTCCCGCAGAACTTATGGAATACGGTATTTGGTTTTGGTCTGGTGATCCTTCTGAACCTGTTTTTAAAGAAGACGAGAGTGGGCAAGTCCATGAGAGCAACCGCGCAGGACAAAGAGGCTGCCCGGCTCATGGGTATTAACGTCCGGGCTTCCCTGACAGGTACCTTTGTCATCGCGTCTGCCATCGGTGCGATTGCCGGTATGCTTCTGGCTCCGGTTTACCTGTTCAACGCCAGCATCGGTGCCACCATCGGAACAAAGGGATATGCGGCAGCCGTTCTCGGCGGTCTGGATTTTGCCAGCGGTGCCATGGTGGGCGGCATCATCCTCGGTATTGCCGAGTGTCTGGCCGTTGCATTTGGTTCCTCTGCTTATCAGTCGGCCATCGCATATATCGTATTGTTCCTGGTGCTGATCCTGAAGCCGTCAGGTATCATGAGTAAGAAGAAAACAGTAGAGAAGGTGTAAAAATGACGTTTGGAAAAGTATATGAGAAAACAAGAATCTGGATCCTGCTTGTCATCGCCATCATCCTGCCGATGACCGGAATCAGCAACTACTGGCTGCACGTACTGAATATCGGCGGCATTTTTGCCATCTGTACGCTGAGCCTGAACCTTCTGACCGGCTGTACCGGCCTGTTCTCCGTGGGCCACATCGCCTTCTACGGCATCGGTGCCTACACGGCGGCTGTTCTGGCTACGAAGTTTAACGTACCCTTTCTGGTCTGCGTGCTGTGCGCCGGCCTGATGGCTATGGTATGGGGCATCATCCTCGGTATGCCGGCCCTGCGTCTGAAAGGTCTGTATCTGGCCATCTCCACCCTGGCTTTCGGTGAGATCGCCTACCGTGTCTTCCTGAACTGGGAAGCTGTCACCAACGGTTCCCGCGGTATCTTAGGCATCAAAGCACCGATCCTGAACCTGGGATTTCTGGAGATCAACTTCAAAACTTATAAAACCTATTATTATATCGTGTTGCTCTTCCTTGTGCTGATGATCATCTTCACACGGAACATCATCCATTCCCGTACCGGTCGTGCCCTTCTCTCCATCCGTGAGAGCGAGATCGCCGCACAGGCACTGGGCGTGAACACCGTCCGTTACAAGATCATTGCATTTGCCACTTCCGCATTCTTTGCAGGCATTGCCGGATCTCTGTACGCTTACGAGGTACACTTCATTTCTCCGGAGTCTTTCGTCAGTGCAGAGTCCACCTCCGTTCTGGCCATGATGGTCGTGGGCGGCATCGGCAGCATCGCCGGTTCCATTGCCGGTGCGTTCGTGCTGACCATGATCCCGGAGCTTTTACGTTCCGTGGGTGATATCCGACTGGTCCTGTACGGCGCAGCCATCGTAGCCATCATCATTTTTGCCCCCAGGGGACTGGGCGGTGCCATTGAGTGGCTGGACAACCTGCTGTGCGGCAAGCACAAGAAAAAGACGGAGGAGGAATAACCATGGCATTACTGGAGACAAAAGATCTGGGCATTACCTTTGACGGTCTGGTGGCCTTAGAGGGCGTCAACTTTGCCGCAGAGGCAGGAAAAATCACAGCAGTCATCGGCCCCAACGGTGCCGGAAAGACGACCTTCTTCAACCTGATCGCCGGTTTCTACACACCGACTCAGGGATCGGTTGCTTTTGAGGGAAAAGAGATCACAAAGCTGAAAGCATTTCAGAGAGCGGAGGCGGGCATTGCCCGTACCTTCCAGAATATCAACCTGTTCAAGGATATGTCCGTCATGGATAACGCGCTGGTGGGCCTTCACTGCCGCAGCAAGAGCAATGTCCTTTCTTCCATGTTCCGCACCCCGGGACAGAGAAAAGAGGAAAAGCAGCTGCGGGAAGAGGTCATGACCGAGCTGGAGTTCATGGGACTGGACAAATATGCGAAGGAAAAGGCAGGCAGCCTGTCCTATGGTATGCAGAAGAATCTGGAGATCGCCCGGGCACTGGCATTACAGCCCAAGGTGCTGCTTCTGGACGAGCCCGCATCCGGCCTGAATACCCAGGATCTGGATGAGCTGTCCCAGCGGATCCTGGCCATCCGCGACCGGGGCATCACCGTTGTGCTCATCGAGCACAAGATGGACGTGGTTATGACCATTTCCGATCACATTGCGGTGCTGAACTTCGGCAAGAAGATCGCTGACGGCACCCCGGAGGAGATCCGCAGCAATCCTGAGGTTATTGAAGCTTATCTCGGAAAGGAGGACGACTAAATGCTGGAACTGAAAGATGTGCGTGTGGCTTACGGCAATATCGAAGTGCTGCACAAGATCAATATTGAAGTAAAAGATGGCGAGATCGTGACCATCATCGGCGCCAACGGTGCCGGAAAGACCACGACCCTGCGTTCCACAGCCGGCCTTCTCCCGAAGAAAAAAGGCAGCAGCATCATTTTTGACGGCAAGGATATCACCAACATGGGTGCTGAGAAAATCGTGGCAGAGGGCATGGCCCTGTCCCCGGAGGGACGGCACATTTTCCCGGATCTGACCGTACAGGACAATCTGGAAATGGGCGCTTACTTAAGATACAAGGACAAAGAGGGCGTGGCCAGAGACTTAAAGAACGTGTTCGAGATGTTCCCCCGCCTGGAGGAAAGACGAAAACAGCTGGGCAAGACGCTGTCCGGCGGTGAGCAGCAGATGCTGGCCATTGCCAGAGCGCTCATGTCCAACCCGAAGATGCTCATGCTGGATGAGCCTTCTACAGGTCTGGCTCCGCTGGTGGTAAAAGAGATCTTCCACATCGTTAAGCGGCTGAACCAGGAGAAGGGCCTGACCGTTCTTCTGGTAGAGCAGAATGCAAAAATGGCACTGGGCGTGGCAGACCGCGGCTACGTGCTGAAAAACGGCGAGATCGTCATGAGCGACACAGGCGCCAACCTGCTGAACAATGACGCCATCCGCGCCGCCTATCTGGGTGAAAACGTATATAAAGAAAATAAATAAGCGCGCCAGCAAAGGAGCGCCGAAAAACATGCGCCAGTTTACGGAAAGATTTCCGGGAACTGGCGTCCGTGTTTTCCTAAAAGCGAAAGAGGAGGAATCAAAATGTTTGATCTGAGAATTGAGAACGGAACGGTGGTTACACCGGAAAAAAGTGAGCGCACGAATATTTATGTGCTGGATGGCAAGATCGCACAGTTGACGGATGAGGTGCTGGAGGCAAAGGAAGTCATCGATGCTTCCGGCAAGCTGATCTTCCCGGGCTTCATTGATCCCCATGTGCACTCCAGAGACGGTGGTGCCACCCACAAGGAGGACTTCTTCCACTCCACCAGAGCTGCAGCCCTGGGAGGCCTGACCAGCCTCATCGAGATGCCCAATGCTGTCCCGGCTGTGACAGACGCCGAGCGGTTCAAAGCACAGAAAGCCAACCTGGAATCCAAGGCATACATCGACTTTGCCATGTGGGCACTCTGCCTGGGCCGTCTCAACAACGACGATCTGCAGGAGCTGGACGAGCTGGGCGTGGCTGCCTATAAGTTTTTCTGGGGCTATGCCATCAACAAGTCCAACTACAATCTGGTATACAACTATGAGAAGGGCGATCCCAATGTGATTCCGCCGCTGGGTGACGGCGAGATCTACACCATTTTCGAGCATGTGGCCAAGACCGGCAAGCCGCTGGCCATCCACGCCGAGAATGCAGACGTGATCAGCGAGCTCACCAGCCGCCTGAAGGTGGAGGATTACGAGAACGAGTACGAGGCACTGCTGGCCTGCCGTCCGTCCGTGTGTGAGGAAACGGTTGTCAAGACCGGTATTTCCTTTGCCAAAGCCACCGGCGCCCACCTGCACATCCTGCACATGAGTGCCAAGGAAAGCGTGGATCTGTTAAAAGAGGCCAAGGAACAGGGCATCAATGTTACCGGTGAGACCTGTCCTCACTATCTGAACCTGACCAACAAGGATTTCCTCCGGGTAGGCACGAAGATCAAAGGCTATCCGCCGGTACGTTACCAGGCAGACCAGGATCGCCTGTGGGAAGGCGTGGAACAGGGCATCATCGACTCCATCGGTTCCGACCATGCGCCCCATACCGCAGAGGAAAAGACCGGCAGCCTGTTCAAGATCCCGTCGGGCATGTGCTGCATCCAGACCATCGTGCCGCTGATGATCAACGCCGTGAGCCAGGGCAAGATCACTGCCAACCAGCTGGCAGCCGTGCTTTCTGAGAACACCGCCAAGCTGTATGGCCTGTATCCGAGAAAGGGCTCTGTTCTCGTGGGCACCGATGCAGACTTCACCATCGTGGACATGGATCTGGAGAAGACCATCCATATGGAAGATATGTACAGCATCAGCAAGGTAACCGCGTTTGACGGCTTCCAGGTAAAGGGCTTCCCGGTACAGACCATCGTCAGAGGCCGCACCGTCATGAAGGACGGCAAGCTGACCTGTGAGCAGGAGAGCAACGGCGAGTTTATCCCGGCATAAGAAAAACGGAGGAATCATCATGAGTAAATCATCTTTTGTAGCGGCAGGAGATCTGTTTATCACAAGAAAGCTGCCGGAAAAAGGATACGAGGGCATGCAGGAGCTGGTGGATTTTGTGGAAAAGCAGGACATCCGGTTCGTGAATCTGGAAGTGACCGTCCATGACCGGGAGGGCTATCCCTTCGGCTTCTCCGGCGGCACCTGGGCCATGGCCCATCCGTCTCTGCTAAAAGACGTGAAAAAATACGGCTTTAACGTATATAACAGCGCCAACAACCATTCCATGGACTACAGCCATAACGGCCTGCTGGCGACGACAAAATATCTGAAACAGGAAGACATGAATTTCGCAGGCATCGGAGAAAACCTGGCGGATGCGTCCGCGCCGGTGTATGTGGAGGGAGAAAACATCCGTGCGGCGGTCATCGCAGCCACCTCTTCCTTCCATGAATCCTGGGCAGCGGGCAACCAGCGGCTGGACATGAAGGGCCGTCCCGGCGTGAACCCCCTGCATTTTCAGAACAAGTTCCATGTGACGCAGGAATATTATGATATGCTGCAGAAGCTGGCCGGAGAGATCGACATCAACGCCCAGCAGAACTTGGATGTGAAGGAAGGCTTTGCCGTGGCACCCGAGGGCAGCTTCAAATTCGGTGGCCATGAATTTATCCCGGACAATGCCAACTTCAAGGAAACCATTCCTTCCGCGGCAGATGTGCAGCGGATCACCGATTCCATCCGGGAGGCGAAAAAGCAGTCCGACTATGTGATGGTCAGCATCCACTCCCATGAGATGACCGGGGAGGATAAAGAGCGTCCGGCACAGTTTTTACAGACCTTCGCCAAGGCGTGCATCGATGCAGGCGCTTCCGTGGTGCTGGGCCACGGCCCGCATATTCTGCGGGGCATCGAGCTGTACAAGGGCGGCATCATTTTCTACAGCCTGGGCAACTTCCTGTTTGAAAATGACACCACCACTCATCAGCCTGCTGATTTTTACGAGAAATACCACATGTCCAACACCAGCATGGTGGGCGAAGGCATGGATAACCGGAGCAAGAACGGCACCATCGGCCTGGGCGTGAACCCGGATGTATGGCGCTCTGTCATTGCCCAGTGGGATGTGGAGGGCGGACAGGCAACAGCGCTTCGTCTCTATCCGATCCATCTGGGCATGGAGCTTCCCAGATACCGGAGAGGCCTGCCGGCCTTTGCGGAGGATGATGCGCTGCTGGCTCATCTGGCAGAGCTGTCCGCGCCTTTTGGCACAAGAATTGACATCGTAGATCACGTGGGAATCGTGAGACTGTAACGAAAAGGAGGACAAGGATATGCAGCATTCGATTGAAGATATCGAGTATGCCGAGTATCTGTTTGACCGTTTCTACGGGATCGGAAGCTCAGACAACGGCGGCGTGACCCGTCTGGGCTATACCGAGGTAGAGGACGAGATGCACGACACCCTGCGGGCGCTGGGCGACGAGAAGGGCTACGGCAATTACGAGGACGAGGTGGGCAACACCTACCTGTACGATAAAGACTGTGACATGGATGACCCGTATTACCTCATCGGTTCCCATCTGGACTCCGTCATCGAGGGTGGCCGGTATGACGGCGTGGCCGGTGTCATCACAGGCCTGATGATCTTAAACTGGGCCAAACGGGATCACCTGGGACTGCCCATCCGGGTGGGCGCCATGCGCTGTGAGGAATCCAGCAACTTTGGCAGGAGCACCATCGGCAGCGGCCTGATCACAAAGGAAGTATACAAGCACGACATCGGCGATGCAGTGAACAAGCGGGGGGAGACGCTGCGGGAGGTATTTGCCCGCAAGGGATACAATCTCCAGCCCCAGCGCATCCAAGGTATCAAGGAATACATCGAGCTCCATATCGAGCAGGGAAAGGTGCTGGAGGAGTACGGCGATAAGGTGGGCATTGTGCAGACCACCGCAGGCCCCCGCCGGTTCAACATCCACATTCACGGCAACGCGGAGCACTCCGGCGCAACACCCATGGGCATGCGTACCGATGCCCTCTGCGCGGCAGCGGAGATCATTCTGGAAATCGAGGAGATCGGAAAATCCGAGTCCATGTACCAGTCGGTAGCCACTGTGGGTGTCATCACCAACCATCCCAACGCCCTGAACGTCATCCCCGGCGAGGTGGAGTTGGGCGTGGACATGCGAGGCATCGACCCGGCCAGCCTGGATCGAATGGAAGCCCGGCTGAAAGCGGTGTGCAAGCGGGTGTGCGAGAAGCGGAAAATGAAATATTTCCGGGAAAAAACCTCCGACATTCCGCCTATCGGCATGTCTGTGGAACTGCAGCAGAAGCTGCTCCACGCGGCGAAAGAGCTGAAAATCCCTCACCGCTCCATGATCAGCGGTGCCGGACATGACGCCATGTCCTTTGCCCATATCTGCGACACGGCCATGGTATTTATTCCCTGCGCCAAGGGCATCAGCCACAACAAGAAAGAGTTTACTACCATCGAGTCCATCTGTGACGGCGCTAAGGTGATTTACGAGTATCTGAAGGAGGAAGCACGATGATCCTGATTAAAGACGGCCGGGTCATTGACCCGAAAAGAGGCATTGATGATGTGCTGGACCTTCTCATCGAGGACGGCAAGATCAAAAAGATCGGAAAATATCAGCGCTCCGACGATTACGAGCGGATCGTGGAGGCCAAGGGGCTCATTGTGGCGCCGGGGCTCATCGATGTGCATGTGCACTTCCGGGATCCGGGATTTGAATACAAAGAAGATATCGTCAGCGGCTCCAAGGCTGCGGCCAGGGGCGGCTACACCACCGTCATCTGCATGGCCAACACCAAGCCGGTGGCAGACAACCCCGACACCATCCATTACATTCTAGAAAAAGCGGCAGGCTGCGACGTCAACGTGCTGACCTGCGGTTCCATCACCAAGGGGTTAAAAGGCGAAGAGCTGGTCAATATGGAAGAGCTGAAAGCCTGCGGCGCGGTGGGCTTCACCGACGACGGCATCCCGCTCATGGATGAGAAACTGACCAAGGCTGCCATGGAAGAGGCCAAGCGGCTGGACGTACCTCTGTCCTTTCATGAGGAAGACAAGGCCTTTATCGAGACTCCCGGTGTGAACCAGGGAGAAGTATCCGAAAAGCTGGGCTTGGGCGGTGCCCCGGCACTGGCCGAGGACGTGCTGGTGGCCAGAGACTGTATGCTGGCGCTGCACACCGGTGCCAAGGTCAACATCCAGCACATCAGCTCCGCCAACTCCGTGCAGCTGGTACGGATGGCAAAGGAGATGGGCGCCCACGTTACCGCAGAGGTGACACCTCATCATTTCTCCTTAAACGAGGATGCGGTGCTGACGAAAGGCACCCTGGCGAAGATGAACCCGCCGCTTCGTACCCGGGCAGACCGGTACGAGCTCATTGAGGGCATCAAGGACGGCACCATCGACATCATCGCCACCGACCATGCCCCTCACAGCAAGGAAGAAAAAGAGCGCCCCTTCACCGAGGCGCCCAGCGGCATCATCGGCCTGGAGACAGCCCTGGGCCTTGGCATCACCAAGCTGGTGCGCAAAGGTCATGTTACCGTTATGCAGCTCATGGAGAAAATGAGCCTGAACCCGGCCAAACTCTACAACCTGAACAAGGGCTACATTGAGGAAGGCGCCGATGCCGATCTGGTCATCTTCAGCGAGGGCGAGCAGTGGACCGTGGACGAGCATTTCGCCTCCAAAGCCTGCAATTCTCCTTTTATCGGCGAGAAACTGTATGGCAAGGTAAAATACACCATCTGCCGCGGAAAGATCGTGTATGAGGATGGAGAGAAAAAGTAAACTATGTTACAATAAAATCCGGGGACTGTGTAAATGGTTTCCGGATTTTATTTTTAAACGAAAAACCTCCCATGTATCATGAAAGGGTACGCCAACCGTATCACAAAACAAAGGAGGTTGTCCAATAGACAATCATCGTGTATCATTTGTAGTGCAGAACTGCAAATAGAAAAGTTGATGATAGATTTTGATGATTAGTAATAATGGGGGATTGAAAATGGGAAAATATACGAAATTATTGTGGGATGTGGATGAGACGCTGCTGGATTTCACCGCAGCAGAAAACAACGGTGTGCAGGCGGTGCTCCGGGCCTACGGCGTGGAACCGGATGCGGAAAAGATCGCCTGCTACAGTCGGATCAACGACAGTTTGTGGAAAGCCTGCGAGCGGGGCGAGATCACCCGGGATCATATTCTGGAAAGCCGGTTCCCGCTGTTTTTCAAAGAACTGGGCGTGGAAGGGGACGGTCTGGCGGCAGAACGTCTGTACCGGAAGCAGCTGGACGAATCCGCCATCCTCATCGACGGGGCGCTGGAAATACTGGAACGGTTGTCCGGCCACTATGAAATGTACGTCATCACCAACGGCGTATCCAAGACCCAGTACAGCCGTCTGAAAAAATCCGGCATCGACCGGTATATGAAAGACATCTTTGTGTCCGAGGATGCAGGTGCTCAGAAGCCCCAGAATGCCTTCTTTGATTACTGCCTGGAGCGGATGGGGCATCCGGCGCTGGAACAACTGCTGGTCATCGGTGACTCCCTGACCTCCGATATCCAGGGTGGCATCAACGCCGGGATCGACACCTGCTGGTTCGACCGGAAAGGAACAGGGGATACCCAGGGACGGGAAGTGACGTATATCATTCGGGCGCTGAAAGAACTGGAGGAGATACTGTAAAAGCTCAGCCGCGCCCATTCGCAGAACCGCGCATAGATTATGCGCTCTCCGCTGCTGCGCAGCTCATTTCTGCTCATGATTGGGCGCTCCGTCCATGTATAAATATCGCGGGATTTATGTGCAAGCACAACATCTCCGCTCTTTTATACATGGCTGAGCTTTTTTTGCAAAAAACTCTATGAAGTTTCTTTGATTTACGGTATAATAAGGGAAGATACTGGATCAGGGGGAACAGATAATGGACAATACAGGTAAAAAAGCAAAGCAGTCAACCATCGGCTACCGGGAAATGCTTCCCTGTGGCTGTTATCTTGCAATAGAGGGAAAGAACGCTTATGTGGCGTATGATTTCCTGAGCGTTTATCATAAGCGGGAAATGGAGTATCGGGTGCCGCTGGACAAGATCCACAAGCATCTGGAATATCTGAAGGAGAATCTCAAGGTATACGAGGAGACGAAGGATCAGATCCCGAAGATCGTTATGAGCGCCACCGGCAAGGGCGGCATGCGGATCTGGTACAACAACGAGTATCCGGGCGTATGCATCGAAGGAGATTACTTCGCTGTGGAGACGTGGGAAGAGTATGAAGTGTACGAAAAGAGCTTCCTGCGGGCAGAGGAGATCGCGAAGAAGTATCTGGCGAAACATGAGGGTGAGAAAGTTGACAGCCAGGAATAAAAATAGTATAATTATATTTTCCTAATACAAGATCAAAGGGGAGGAATCGATAATGAATAAGAACACAACAGATATTACATTATCTGCATATTTTAATGATATTGTCATCGGCTACTACGAGGATGAAGATCTGGTGAAGTCTTTCGGCAAGAAATTCGGTTTTGATGTGGATAAGGATACATTTATGGCGGTTTCTTTCCTTTATCCGTCAGACGCTTATGTGACAGGGGAGGACAAGGAGCTGCTGAAGCCTGCGGCAGAGGCAATGATCCATTTCTCCGAGATCAATAAGAAGATTGGCGGCAGCCAGGTGATGATGGCTGATATGGGACTGGTTGTCATCCTGATGAGCCATTCCAAACGGGACATGAGATATCTGCTGAAGGATCTGGAGGACGAAGCCCTTCGTCAGCTGGAGAAGCTGGATTCCGATATGCGCGTGCGCGTCGGCATCGGCACCATGGAGAGCGGCATTAAGGGCATCAAGCACACCTACAAGAACGCACTGGATGCAGTGGCAGCAGGTGAGATCTTCAAGCCTGACCGTGTGATCCTGGAGTACGTGGGCATGGAGATCTACAGTGCCATCAACCAGATGGTAGTCAGCTACGGCGACCGCCTGACCCGCACCGTGCTCAAACAGCTGGGCGAGACCGAGAAGCAGGTGCTTTCCAAGTACTACAAGTGCAAGGAGGACGTGGCACTGACCGCCAAGCAGCTTGACATGACCGAGGAGGAAGTGCAGGCGAGCCTCAATCAGGTAAAGATCAACACAGGACTGGATGTCAGCGATAATGAGGATAATTTTAAGCTTCATTTCATTACTATCGCCAAGAAGGTCCTGGAGAACGACGAGAGAATCAAACGCAGCCGTTAGTCCGATCGGGATACAGCCGCGCAGAGCATCAGAACGTGCTTATTCGCTCCGGATATCCGTTGTATAGTCGGGTATCCGGAGTTTTTTTGCGCGAGCAACGAGCCAGATCCGTGCTTGCGCGAGATCTTGGCGTTGCTAAGCGCCAGTGGCGCTTGTTTATCAAAGACCAAAACGGAGTGTAGATGCCGCGATAACCATGAGAAACTCGCAAAGCATGTTTCTTATGGTTCGTGTATGATGTATCGAAAGAAATTGGAGAGGTGTGACTGCGTGGATGTTAGAAATGGTTATTTCAGGATATAATGACTGGTGAAGATACCGGATGCAGGATATAGAAAACAGGGATTATGCGGTTTTACGGCCTGCATTATAGTGCAGCCTGTATTTGAAGCAAAGGGAAAAGAGAAGCTATGTTGAATGCGATTTTATCAAAATTAAATGATCTTATGTACACGTATGTGCTGATTTTTCTGCTGGTGGGAACCGGATTATATTTCACCGTGCGGACAAAAGGCGCCCAGCTGCGGCTTTTCAAAGATGCGTGTAAGGTATTGTTTGAAAAGGAAAGCGGTGATGGCGAGAAGAAGGGTGTTTCTTCTTTTCAGGCGCTGATGATCTCCACGGCATCCCGGGTGGGGACCGGAAACATTGCGGGCATTGCCACGGCCATTGCGGCAGGCGGCCCGGGCGCAGTGTTCTGGATGTGGCTCATGGCACTGGTGGGGGGCGCGTCCGCCTTTGTGGAGAGCACCCTGGCCCAGATCTACAAGGTAAAGGACGGCAGCGGGTACCGGGGCGGCCCGGCCTATTACATGCAGATGGCGCTGAAAAAACGCTGGATGGGCGTGCTGTTTTCTGTTCTGATGATCATTTGCTTTGCCTATGGCTTCAACGGGCTGCAGTCCTATAACATGTCATCGGCGCTGGCCTACTATATCCCGGATTACAGCAAGACCATCTGCCCTATGCTGGTGGGGTTGGTGCTGGCAGCGGCTTCCGCCTGGGTGATCTTCGGTGGCGTGCACCGGATTGGATTTATTACTTCTGTCATTGTGCCGGTGATGGCCATTGGCTATCTGCTGCTGGGCGCGGTGACGATCCTTATGCATCTGCCCCAGATTCCGGGCATCCTTGCCATGATCGTCAGCCAGGCCTTCGATGCCCAGGCGATTTTCGGCGGCTTTGCGGGCAGCGCCGTGGTCATCGGCGTGAAGCGCGGCCTGTTTTCCAATGAGGCCGGTATGGGCAGTGCGCCCAACGCCTCCGCTGCGGCAGAGGTGTCCCATCCTGTGAAGCAGGGCATGGTGCAGGTGCTGTCGGTGTTCATTGACACCCTGCTCATCTGCTCCGCCACGGCCATGATGCTCATTACCTCCGGCGTGGAGGGGGTCAGCGGCGTGCTGGACGGCATTCCTTACGTGCAGGCGGCGGTGCAGGCAAATGTGGGCACCTGGGGCATTCATTTTATCACGATTTCTATTTTTGCCTTTGCGTTCAGTAGCCTCATCGGCAATTACTATTACACGGAATCCAACCTGCTCTTCCTGAAAAACAACAAGGTGCTGCTCTTTGTCTTCCGCTGTACTTGCCTGTTGGCCATTTTCCTGGGTGCCCAGGCGGATTTTGAGGTGGTGTGGAATCTGGCGGACGTGACCATGGGATTTATGGCCATCGTCAATATTGCTGCCATTCTCCTGCTGGGCAATGTGGCGATTCATGCATTGCAGGATTATGAGAAACAGAAAAAGCAGGGAAAAGATCCTGTATTTCATGCAAAAGATATCGGTCTGGACGATACAGAAGAATGGAAGTAGCAGAAGTAAAGAATCAGACCAATATTTATGTGTCAATGATGGATGGGCATGAATTGGCATGCAGAGTACGGGGAACCCGGAGAGAGAGACAGTGTGCATGCATATATGGAGTGTGTGGCCTGGTATATAAAAAGTAGGAGGCGTTATCAAATGCGATATGTGAAAACCGACGATCACGACAGCTTTGTCTGTCTGGCGGGCGCCTGCCCGGACACCTGCTGTGCAGGCTGGGAGATCGTCATTGATGAGCATTCCCTGGAAGCTTATGCGCAGCGGACGAAAGCGGGAGATACTTTTGCAAAACAGTTGTCCCGGTCGGTGGACTGGGAGGAAAGCGTTTTCCGGCAGACGAACCGCCGCTGCGCCTTTCTGGAGGACAACGATCTGTGCGCTCTTTACACAGCCATGGGGCCGGAAGCCCTCTGCGATACGTGCAGAAACTATCCCCGGCACATGGAAGAATTCGAGGGCCTGCGGGAATACTCCCTTTCCCTGTCCTGCCCGGAGGCGGCACGGATCATCCTCACCGGGGAAAAGCCTCAGTCCTTCCTGACGGAAGAAGACGATACCGAGGACGAGATTTTTGACGATATGGATCTGCTGCTCTTCTCCCAGCTGGAGGATGCCAGAGCGGCTATGTTTGAAATTTTGCAGGATCAGACACTGAAAATGCAAAATAAGAAGGATTTGATCGTACATATGGCCGCGGACATCCAACGCCAGATAGACGAAAATGAATATTTTAAAATTGATGAAACTATACAAAACTATAAAAAGAAAGAAAATAGTTTCAAAATAGAAAAGACAACCAAGCAAGATAAAATGACGGAATTTATGCAGAAAAAGGAGGAACTGAAAGAGCTGAACTATCTGGAACGGCTGCGCCCGGAGTGGCAGGAGCTGCTGGATGCGGCAGAAGAAATGCTCTTTGCATCAGGCTGGGAAGCCTATGACCGGGAGACGGTAGACTTTGAGGCGGACCTGGAAGCGGCAGACTGGGAGCGGATGGAAGAGCGGCTGGTGCTGTCTCTTCTATACACATACTTCTGCGGTGCAGTGTACGATGGCTTCATCTATGCCAAGGCGGCGCTGACGGTATTCTCTGCCCGGTGGATCCGGGAACTGGTGCGGGTGGTGTGGAAGCAGAACGGGGGAAGCATTTCGCGGGAAGACATCATTGGCATTACCTATCGGTACGCCCGGGAGATCGAGCACTCGGATGAGAACCTGGGGGAGCTCATGGAGTATCTGGATGGACGGGAATATGACGTCAAATGAATGAAAGAAATTTCGCGGGATTTTATTGACGAATGTCTTGAATATATTATAATGTAGATATATAGTTACAATACGGATGTGAGAAGGCATGGGGGTATGTCTTCCACAAATATTTCTTTTAGGGGAAAGGAAGTAAAGACAGCATGAAAGGTACAATGAAACAGCAGGTAATGATGAAACCGGCAACCAAGACAGAACCCGCGGAGATCGTATTTAACGATATTCCGATTCCGCAGATCAGCGGCGATCAGGTACTTGTGAAGATTAAGAGAATCGGTGTATGCGGTTCTGATATCCATGTATATTATGGAGAGCATTCCGGAACCGGTTATCCGGTAACTCAGGGACATGAGGTGTCCGGCCAGGTTGCAGAGATCGGCCCTGATGTAAAGAATCTGAAAGTTGGTCAGAAGGTAACCATCGAACCGCAGGTGGTATGCGGCAAATGCTATCCCTGCCGCCATGGAAAATATAATCTCTGTGAGAAGCTGAAGGTAATGGGCTTCCAGACCACTGGTACAGCCAGCGAGTATTTTGCAGTGGAGGAATCCAAGGTTACCGCACTTCCGGATGAGATGGATTACAACGATGGCGCAATGATCGAGCCTCTGGCTGTAACGGTACATGCTGCAAAACATTATGAGCATCTGGAAGGCGCCAATGTGGCAGTGCTGGGCTGCGGCCCCATCGGTATCCTGCTGGCACAGACGTGTAAGGCACTGGGGGCAGCAAAGGTGATGATCACAGACGTATCTGACTACCGTCTGGATCTGGCCAAGAAATGCGGCGTGGATTATGCTATCAATACCAAGAATGTGGACTTTGGCGATGCAATGGTAGAGCATTTCGGCCCGGATAAGGCAGATGTTATTTATGACTGCGCAGGCAACAACATTACCATCGGACAGGCCATCAAGTATGCAAGAAAGGGAAGCAAGCTGGTGCTGGTAGCAGTATTTGCGGGCATGGCTACGGTAGATCTGTTTACACTGAATGACCACGAGCTTGATCTTGACAGCACGATGATGTACCGCCACGAGGATTATGTGGATGCGATCCGTCTTGTCAACGAGGGCAAGATCCAGCTGAAACCTCTGCAGAGCAAACATTTTGCATTTGCTGATTATCTGGATGCTTACAAATATATCGAGGCAAATAAAGAGAAGACCATGAAGGTTCTCATTGATGTAGATCCGGAGGATTAATCGAATATCACGGAGCAGAAACATGTACAGAAGAGGCAGGAGACGGTTCCTGCCTCTTTTTTGATGAAAATATAACAGACTATTGTGCAAATATATGAAAAAATAAAGAATATCGCACGCCTTTCTGTTGACAATGAATATGCTTTGTTGTAACATTGCGATATAAGTATGTACATAAAATGCAAGCGGAGGGAGACGAATATATGAAAACTGTACTTGTTGACAAAAATGGAACTGTATCTGTGGCGGAGATTCCGAAGCCGAAATACGGACCGAAGCAGGCACTGACGAAGACCATTGCCAATGGTATCTGCGGAACGGATGTACATCTGATGAAGAGAAAATTCAAAGGTGTGCCGGAAAGCGAGTATCCGATCATGCTCGGACACGAGAATGTGGGCGAAGTGGTTGAAGTCGGCAGTGAGGTAAAAGGCCTGAAGGTAGGAGATAAGGTGCTTCTGCCGTTCCTGGATGCAGACAGAGAGTATCTTGGCGATTATGGTTCTGCATGGGGTGCCTGCAGTGAATACTGTGTGGTGAATGACCCGCTGGCATTCCCGGAAGGAGAAGTTCCGGATCTGGCAAAGGCACAGTGCATCATCCCGGATGATATCGATCCTGTGGACGCCGTGATGCTGGTTACTTTTGGAGAAGTGCTGAGCAATGTACATTATTTTGGCATTGAGAAGGACAAACCGGTTGTGATTTTCGGCTGCGGCCCTGTGGGACTTACCTTCATCAAAATGTGTAAGCTGGTAGGTGCCAACCCGGTTATCGCAGTGGCAAGAAATCCTGAGAAGCAGAAGAATGCACTGGACGGCGGTGCTGATATTGCATTGAACAGCAGTGAAGTGGATGTCACCGCAGAAGTGCGGAAGCTTTTCCCGGGCGGTGTTCCGTATGTCATTGACGCGGTTGGGTCTGAACAGGTGGTCAATGATGCCATGGGGCTGATCTGCGACAGAGGTGAGATCTGCTGCTACGGCGTGCCGACACAGGAAGAAATGCACATTGATTTCTCCAAAGCGGATTATAACTGGGTGCTGAATTTCCAGCAGATGCCGAGAAAGGACGAAGAGGCAGTTGCTCATGAGGAAGTGTTCCAGTGGATCCGTGAAGGCAAACTGGATATGAAAGAATTCATTTCTGATTACTTCACCTTTGATGAAGTGGTAGAGGCTTATCAGAAAGCATTCGACAAGAAGATCCAGAAAAAGGGAATCGTTGTATACAAATAAAAGGACAAAAACAATAATGATATAAAAATCAAAGGAGGCAGTTATCATGACAGTATTGGAACAGTTATTTTCCCTGGAGGGAAAGAACATCATCGTAACCGGAGGCGCACAGGGAATCGGTAAGATCGTAGCAACCCGTCTGGCAGAGATTGGCGCGAACCTTGCTCTGTTTGACATGCAGGAGGAGAAGGTGGCTGCGACTGCAAAAGAGATCGCTGAGGCTACCGGCAGAAAGGTATTCTCCTATGGCATGGATGTAACTGACCCGGCACAGGTGAAAGCAACCATCGAGAAGGCAGCAGCCGATCTTGGCGGACTGGATCATCTGTTCAACAACGCAGGTATCGTTATCCACAAATCTGCTTACGACGTGACACCGGAAGAGTGGGCACATGTCATCAACGTAAACCTGAACGGAGAATATTACATGGCTTCTGAGTTCGCAAGATATCTGAAAGCAAACGGAAGAAAGGGCTCTATCGTCAATACCGCATCCATGTCCGGCCATATTGTAAACCAGCCGCAGAATCAGGCATCCTACAACTCTTCCAAGGCAGCGGTCATCCAGATGACCAAGTCTCTGGCAGTGGAATATTGCCATGACAATATCCGTGTAAACTGCATCAGCCCCGGATACATGAAGACAGAGCTGTGCGTATTTGTGAACCAGGAGTGGCAGGATCGCTGGATGGATCTGACTCCTTACGGCAGATATGGCGTGCCGGAAGAACTGTGCGGTGCTGTTATCTACCTGATGAGTGATTCTGCTTCCTTCACTTCCGGATGCGATCTGGTCGTAGACGGATGCTTTACCTGCGTATAAATACAGGAAAGGAAAAGTATGGATAAATTAACGGATTGTTATCGGCTTTCTAACGGCGTTGAGATTCCCTGTATCGGTTTCGGTACGTGGCAGACACCTGACGGGGCAGTTGCCGAAGAGGCGGTAAAAGCAGCGATCGCAGCGGGATACCGTCATATTGATACGGCGGCTGTGTACGGAAATGAGGTTGGTGTCGGCCGGGGAATCAAGGCGTCCGGCATTGATCGGAAAGATCTGTTTGTGACGAGTAAGGTCTGGTGTACGGAACGGGGATATGAGAAGACACTGGCTGCCTGTGAGAAGACCTTACAGGATCTGCAGCTGGATTATCTGGATCTTTATCTGATCCACTGGCCGGCAAGTTACAATCACTTTGACAATTGGGAAGAGATCAATGTGGACACGTGGAAAGCCATGATGGAACTTTATCGGAACGGGAAAGTACGCGCGATCGGCATATCCAATTTTATGCCGCACCACATGGAAGCCCTGCTGGATGCGGAGGTGAAGCCGATGGTAAATCAGCTTCGGTACCATCCGGGCATGACTTTCTGGGATGAGACGATAGAATTGTGCAGAAAACACGATATTCTGATCGAAGCATACAGTCCGCTGGGAACCGGTACCCTGCTGGATGATCCGGTGATCGCAGAGATTGCGGGGCGATACGGGAAATCACCGGCGCAGCTTTGCATTCGCTGGTGCATGCAGAAGGGTACACTGCCGCTTCCGAAGTCTGTGACACCATCCAGAATTGCAGCTAATGCGGATGTGTTTGATTTTGAGATTTCCGATGTGGATATGCAGACGATGGATCATATCAAGAATATGAAGAAACCGTTTGATCATCCGGATGAGGTTCCTTTTTAGAGGGGGAAAATATGAGCGAAATCACAATTACCGGTCTGCAGCATATCGGTCTGCCGACCAATGATATGAAGGCAACAGTTGCGTTTTACGAAAAACTGGGATTTACGGTTGCGTACCGTACCATGAATAACGGAGAAGAGGTTGTTTTCCTGAAACATGGCAGCCTTTGTATCGAGAGTTATGAGAATGGCCAGGCAAAGAAGATTAACGGCGCCATTGATCATATCGCCATGGATGTGGAAGATGTGGAAAAGGCCTGGGAAGAAGTAAAAGCACTGGGTATCACACCGATTGAGACAGAGATCCAGGCACTGCCTTTCTGGGAAAACGGTGTCCGTTATTTCAACATATACGGCCCGAACCGGGAAAAAATTGAATTCAGCCAGATGTTATAAGTGTTTTGGAAAATGGGGGATCAAATGCAGACATCAAAACTGTTTACACTGTTACCCGAAGACTGTTGCTGCACACCGGACGGAATGGCGATTGACCGGGAAGGCAATCTGATCCTGTCCTGTCCGAACTTTGCGGATATGTCGATGCCCAGCTGTGTGCTGAAAATTGATAAGGACAGAAATATCCGTAAGTGGTTTGATGTACCACTGAATCCACATACGAAAAATGCGAGGAGCATGGGTATTGAATTTGGGCCGGACGGGGACCTGTACATGGTGGATAACCCGGGATGGACGGAAGATCCCGGCCTGGTATTTACCGGGAGAATTTTAAGACTGCGCCTGAACGACGAAGGCGTGGTGAAGTGTACCGTTGTTGCAGACAACATGGAGCATCCAAACGGCATCCGTATATGGGGAGATTATATGTATGTGACCCAGAGTTATCTGCGCAGGGAGAAGACGGAATCAGGAAATCTGATGAGCTGTGTATACCGCTTTCCGCTGGATGCGGAGAATATCCACTGCACGAACACGCTGGATGACAAGGAAATCTTCCTGACATTTATCACGGAGAATCCCAAATGTCAGTATGGGGTGGACGGCATCATATTCGACCATGAGGGCAATCTTTACGTGGGTAATTTCGGAGATGGCGCTGTACACAAGATCACGTTCAATGAAGATGGTTCCGTGAAAGAAAATAAGATCTGGGCGAAGGATCCGGAGAATCTGAAAAGCACGGATGGTATGACCATTGACCAATATGGCAATATTTATGTGGCGGATTTTTCTGCCAACGCCATTGCCCGGATCACACCGGACGGAACAGTGAAACGGATGGCGGTGAGCCCGGACTGCGATGGATTCAACGGAGAACTGGATGAACCGGGAGAACCCATCGTATACGGCGATAAGATCATCGTATCCTGCTTCGATCTTGTGACGGATGAAGAGAAAGTAAATACAGCCCATGAGATGCCCGCGACCATGGCAATGCTGGATGTGGAACCGTAACGAACGAAATTAATTACATGAAAGGCCTGCGTTGTGCAAAAAGTACAGTACAGGCCTTTTATATACACTTTGAATAGCAATAATTACAATATATGTCAAGAAATGTTAAGAGAGCTGTTGACAAAATATATGAATTTGTTATAATGTAACTACAAAGCTTTTACAAAGTGAATAAAAAGGGGGACGTTTTATGAAAATGAAAAAGCTGTTGTCGCTGCTGACGGTGTCAGCACTGGTCGTTGGACTGATGGGATGTGCAAGTTCCGATACGAGCACAAGCTCTGAACCGGCGGACACCAAGGAGGAGGCCGCAGAGTCCACAGATGACACGGAAGAGGCAAAGGATACTGCAGGTGCAGTAGATTACAAGAACTTTACCATCGACCCGTCTCAGATTCCGCAGGAGAAGCTGGATACCACGGTTTATCTTGCAGTATCCGTACGTGGACTGGAGAATCCTTACATCGCTACCATCAACGAAGGTATGAAGATGTTTGCAGCATATCTGGATTCCATCGGACAGAAGTACGAGACCCAGGTTCTGGATTCTCAGGGTGATTCCGTTGTCGAGGTTGACAACATGCGTCAGTTTGCTGCAAAGGCAAACGGTAATGCCATCGCATACGCTGACCCGAATGAGGACTCTATCGCATACTCTCTGGCAGAGGCAATGGCAGAGTCCGGCGGATATCTGGGAACTGCATGGAACAAGCCGGCAGATGTAAGTCCGGAAGATCTTACCCCGAACTGGGTAATCCATACCGCTCCGGATAACGTAAACAATGGTTATCAGATTGCCAAGGCTCTGTTCGAACAGATGGGCGGCTCCGGCAAGATCTTTGCGATCCAGGGCCTGCTCGGAAATACTTCCAACACAGACCGTTATGCAGGACTGCAGAAGGCTCTGGAAGAGTATCCGGACATCGAAGTTGTTTATGATGACACTGCAAACTGGAACACCGACGAAGCTCTGGCTCTTGTTGAGACATGGCTGACCACCTGCCCGGATGTTGCAGGTATCTGGTGTGCAAATGACAGCATGGGAACCGGTGCTCTGCAGGCTCTTGATGCAGCAGGCCTCAAGGGCAAGGTTGGTGTTGTAGGCGTTGACGCAAACACAGACTTCGTTCAGGCAGTTGCTGACGGATATGCAACCGCTACCGTTTCTTCCAATGGATATTTACAGGGCGGTTATACACTCGCTATCTGCTATGCGGCATGGGCTGGTCTCATTGACGTAGCAGAACTTCCGGCAGAGTATCGTGAATTCGCTACTCCGGTACAGATCATCGATAGCGCAGATGCTGCAAAAGAATATCTGTCCTCCACACCGGAATTTGATTTCAGCAAAATCTTTGATTGCAAAGCTGATTAAATAAGTAACCAATTCATGCAGGGGACGGATCAGTGATCCGTCCCCTCTATTTCTTAAAATTCGGGGTGATGCTCATGAAAACTCATAATTCTTCGATTACGATACAGGAAGAATTTGTACAGAAAATTCAGGACGACAACCGTAAGGAAAAGCTGATGCAGCTGGCACCGCTCCTGGTGTTGGTCGGATTGATCGTTGTGTTTGCCTGCATCTGCGGAACCGCATTTGTCAGCCCTGGCAACCTTATCAATCTGATGAACCAGCTGGCACTGCCTTTGGTGGTCGCTCTGGGCCTGACCTTTGTTATTATGCTTGGAAGCATTGACCTGTCTATTGATGGAACCGTAGGTATGGCAGGATCTGTTTTTGCCTGCCTGGTCATGAATACACAGAATGATAATGATTTTGGATTTGCCGGAGTGATCCTTGCGATCCTTCTGAGCACGTTATGCGGTATGCTCATTGGCCTGTGCCATGTATATCTGAGAATTCCGTCCTTTATGGCTTCCTTTGCTTTTATGTATATCTGCAGAGGTATCGGAATGATTTCTTACCAGGGCCATCCGCCGACAATTACGGATGAGTTTTTTGCAGGTCTGTCGAAAGTGAAGACCTTTGGCATCCCGGCGGTGACATGGGTTGCGCTGGTGATGTTTGTGATTTGTTATGTGATTCAGGAATATACTCCTTTTGGACGCCACATTTATGCGGTCGGAACCAATGAAGCGATACCGAAGGCGGTTGGCGTCAGCGTACAGAAGGTTAAAATTAAAGTCTTTACCCTTGCAGGTTTTCTGTTTGGCGTGGCAGGCGTTCTCGGTGCCATCCGTATGGGACAGGGACAGGTTGCCATTGGCGCAGGAAAGATGTTCCCGGCACAGGCGGCCGTTGTTGTAGGCGGAACTGCACTGAGCGGTGGTAAAGGCGGTGTCAGAAACACCCTTGTCGGTGTTCTGATCATGACCGTTTTGGAAAACGGTCTGACAATGGTTGGTGTGAACCCGAATATCCGGACCGGTATTCAGGGTGTGATTATTCTGATTTCAGTTATCCTTACGGCGGCTCGCGGCGCCAAGGTTATCAGCAAGTAAAGGGGGGCGTCTGGGAATGGAAGAAAAAGATTATCTGTTTTACGCGAAAGATATTACCAAGTCCTTTGCCGGAACAAAAGCGCTCAAAGGTGTTGACCTTGCGGTAAAGCCGGGCGAGATCGTCGGACTGGTAGGTGAGAACGGCGCGGGAAAATCGACCCTGCTGAAGATCATCATCGGTGCACAGCCGCAGACATCCGGCACGATGACACTGGGCGGCAGCAATTATGAGCCGAAGAATCCCATGGATGCCAATAAAGCCGGGATCGGCATGGTATTCCAGGAGCAGTCTCTGATCGTGAATCTGAATGTGTCTCAGAATATTTTCTTCGGACATGAACATGAATTCAGAACCGGTGGATTTGTCAACTGGAAGAAAATGAATGCAGCGGCATCGGAAGTGCTGGCGGCCGTGGATATCACAGATATCAATCCGGCCAAGAAAGTCAGTGAACTGAATTTTGCGACCCGCCAGATGGTAGAGATCGCCAAGGTTATGAACGTAACCAAGCAGTCCGGTGCAGAACACTGCCTGATCCTGCTGGATGAGCCTACCTCTGTGCTGAACCAGAGTGAGGTTGAGAATCTGTTTGTGCAGATGAGAAAGATCACGGCACAGGGGCATTCCATTATTTTTGTATCTCATCATCTGGATGAGATCCTGGAGATCACAGACAGAATCTATGTTTATAAAGACGGAACGAGTGTGGGAAGCCTGGATACGAAGGATGCAACAGAGGATATCCTGTATGAAATGATGGTAGGAAAAGAGACTTCTTCCGAGTACTATCACAGAGACCGGATGACGAAGCCTTCGGATGAAGTACTCCTTGAAGTGAAGAATCTGGGTTCTTATGGCGTATTTAAAGATGTCAGCTTCCAGCTCCATGCGGGGGAAGTGCTGGGTCTGGCCGGCGTTGTCGGTTCCGGCGTGGAAGAGATCTGCGAGGTGATCTGCGGAGATGAGAAACCGACTTCCGGCGAGATGTATGTGCGCGGACAGAAGGTAGACTTCAGCTGTCCCAGCAAAGCCATGAAGAAGGGGATTCTGATGATCCCGAAAGAAAGACTGTATGAAGGAATCGTCGGTATCATGTCTATTGAAGATAACATTGCACTGTCCAACGGCGACAAGATCGCCAATGGTCTGTACATTTCTGCAAAAAAAGTAGAAGAACAGGCAACGAACTGGATCGAAAAGCTGCGGATCAAGGCCAATGGGCCGAAGGAATCTCTGATGCAGCTGTCCGGCGGAAACCAGCAGAAGGTCGTATTTGCCAGAGCACTGGCCAGTGAATGCGACATCCTGATCCTGAATCATCCGACCCGTGGCGTGGATGTGGGCGCGAAAGCGGAGATTTATGCGCTGATCCGTGATATCACAGAACAGGGGAAAGCAGTCATTCTCCTGGGAGATACGACGGATGAATACCTGGGTCTTTCTTCCAGACTGATTGTCATGAAAGATGGTATTGTGACTGGTGAATTTGACGCGATTGATGAAATGCCGTCTCAGGTTGAAGTTGTCAGCTACATGATGTAAGGAGGGGTGATTCATGAGTGAAGAAAAGAAGAAAAAACCGTTAAAAGAACGGATTGGAGAAAATATCGTACAGTTCTTCAGCTTTTCCGCGATCATTGTGCTGGTTGTTTTCCTGTCCATATCTCAGAAGACATTTTTAAGCCCGATGAACCTGAGCAATCTGTTTCGTGATACTTCGACACTGATTGTTCTGGCATCCGGAATGTTTATGGTACTGCTGTTTGGATCCATTGACCTGTCCATGGGAGCTGCGTGCTCGGTGTCTAACGTTCTGTATGTAAAGTTCCTTCTTACCTACGGACCGAAATTTATTCCGGCTGCAGCGGGAGTTATCGGACTGCTTATCTCCCTGGTGTTTGGCATGGTCGCAGGCGGACTGCTCGGATTTATCCATGTAAAATTAAAAGTGCCGTCCTTTATCGCATCTCTGGGATTCATGTCTGTATGGCAGTCAACGGCGCTGCTCATTACAGAGAACCCGGAATCCATTCCGAAAGCCATGTGGGGAGCGGTGAACTGGTATAAGATTTCCTTTGGCGTATTTGGACTGCCGATCATTCTTGCACTGCTGATCGTTGCGGTGATCTTCTTCTTTACCAATTATACAACGGTAGGAAGAGCGATCTTTGCCATCGGCGGCAATGAGCGGACGGCCCGGGTGGCAGGCCTGCACGTGGACAAGATCAAGATCATCGTATTTATCATCAACGGTATGCTGGCAGCGCTGGCAGGCGTGTTCCTGGCAGGCAGCGTGCGGTCCAGTTCTCCGACCATCGGCGATGCATATACGCTGAAGATTGTTGCATCCTGTGCCTTGGGCGGTGTTTCCCTGGCGGGAGGTAAAGGAAGTGTTCTTGGGGCATTGCTTGGTGTGTTTACCATTACACTGATCCAGAATGGTATGACGTTCCTTGGCGTAGATGCTTATTCCCAGAACATTGTTCTAGGCGTGTTTGTGCTGGCAGCCATCGCCATGACGGCCGACCGGAGAAGAAAAGATCTGATCATCAAATAACATATAACGGATAAACCATAGGAAGAAGATACCGCAGGGGGATAAAACTCTCTGCGGTATCTTTTTAACAATCTTTTTCTGCTTAGCACCTGAAATATCTTGCCTGTATATGTAAAATGCCTGTTTTTGACGGAAAACAACAAAAATACCATGTTTAAAACTTAACAATATTATATTTTATTATATTTTTAGATGGGAAATAAAAAGATGATCAAGGACTGTTGTTATTGTGCACAATAAAGTTGTGAAAAAAATAACTTTTAAATAAAAAGTTGACAAAATGACAAAGATATACTAATATCATAATGTAACTACATTACGAACAATGGTGTGTAGCATCCATTGAAAAAAAGGAGGATAACTATGAAAAGAAAAGTAATTGGGGTAGTTCTCAGCGTAGCTATGGTAGCTTCCATGCTGGCTGGATGCGGAAGCAGTGATTCTTCTTCCACCACATCGACAGATGCGGCTACAGAAGAGAAGACAGACGACACAGCAGATGCGGCTGCAGAGGAGAGCGGGGACAAGAAGTTCAAGATCGGTGTTGCAATGAAGACACAGGACGGACCGTACTTCGTAGCTCTGGCAAACGGACTGGTTGAGCAGTGCGTAGAGCAGGGGCTGGTTGACAAGGCTGAGGACGTGGTTGTTCTGAATGCGAACATGGATGTAACAAAGCAGACAGAGAACTTTGAGACATTCGTTACACAGGATTACGACATGATCTTCTGTGACTGTATCGATCCGGATAACGTAATCGCAGATGAGAAGAACGCAATGGATGCCGGCATTCCGGTTATCAACGTTGACTCCGGCGTAAACGAGAGCCACTGTGTAACAACCGTTTATTCCGATAACAAACAGAATGGACGTGCATGCGGATTATCCTACGCTGAGTTCATGGGTGACAAAGAGATCTACAGCATCATGCTTTCCGGTGAGAAGGGCAATGTTGCTGGTAACGAGAGAAGACAGGGCCTGATCTGTGGTATCCTCGAGCAGAGACTTGGCATCTCCGAGGAAGAGGCTTGGAAGATGACAGAAGAGGCTGACGCTACTCTGCTGAGCACAGGTTCCTATACAAACGAAGAAGCAAAGTTCACCATCGCTGGACAGGGCTGGGGCAACTGGACTGTTAATGATATCCTGAACGATGCAAATGACCTGGTTGTTAAGACAAAAGACAAACTGAACACCATGTTCGGTGAGAATGACCAGATGCTGTTCGGCGGCATGCAGGCAGCAAGCGATGCAGGTCTGACCGGTATCTACTATGTAGCAGCAGCTGACGGTGCAAAAGAAGCTTACGATTACATCAAGGGCGACAAGACAACTGAGTCCGGCGAGTACTACTGCACAGGTGAGAACTCTCCTGTACAGGTTGCAATCAAGGCAGTTGGCATTGCAAAAGAGATTCTCGTAGATGGCAAAGATATGAACAGCTATGATGAGGTAACTCTGACAGATGCAGTTTGCGTTACAAAGGACAACGTAGACGAGCGTTACGAGTACGGTTTCTAAATCCCGGGCGGATTAAAAAAGGCAATCCTCCTCAATTAAGAGGGGGATTGCTCTTTATAAGAAGGAATTACAGACAGATGGGAAGGATGGTGAGCACATGGCTCAGCAATACAGGCTGGAAATGAAAGGTATCACAAAGCATTTCGGCGGTGTTAAGGCGCTGACAGATGTTTCTCTCAGTGTTGAACCGGGAGAAATCCATGCGCTGATAGGAGAGAATGGTGCCGGTAAATCTACATTGATGAAAATCTTATCCGGAGCATATCAGAGAGATAAGGGACAGATCTTCATCGATGGACAGGAAGTGAAAATCACAAATCCAAAAGAGTCCAAAGATTTGGGAATCGCAATTATTTATCAGGAGTTTATGCTCGCACCGGATCTTACGGTGGCAGAAAATATCTATATTGACAAGCTGAGCGGCGGCAAAGGCCTGATTGACTGGAAGAAGCTTCAGGGAGATGCAAAAGCACAGCTGGAGAAATTGGGATTCGGGGACATTGACCCGAGGGCAAAATGTGGTTCATTGAGTGTGGCATATCAGCAGGTGGTAGAGATCTGCAAATGTCTGACACGAAATGCAAAGGTTCTCGTATTTGACGAGCCCACCGCAGTTCTGACTTTCTCCGAAATTCAGAAGTTATTTGAAGTAATCAAAAAACTCAGAGATGAAGGCGTAAGTATTATTTATATCTCACATCGACTGGAGGAGATCTTTGAGTTAAGCAAACATATTACAATATTAAAAGATGGAACGTATGTGGATACGGTAGATACAGCATCCTTTGACAAACAGCGTCTCGTCAACCTGATGGTAGGCCGTGAGATGACGGAGATGTATCCGCCGCGCAATGCGAAGATCGGCGATGTTGTATTAAAGGTAGAGGATTTACACGCAGGAAAACTGGTAGACGGTGTCAGCTTTGATGTGAAAGCCGGAGAGGTTCTTGGCTTTAACGGACTGGTCGGTGCCGGACGTACAGAAACCATGCGGGCGATTTTTGGAGCAGATAAGAAAGAATCCGGAAAAGTATATTATTTTGGAAAAGAAGTTAATTGGAAGACACCGGGCCAGGCAATCAAAGAAGGATTTGGCCTGCTTCCTGAAGATAGAAAGAAACAGGGATTACTGCTGAATCAGAGTATCCGGGTAAATACCACACTTGCGTGTCTGAAAAAGGTGACCAACCATGGCGTCATCCAGCATGCGAAGGAAAAAGAGTACGTCAAAGAACTGCTGAAGAGTATTCAGACAAAATACGGAAGTACAGAAGACGATGCAAGCAGCCTTTCCGGTGGTAACCAGCAGAAGATCGCGCTGGCAAAATGGATCGCAGCTGACTGCAAATGCGTTGTCTTTGACGAACCGACCCGAGGCGTAGATGTCGGTGCGAAGACAGAGATTTATAAGATCATCAATAATCTGGCAGAAAACGGCGTTGCAGTTATCATGATTTCCTCTGAGATGCCGGAGATCATCGGCATGTGTGACCGGGTAGTTATCATGAGAAATGGTAAGGTGACCGGTGAACTGCAGAAAGAGGAACTCACGGAGAATATGATGATTAAATATGCGATGGGGGTACAGTGATGAATACGAAAAAATTCGATTTGAAAAAATTCCTTTTGAACAATAATACATATGTGATCTTTCTTGTATTGTTTATTATCTGTGCAGTGCTTTCCAGCACATTCCTGGATATTGCCAACCTGACCAATATCCTGCTGCAGCAGTCCGGCCCGATTCTGGTGGCACTTGGTATGCTGTTTGTAGTCCTGACCGGCGGTATTGACCTGTCTGTCGGTGCGGTAACCGCCCTTTCTTCCTGTGTGGCTTACGTGCTCATGAGAGACTATCAGGTAAACTTCGTTCTTGCATTCCTTGCAGCACTTGTGATGGGACTGCTCATCGGTCTGCTGAACGGCCTGCTCGTTGCCTATGGCGGCATGCAGGGATTCGTTACCACACTGGCAACACTTTCCATCGGTAACGGTTTTGCCCTGATCGTATCCAACGGTGCTCCTGTCAGATGTTCTGATGTGGCAGCAGTATCCGCAATGGCCAGCAAGAAATATGGCTACCCGATCATCATCGGATGCGCCATCATCATCGTGATCATGGCATTCATCCAGAACTACACTTCCTACGGAAGAATCGTCATTGCCTGCGGTTCCAACAAGACAGCTGTTCAGCTGGCAGGTATTGATGTAAAGAAATATGTATGCTCCTGTTATCTGGTATCCGGTTTCCTTTCTGCTATCGCAGGAATGTTCATGGCATCCAGAACCCAGACGGCAGCGTCCACACTGGGAAGCGGCGGTGAGCTGAATGCGATCGCTGCCTGCGTTATCGGCGGTGCCAGCCTGGCAGGTGGTAAAGGAAGCGTCATCAAAGCTGTGATCGGTGCTTTCACCATCGCACTGATCAACAACATTATGAACCTGAAGGGCGTGCCGGCATACCCGCAGGAGATCGTAAAAGGTCTGATCATCATTGCAGCAGTATTACTGCAGATTAATACAAATAAAGCTGAGGCAACTGTTTAATTGTATCATGAATTGTAACAAGGGGAGGTTTACAAATTATGGGTGCATCAAGAACAATGTCTTTCGGGGCTCCTGGACGCTATATCCAGGGGCCCGGGGAGATTAACCGGGTTTCTGTTCATACAAAAAAATACGGAAGCAGCGTGTTTGCTGTGATCGATCCGTATTTCTTTGCTTCTATGCAAGATCTTCTGAAAACGCAGTACGAGGCTGACGGACAGTCGTTCCAGGCTGCACAGTTCGAAAATGAGGTGACGGTGGAACGGATCCATGCACATGCGGAGGCAGCGAAAGCGTGCGGCGCCAATGTGATCATGGGAATTGGCGGCGGCAAATCCATTGATACGGCCAAAGGCGTAGCGAATGAGTTACAGCTGCCGGTTGTGATCATTCCAACCAGTGCTTCTACCGATGCGCCGACCAGCGCACTGTCTGTTATCTACAAAGAAAATCACGAACATTCTCATGCAATCAATTATATCAAGAGTCCGGATATGGTGCTGATCGACAGCACGATCATTGCCAATGCACCGGTACGGTTCCTTGTGTCCGGTATGGGAGATGCCATGGCAACATGGTTTGAAGCGCAGGCGAATGCGGCTTCCAACAGCGGCAATTATATCTGTCAGGAAGCAGGCTGTTTCCGGAGAACGAGAACGGCTATGAAGATTGCCCAGTTCTGCTATGAGACGATCCTTGATTTTGGCGAGGCTGCCAAAATCGCCAATGAGAACCATGTGGTGACGGACGCTCTGGAGGCTGTTATTGAGGCCAATACGCTGATGAGCGGACTGGGCTTTGAGAATACGGCCTGCGCCTGCGCACATGCGGTGGGGGACGGCATCACGGCAACACCCAACGGCGCTGCAACACTCCATGGTGAAAAGGTGGCTTTCGGTACGCTGTGCCAGCTGGTGGCAGAGAATGCATCGTGGGAGACCATCAAAGAATATGTGGAATTCTGTAAGAAGGTGGGGCTGCCGACAACACTGGCGGATCTGCAGGTGGAGCTGACAGAAGAAAACCTGCAGTTGATCGCGGATAACGTATCGCAGCCGGAACTGGTGAGAGAACCGTTTGAGATTTCCTCTGACATGCTCAAAGAGATCGTGAAGGCGGCCGATGCCATCGGACATCATATCACAGACGGTATGTGAGACAAAAACTGGATATAAAACAGAAGGGGGCAGGAAATGAAATACGGAATTTACTTTGCATACTGGGAGAAAACCTGGGGATGTGATCAGAAGAAATATATTGAGAAAGTCCGTGATCTGGGCTTTGATATTCTGGAGATATCCTGTGCGGCACTGAAAAATATGTCCAGAGAAGAGATGCAGGCATTTCGCGATGAAGCAAAAGAACAGGGCGTGATGCTGACCGCAGGATATGGGCCTGCAGCGGAGGAGAATCTGGCGTCTGCAGATCCGAAGGTATCAGAGCATGCGGTTGCTTTTTATACAGACCTTCTGAAAAAACTGGAATTTATGGATATTCATACCATTGGCGGCGGCATCTATTCCTACTGGCCTGTGGATTATTCCAAACCCATCGACAAAGAAGGCGACTGGGCAAGAAGTGTGGCCAACGTAAAGAAGGTTGGAAAAATTGCCGGAGAGTGCGGTGTGGATTATTGCCTGGAAGTGCTGAACCGGTTTGAGGGATATATCCTGAATACTTCTGAGGAAGCGGTTCGCTTTGTAAAAGAGGTGGACGTGCCTGCGGTAAAGGTCATGCTGGATACCTTCCATATGAATATTGAGGAAGACAGTATGATCGATGCCATCCTGACTGCCGGTGATCTTCTGGGACATTTCCATGTGGGCGAGAATAACCGCAGAGTGCCGGGAAAGGGAAACTTCCCTTGGCCGGAGATCGGCAAGGCACTGCACCGGATCGGCTATGATAAGAATGTTGTCATGGAGCCTTTTGTCATCGGCGGCGGAGAAGTGGGAAGTGATATCAAGATCTGGAGGGATCTGAGCCATGGTGCTTCGCAGATTCGATTGGATGAAGATGCAAGAAATTCTGTTGCGTATCTTCGGAATGTTTTTGCAGGGCCGAACAACGAGTGGTAATATCTGCCCTCTAATGGATATAATTTTTCAATCTGCGTGAATGTCATGACATTACCAAAAGAGGTAATTGACAGCCATTTATACAAAGCATACACTGAATAGCGTCAGAGCACCATCAGTGTATGCTTTGCAGATTGTAAAAATAAGGAGAAGACTATGCTTAATGAGACAAAAACCATTGATAAAAACATTCCTGTTCCGCTTTATTACCAGTTAAAAGAGCTGATCCTGGAAGCAATCAATGAAAATAAATATACCGCCGGTGATGTGATCCCGACAGAAAAAGAGATCAGCAGTTACTATCAGATCAGCAGAACGACGGTCCGGCAGGCCATTGGCGAGCTGGTGCAGGAGGGAATTCTTTATCGGGTAAAGAGTAAGGGAACCTTCGTTGCCGAACCGAAAATTAAGCAGGAATATATCAGCAAGATCCAGAGCTTTAACGATGAGATCCTGCATCGGGGCATGACACCTAGTACAGAGGTATTGCAGTTTCGGGTACTGGAAGGAGAGGAGATTCCGGCGGAAGTGATAGAGGCATTTCAGCTGTCTGCAGAGGAAAAGGTAATCTTTCTGCACAGAAAGAGAATGGCAGACGGCAGGCCGATCGTACATTCCAAGACCTTTCTTCCGTATGCGCTGTGCAGTAAAGTATTTCAGTATGATCTGAATAAAGAACGGCTGTACAGTATCCTGGATATGAGTGACGAGACACGGATTCACCATCTGGATCGTACCATTGAAGCGGTAGAGGCGGGAACGGAGGATGCCAAGCTGCTGGAAATGGAGAAGAAAAAGCCGATCCAGTATATCCGTTCTGTGGGATATAATTCGTTTGGAAAAGTAATTGAGTATACCATGTCCCGTTATCGCGGGGACAGAAACCAGTTTACAGTAACAGTATTTCATGAGGTGAATTAAGAGATGACAAGATATATTTTAGCACATGATTTGGGAACATCAGGAAATAAGGCGACCCTTTTTTCGGAAAACGGAGAGTTGATCAAAAGTGTAACGGTATCTTATCCGGCACATTATTTTAATGACACATGGGTGGAGCAGGATGCAGATGACTGGTGGAATGCGGTATGCCAGTCCAGCAAACAGCTGATCGCAGAGGCAGGCATCGCGCCGGAAGCCATTGGTGCCATCAGCTTCAGTGGCCAGATGATGGGCTGCCTGTGCGTGGATAAGAACGGCAAGCCTTTGCGTCCGTCGATCATCTGGGCAGACCAGCGGGCACAGAAACAGGTGGCACAGATTGAGAAACGTATTGACCAGCAGAGCTTTTATCACATTGTCGGTCACAGAAATACAGCTTCCTATGGCGTGCAGAAGCTCATGTGGATCCGGGACAATGAGCCGGAGATCTATGAGCAGACGTATAAGGCGCTGAATGCAAAGGACTATATTACTTTTAAACTGACCGGAAAATTCTACACCGAGTATTCCGATGCCAACTCTTTTGCATGCTTTGACATCAACAAACTGAAATGGTCAGAGGAACTGATCGAATATACCGGTATCGATCCGGATAAACTGCCGGAAGTAAAGGAATCCACCTTTGTGGCAGGCGGTGTGACCAAAGAAGCAGCAGAACTGACCGGACTGGCAGAGGGAACGCCGGTAGTGCTTGGTGCCGGAGACGGCGTGGCTGCAAACGTAGGATGCGGCTCCATCACACCCGGTAAGACATACTGCTGTATGGGAACGTCCGCATGGATCACGACGACCGCAGAGGCGCCGATCTTCGATGAGCAGATGAGAACGGTAACCTGGGCGCATGCGGTTCCGGGGCTGTATGCACCGAACGGAACGATGCAGTATGCCGGCGGAAGCTATAACTGGCTGAAGAATACCATCTGTCATGCAGAGAGTGCGATGGCAAAAGAAAAAGGCGGTTCTCCTTACGATTACATCAACAAAGAAGTGGAAGGTTCTCCCATGGGCGCCAACGGCGTGATTTTCCTTCCCTATCTGCTCGGCGAGCGTGCACCCAGATGGAATGCACAGGCAAAGGGAACATGGCTGGGCATCAAGCCGGAGACGACCCGCGGTGACATCCTGCGAAGTGTACTGGAAGGCGTGACCATGAACCTGGATATCTGCCTGAACATCCTGCGGACGAAGATGGATATTTCTGAGATCATCTGCGTGGGCGGCGGTGCCAAAGGTGAGGTATGGCGTCAGATCATGGCGGATATTTATCAGGCAAAGATCCTGGTGCCGACCACACTGGAAGAGGGAAGCTCCATGGGTGCAGCTGTCATCGGCGGCGTAGGAAGCGGTATCTTCAAAGATTTCTCCGCAGTTGACCGTTTCCTGAAGATCGATTCCGTACAGGAACCCAATCCGGCAGCAGTGGAAGCCTATGTACCGGTGAAGAAAGCCTTTGACCTGTATTATAATGCATTGGCAGATGTGTATAAAATGACTGCCAGTGAGAAATAGGTTTTGTTAATATTTTATGGATTAATGCTTGATTTTAAAGTCCGAATGTAGTAACATAATAACATAATGAGATACCGAGAAAGGAGTCTTACAAATGACAGTATTGGAAAAGCTGTTTTCTCTGGAAGGCAAGACGATTGTTGTTACAGGGGGAGCACAGGGGATTGGTAAAGTAGTAGCCACAAGAATGGCTGAGGTTGGCGCTGACATCGTGATTTTTGATGTGCAGAAAGAGAAGGCGCAGGCAGTTGCAGATGAGATCGCTGCATCTACCGGACGCAGAACCGCAGTTTACGAGGTGGATGTTACAGACCCGGCACAGGTAAAAGCCGGCATCGATGCAGCAGCAGAGAAGATGGGCGGCCTGGATGGTCTGTTTAATAACGCGGGAATTGTTATCCATAAGTCCGCATATGATGTGAAGCCGGAAGAGTGGGCACATGTCATCAATGTGAACCTGAACGGAGAATATTATATGGCATCTGAGTTTGCAAGATACCTGAAAGCAAATAATAAGAAGGGTTCCATTGTCAATACGGCATCCATGTCCGGACATATTGTAAACTGGCCGCAGGAGCAGGCTTCCTACAATGCATCCAAAGCAGCAGTTATGCAGATGACCAAGTCTCTGGCAGTAGAGTATTGTCATGACGACATCCGTGTGAACAGCATCAGCCCCGGATACATGCGCACAGAGCTTTGTGTATTTGTTGATCAGGACTGGCAGAAGAGATGGATGGATCTGACACCTTACGGAAGATACGGCGAGCCGTCTGAGCTGTGCGGTGCGGTGATTTATCTGCTTTCTGAGTCCGCATCCTTTACTTCCGGTGCGGATATCGTTATTGATGGTTGCTACACTTGCGTTTAGTCTGAGACAAAGGAGATAAATATATGCGTCAGTTTGAATTGGTTGCACCAAAAACATTTGAAAAACATGAAGTGCCGATGCCGGAACCTGGTCCGGGTGAGGTTCGTATTGCAGTTAAGTCTGTTGGAATCTGTGGATCAGATATTCATGCATACTACGGGAAACATCCGTTTATGAGTTTTCCCATCGTTCTGGGACATGAATGTGCAGGCGTTGTGGAGAAACTGGGAGAAGGTGTGACAAAGGTTGCATTAGGTGACAGAGTTGTGCTCCGGCCACAGCAAGTGTGCGGAAAGTGTCGTCCCTGCCGGGAAGGCAGATATAATATTTGCGAGTCGCTGAAAGTGCTGGGGTGTCAGTGCACCGGCGGAAGTTCTGATTTCTATGTGGCAAAAGAAGAACTATTCTATAAGATACCGGATCAGATTGGTTTCGGGGAAGGAACCATGATAGAGCCTTTGTCTGTAGGTGTACATGCCGTGAAGAGAATCGGTGATGTGAAGGGTAAGAAGGTTCTGGTGTTAGGTGCCGGCACCATTGGTAACCTGGTAGCACAGAGCGCCAAAGGACTTGGGGCTTCCGCTGTTATGATCACAGATGTTTCCCGTGAGAAACTGGATATGGCAGCAGAGTGTGGCATTGATTATACCGTAGATGTATCCAAAGAAGATCTGGAAACTGTGATCAAGGAAAAATTTGGCCCGGATGGTATGGATGCGGTATATGAGTGTTCTGCAAGTCCGGCAGCACTGAATCAGGTGCTTGACATTGCAGGAAAAGGTATTCCGATCGTGATCGTTGGTGTATTTGCCGGCATGGCCAATACGAATATGGCAAATGTGCAAGACAGAGAATATGAGCTGATCGGTACCCTGATGTATGTAGAAGAGGACTATTTTGAAGCAATCCGTCTGGTGGACGAGGGCAAGATCAATTTGAAACGGTTGATTTCCAGGGAATACTCCATCGAAGATGTGAGCAGCGCATATCAGTATATCGAAGATAATAGAGCTACTGCTCAGAAACTGATTCTCAATATTTAAAAGGGAAGGCTGCCGGATATACAACAGAGTTCGGTAGCCATTTCTTTAAAACAGGAGGAACCAACAGCGTTATGATTCATACAGTATGCAGAACGATGACCCCGCAGGAGCTGGGGCATTGCCAGTGCCATGAACATATCTGGCTCCGCAAAGGCGCATCTTTTCAGAGCAACGAAGCACTGTGCATGGATGACGAGGAGCGTTCTCTGGCGGAGCTGAAGGAATATGCAGCGGCCGGCGGGCGGCTGATCGTGGATGCACAGCCCACAGGCTGCGGCAGAGATGGCCGGATGCTGGCGCAGCTGTCAGAGAAAAGTGGTGTGGATATCGTGGCTTCCGCCGGATTCCACAAGCAGATGTTTTTCGATCAGACAGAGCTGCTTTCCTGGGACAGCAAAAAGCTGGCCGATCTGTATGTCCGTGAGATCGAGGAAGGCATGACGGATACGGACGGAACGGTTTTGCCGTACCGGGCAGGTATCCTGAAAGTGGCCATGGAGAACAACTGGAATACAGATCTGGTCTATGTACGGCTGTTTGAAGCCGTGGCAGAGGCGGCGGACAGAACCGGAGCACCGGTGATGGTACATACGGAGAAAGGGAATGACATTGCAGGTCTGATCAACTGGTTTGAGCAGCGGAAGATCGCACCTTCCCGGCTGCTGATCTGTCATCTGGACCGCACCCATTATGATGCCGCATATCATAAGGAAATTCTGGCATCGGGCTGTATGTTCTGCTATGACAGCGTGCACCGGCTGAAATATGTATCCGAGCAGGAGGAACTGGAACTGCTGGCGGAAATGCGGGAGGCAGGACTTCTTGGCCAGATCGTGATCAGCCTGGATACGACGAATCAGCGGCTGCGGGCTTACCATGCAGCAGATATGGGTCTGGATTATATTTTGAAGGATTATATTCCAAAAATGAAGGCAATCGGGTTTACAGAGGGGGATATCCACCGGATGTGTGTGGAAAACCCCGGCAAAATATTAGACTTTTGAGGAAAGAGAAGGGATATTACGATGAAATTAGAAGCAGCAACAAGACCTACCATGTACTTTATTGGCGTTACCACAGGATCTTCTTCTATCATGAAGGTGTTCCCGGAGTGGGTAAAATATCTTGGCATTGATGCCCAGATTAAGGGCATTGACATTGCCATCCACGAGAAACCGGAAGTGTACCGCGAGGTAGTAGACTTTATCAAAAAAGATCCGCTGTCCCTGGGTGCCCTTGTTACCACCCACAAGATCGACATTTATGCGGCTGCGCACGACATGTTTGACGTGATCGGGCCTTACGCAAAACAGTTTGGCGAGATTTCTTCCATTTACAAAGATGGGGACAAATATTGCTGCGAAGCAAAGGATCCCATCACCTGCGGAATGGCAATGGAAGAGTTCGTTCCGGCAAATTACTGGAAAGAGCATCCGGAAGCAGGCGTGATGATCATGGGCGCAGGTGGAAGCTGTATTTCCATGTGTTCTTATTACATGAGAAATTCCGGCAAGGGCAATGATCCGAAGAACATCGTTGTGGCAAACCGTTCCACACCGAGACTGGATGAGTGCAAAAAGATCAACGAAGAGTTTTATCCGAACACAATCCCGGCAGAGTATTTCCTGACACCTGATCCGGGTCAGAATGATGACGTCATGGCAAAAGAGATGGGAGAGGGCTCTCTGATCATCAATGCCACCGGCCTTGGAAAAGACCGTCCGGGTTCTCCGCTGACCGATGCGGCACAGTTCCCGAAGAAAGCCATTGTGTGGGAGATCAACTACAGAGGCGAGCTGACCTTCATGCATCAGGCAGAGGCACAGGAGAAAGAAAAAGAACTGGATATCCAGGATGGCTGGATGTATTTTGTATATGGCTGGACCCAGGTAATGGCTGATGTGTTCCACTGTGAGCTGCTTGGCGAGAAACTGCAGAAACTCAGCGAGATCGCACGTGAGGTACAGAGCAGAAAATAAGAAAGGAGATATCTTATGGCACATTTTAATGGCGGAGATAAACCGTTTGATTTTGAGAGAGGATTTGTCATTGATTTTGATCCCCAGACCGGTCTTTCCAAGACACTGGATACGGGAAAAAGATATTTAAGCCAGATGAAAGGCATGTTTGCAGATGAGAAGGCTTACGAAGAGGCACTTGCAAAGGAGGACTCTGTTGTTTATGAGTTCCATTCCATGCCGGCGCCGGAGACACCGGGCGATTTCGCTTTTGGCTGCTCCATTCTGAATCCGGGAAAAGTGGGAGATGAGTATTATTTCACGAAAGGCCATTTCCACACCATTCTCGACACCGGTGAAGTGTACTACTGCCTGAAGGGTCATGGCTATATGCTCATGGAAAATCCGGAGGGAGACTGGCTGGCTCTGGAAATGAAGGCAGGAGAGACGCTGTACGTGCCGAAACGCTATGCACACCGCAGCATCAACGTGAGTCCGGATGAGCAGCTCATCACTTACTTTGTATTCCGTGCAGATGCAGGCCATGACTACGGCACCATCGAGACCAAGGGCTATCGCAAGCTCATGGTGGAGCGTGACGGCAAACCGACCATCATCGACAATCCGAACTGGAAGTAAGGATCGGATATGGAACAAAACGCAGATTCTGTTCTGTTTGATCTGGATGGGACGCTGTGGGATGCGGTACCGGTGATTTTTCGGGTGATTCAGGATCTTTTCCGGGATTATCCGTCTGTTCCGGCGGCGGACACAACGCTGGATGACATCTATCACTATATGGGGCTGCAGACCTGGGATATCCTGAAGCTTTGTTTTCCCGGCGCAGAGGACGAGACGGTGCAGAAGATCATGGATGATTACTGTTCCAGACTGCATCCTTATCTGAAACAGGGCGGGGCCGTGCTGTATGACGGTGTGGAGGAGACCCTTCACACATTGTCAGAGCGGTATCAGCTGTTTCTGGTGAGCAACTGCGATGCAGAATATCTGGAGGGCTTCTGGGATCTGTTCAACCTGAAACCCTATTTCACCGGCTGGATCTGTGCCGGAGGAACCGGGCGGCCCAAGGATGAAAATATCCGTATCGTGCAGAAACAGTATGGTTTGCAGCATCCGGTGTATGTCGGTGATACGAACAAAGACCGGGAGGCGGCAGAGAAAACGAATGTGCCGTTTATCCATGCGGCTTACGGATTTGGAAAAGATGTACCGGCGGTGCACAGGATCAGTAAAATTACAGAATTGCCAGATTATTTACAAACTTCTTCTATATTTTAAAACAGGCCTCGGAGCGTAAAGCTTCGGGGTCTTGTTTTATGCAAAATCAAATGAGGTGTGATACTTAGATGTGTGAACAAAGTTGTCATGTGTTGTATATGCTAAAAAAGGTACTCATATAAGTAGTTCGAAATACATATTTCCTGCATATGTTGGAAGCAAGAGGTGTGTTTGAATCTATGGAAATGTGTACAAACAAGGTATATGTGTCAAGTAGTGGAGGGTGAGTAGTTGCAGGATCAGAAACTGGAAAACCTGCTGAATCTGGCATTGGATGCAGCACCGGCAGAGCGGGAAAAATCCCTGAACCTGAATGTGGGATTTGACGAGGAGACGGACACCTGGGATGTGATCGTGAAATATTCCGGGGAGCTGACACCGGTGGAGGCGGAGACGGTGCAGGTGGTTCGGCTGCTGAATGAATATGCCATCATTACGCTGACGGAGCAGCAGCTGGAGCGGCTGGCGCAGTTTCCACAGATCGAGTTTGTGGAAAAACCGAAACGGCTGTTCTTCGCGTTGAACAGAGGCCGGGCGGCTTCCTGCGTGGATCAGGTGCGCAACCTGGGGCTGAACCTGACGGGCCGGGGCGTGCTGGTGGCGGTGGTGGACTCCGGCGTGGATTACACGCACCCGGATTTTCGAAACGAGGATGGCACCACAAGAATAGTTTCCATCTGGGATCAGACGATCCCGGCTGATGGGATGCTGGTGGAAGCAGATGGAATGGTTTTTCGCAATCTGCCGCCCAATGGCTACAGAGTGGGAACCGAATACTCCCGGGAACGGATCAATGCGGCGCTGGCAGCGGACAGTCTGGAAGAACAACAGCGTTTCGTCCCCAGCCGGGATCTGAGCGGACATGGCACAGGCGTGCTGGGCATTGCAGCGGGAAATGGGCGGGCATCTGCCGGGCGATATCGGGGCGTAGCACCGGACAGCGATATTCTGGTGGTGCGGCTGGGGACACCCAGGCAGGGAGCGGCGGGGTTTCCCAGAACCACGGAACTCATGCAGGGCATTGACTATGCGGTGCGTCGGGCGCTGGAATTGCGGCTGCCGCTGGCGCTGAATCTGAGCTTTGGCAATACCTACGGTGCCCATGATGGCTCTACTCTGCTGGCAAGGTATCTGGACGACGTGTCCAATCTGTGGAAAAGCGTCATCAGCGTGGGAACCGGGAACGAAGCGGACAAGGCAGGCCATACGGCGGGAGATGTGCGGGAGGGAGAAGTGACGGAAATCCCGTTCACCATTGGCGCCTATGAGCCTGCCTTAAACATGCAGCTCTGGAAAAACTATGCAGATGTGTATGACGTTGCCATCATCCATCCCTCCGGCCAGTCCACCGGGGAACTGCGCCGGGGTCTGGGAACACAGCGGTTTCGGCTGGGCCAGACCGAGTTGCTCATCTATTACGGGGAGCCTAGTCCGTCCAGCAAAGCCCAGGAAATTTATATAGACTTTTTACCCGTCGCGGATTACCTGGATGCGGGCATCTGGCGGATTCAGCTCCTGCCGAAGCGGATCGTCCAGGGCAATTATGACCTGTGGATGCCGTCTGCCGCTGCTCTGGGGGCGGACACGGGCTTTCTCTTTCCGATGCCGGAGACCACGCTTACCATTCCTTCCACTGCGGAACGCGTCATCTCTGTCAGCGCCTACAACGCTGCTACAGACGCCTATGCGGAATTCTCCGGCCGCGGTTACACCCGGGAATTACAGGGCATCAAGCCGGATCTTGCTGCTCCCGGTGTAGATGTCACCACCACAGCCGTTGGCGGCGGTTATCGCAGCGTCACCGGCACTTCCTTTGCGTCACCTTTTGTGGCCGGGGCGGCAGCCCTTCTCATGCAGTGGGGCATCGTGGACGGCAATGATCCTTATATGTACGGGGAAAAAGTCAAGGCACAGCTCATCTTTGGTGCCAGGAAGCTGCGAGGGGAAGCGGAGTATCCCAATTCCCGGGTAGGGTGGGGCGCACTGTGCGTGGAGAATAGCATCCCCTGATTTTGCGTCATTTTTATTGCAAAAAAGTCGCATATTTTTTTGCTTTTTGGTATACTGGACAGGAGAAAGGAAGCGGCGAGCATTGTTGGAACAATTACGGGAACTGGGGATCCGGGAGGATCTGATTGAGGAGATAAAGGCTTTCCGGGAGGCGTATCCGGTGGCGGAGGATGACTGGACGAGGATTCCTGAGCCGGAGCAGTTTTATTACGGAAAGGATGTGTGGGAGCAGGCGATCACGGCACTTCTGTGCGGGGAGAATCTGCTGCTGGTGGGACACAAGGCGACGGGCAAGAACCTGTTTGCGGAGAATCTGGCAGGGGTTTTTGGAAGGCCGCGCTGGGATGTGTCTTTTCATGTGAATATGGATGCGGCGTCACTGATCGGCATGGATACGTTCCGGGGCGGTGAGGTGACGTTTCGGCCGGGGCCGGTGTATGCGGCGGCGAAGGCCGGCGGTTTTACGGTGCTGGATGAGGTCAATATGGCGAAGAGTGAGGCGGTGGCGGTGCTGCATGCCACGCTGGATTTCCGGCGGGTGATCGACGTGCCGGGCTATGAGCGGATCGAGCTGCATCCGGCGACCCGGTTTATCGCCACGATGAATTACGGATATTCAGGGACGAAGGAGCTGAATGAGGCGCTGGTATCGCGGTTTGCGGTGATCCAGATGCCGATGATTTCCCAGGAGAGCCTGATCCGGCTGATCTGCAAACATGCGCCGAAGATCCGGGAGGAGGCAGCCGGGGAGCTGGCGGCGGTGTTCCTGGATCTGCAGAAGAAATGCGAACATGCGGAGATTTCTTCGAAGGCGCTGGATCTGCGGGGGCTTCTGGCAGCGGTGGGCCTGATGGAGAAGGGACTGGATGTCCACACGGCGCTGGATATGGGCATTACGAATAAGTCGTTTGATCCCTATGAGCAGACGCTGATCCGGGATGCGATCCGGGCGAGGATTCCGCGGAAAACACAGAGGCAGGATTTTTTTGAAAAAGAATAAAGTCAGATACAGGAAATGCAATGAAAAAATAGCAGAGTAAGCGGTAGTTGCATGACATCCGGAAAAGCGACCTACAGAGTGCAGGGATCGTAATTTTCAGGGCGTTGGGGAGAAAGATTTACAGAATGGAAGAGCAGGCGTTAAGGGAAGCTAAACGTGCACACAATTTCATATGGGCAGCAGCGGAGGATTATGGATTTGAACCGCTTTTTCTTGCATTTTCGCCGGACGGAATGGCGGATCTGTATCTGAATCTGATCATCGGGCTGGCGCACAAATGGTGCGAGCAGGAGAAGCTGGATGCGTTTTTTGAACAGCTGGGCGGAAAAGACGAGGAGCTGTATGAGGGACTGCTCTGGATCGGCCTGGAAAATGCATTGTATGAAAAGGAGCAGAAGGTGCGCCCGGCGCTGACGGCGCTCCGGCAGGAGTATGCCCGGGAGAGCCTGCAGCGATACCAGCGTTACAGGGAGTATGCCAGGATCGAGCAGCTGCGAAACGGGCACTGCCGGGAGATCCTGGGGGAGCCCTCGGGCCTGCCGGAGGAGGAAGAGCGGATTTTACACGCATTTTCCTATACGGGGGACATGACGACGGAACAGCTTCTGGAGCGCACCCGTGACAATCTGTGGCAATATTTTTTCTATCGGCCGACAGCGGGCAAAACGCAGGACGGCATTTATTTTCTGCAAAAGGTGGCAGGCGCTTTTCATTCGGTGGGCAAGGTGAGCAACACCTATGTCCGGGCGAAGCAGTATGAAGATGAGAATGCATCTACAGACGGAAAAGCGGGGACGATGGAACAGGCCAGACACTATCTGCTGCAGTTTTCTGTGCACCGGGATCCGGAGGAGACAAAGCGGTATGTGGAGGCCTGTTTTGGAAAGAGCATGTACACGGAACAGCAGCAGGAGGAAGTGGAGCGCCAGCTGTGCACCGGCAATCACAAAAACAGTCATTTATTGTTTACGCGGGGACGTACTATCGCACCAAAGCATACGGCAGCCGTACAGAATGTAATGACGGCGGGAAAAGAGAAAATGACATCCGAAGTAAGTATGCCAGCGGATATACAGGAATCACAGGGCGCAAAGCCCGAAACAATGCCCGAGCAGGAGTCCACCATTGCTGCGCACGGCTTTCATGAAAAAAGAGAAGCCCGCGAGATCCGGGAATTTCAGACGGAATGCGCCGAACAGTACCGGAAAAATAAAGCGCATTTTGAAAAGAACCGTGCGATTTATGAGAATAGCATCCGCAAGCTGACGGAGAGCCTGAAGGTCTGCCTGGAGACGCAGGACGAGACATTTCCGACCATGGCCACGCACGGGAGAATCCACGCCCCCAGCGTCTGGAAGGCGGTGTATCTGGACAATCCCCGGGTGTTTGCGCACAGGGAAGAGGTGGAGATCCCGGGATTTTCGGTGGATATTCTCATGGATGCTTCCTCCTCGCGGAAACAGATGCAGGAGCAGATCGCAGCCCAGGCGTATGTCCTGGCGGAGAGCCTGGGACAGTGCGGGATCCCGGTCCAGATTTATTCCTACTGCAGCATCCGCGGCTTCACTGTGATGCGGCTGTTCCAGAGTTACGACGAGACGGTCAGGAGCGATGCGCTGTTTCACTATGTGGCGGCCGGAAACAACCGGGACGGGCTGGCGCTGCGGGCGGCAGGCCATCTGATGGAGACGGGAAGCAAATCCAGGAAAATCCTGCTGGTGCTGACGGATGCCAGCCCCCAGGATGACCAGGATGCCGGGGAGGGTGCTTTCTATAAAAATAAAGAATACACGGATCTGCTGGCGGTGCAGGACACGGCAAGGGAAGTGCGGGCGCTGAAGCAGAAAGGCATCCAGGTGATCGGGATTTTCATGGGAAGTCCCAGGGGCGGCCAGGTGGCCGGTGAGATTTTCGGACGGGAGCTGGTGAAAATTCAGAACATCGGTGAATTTTCCGGCGCGGTGGGAAGAATTTTGCGGGAAGTAATTCTTTCCTGAGCTTGCGCAGCAGGAGAAAACTGGTTACAATAGGGCTAAAGAAAATTTGGTCGAAAAGGCGATGAGACTGGTGAAAAATACGAAGAAAACAGACAAGAGAATGGCATATATCATGCGTGGCAGCATGTCCGTGCTGACGGCGGTACTCATTGTTTTATTTTTTGGCATTATGTCCATGGTGGGCAAGATCCAGGGAACCGCCCGGGTGGTAAACTACGCCGGTCTGGTGCGGGGCTGCACCCAGCGGATCATCAAGCTGGAGGATGCCGGACAGCCTCAGGACGGCCTGATCGAAAGTGTCACTTCTTATATTCAGGGACTGCGCTATGGCAGCGAAGATCTGAATCTGGTGCGGCTGGATGATCGCGCTTTTCAGGAAAAAATGGAGGAGCTGGATGCCTATTTCCAGGAGCTGAAGGCGGAGATCCTGCTGGTGCGGGAAAAGGGCTACGAGAGCACGCAGATCATTGAGAAAAGTGAGCATTTCTTCGGCGTCTGCGATGAGGCCACGGGCCTTGCGGAGGCGTACTCTCAGCGAAAAGCGTCCGCCCTGAGCACGCTGGAGAAAATCGTGGTGGCGGATATCATCGGCCTGGTGCTTCTGCTGGCTTTTGAGCTGGTGAAGGCGTTGCGGTATGCGGCTCAGAACCGGATTTTGCAGAGCAAGGTTTATCTGGACGAAGCCACCGGACTGCCGAATAAAAATAAATGTGAAGAAGTTCTGGAGCAGCCGGTGCCCGGCGCGGACGGACCGGGTCTGGCGGTGTGCTCTTTTGACCTGAACAATCTGCGGACGATCAACAACAACTGCGGCCATGAAAAGGGAGACGAGTACATCCGTGCCTTTGCGCAGCTGCTGCGAAAAGTGGTGCCGGAGTCCTGCTTTGTGGGCCGCAATGGCGGCGATGAGTTTCTGGCGGTGCTGCGGGGCATGAACCATGTGGGCGTGCGGGAATGCCTGCGGGAGCTGCGGCATCAGGCGGATCTGTATTCCGTGGAGCACCCGGATCTGCCCATCAGCTATGCCAGCGGGTATGCCCTGTCCGGTGACCATGAGGGCAGCGATATGCGGGAGCTGTTCCGGTTTGCCGACAAAAATATGTACGTGGACAAGAACCGGGCGAAGATGGAGGAGGCTGCCAGACAGCAGCATTTTGATTCCCGTCTGCTGGAAGAGCTGCGCAGGCAGAGCTTTCATTTTTCGGACTGTATTTACTGCGACGCCCTGCTGGATCAGTACCGGGTACTGCGGGCAAGCTCGGATTTCTTTCTGGCGGAGGACGGCAGCTATTCCGGCGCGGTGGAGCAGATCGCCCAGGAGCTTGCCACCACGGACAACTGGCAGAGCCTGTGGAAAAAGCTGCAGCTGTCTTTTCTGAAGGAACATCTGCGGAAAGATGCGCGCAGGCTGGACATCCCGTTTGTGTATGAGGATGGAGCGTGCACCCATCAGGGGCGGCTGACGGTGTTGTTCCACGATGCCACCGCAGACGGGCGGCTTCATCATTTTGTCCTCGGCATGGAAGAGTATCATGAAAACGCAGGCGGCCGTGTGGATGAAAAACAGCAGCTGATCCGCTATTATGACCAGTTGAAGCAGTCGGTACTGGAAAACAGCAACTACGTGGATGCACTGATGGATTCGGCGGAGGCGGTGTATTCGGTGGATCTGACCAATGACCGTCTGGAAAATGTATTTTATCATGTGGCGGTCAGGTCTTTTGATCTGCAGGTGGCGACGCCCTGTTCCTATGATGCCTATTGCCGGGAGCGCAGCGCGTTTGTGACGGAGGAGACGCTGGAAAATTACCGGATCACGGATTCGGCTTACAAGCTGCTGGAACGGTTTGACGGCGGGGACAAGCAGGTGACGGTGGAGTATCAGGAAAAAGCGGACAGCGGCGAACTGCTCTGGCTGCAGAAGACGGTACTCATGTCCCGTAATGTTTTTTATCATCAGGAAACGAAACAGGAGAGAGAGGTCATCCGGGCGATCATTCTGTTCAAAAATATTTCGGCCTTTCATGAAAAGGAAGAACGGGAAAAGGAGCGGCTGCAGGAGGCTTATGCGTCGGTGGATTCGGCCAGCAGGGCAAAGACGGAGTTCCTGCACCGGCTCAGCCACGATGTGCGCACGCCCATCAACGGCATTCTGGGCATGCTGGAGATCATCCGCAAAAACCGGGAGGACGGGCAGAAGGTGGACGAATGCCTGGACAAGATGCGGGTATCTGCCAGCCATCTGCTGGATCTGGTCAATGACGTGCTGGATATGAGCAAGATCGAAGCCGGACAGGGGCAGGCCGGGCAGGAAGCCTTTTCCCTGCCGCAGCTGATGGATGAGGTGGCAGCGCTGATGAGCGCCCAGCTGACCCAGACGGGGCTGACCCACCGGCGGCATCGGGAGGACATGCACCACACGGCTTTGCTGGGCAGTCCGGTGCTGCTGCGGCAGATCATGGTCAATCTGTTCAGTAATGCGGTGAAATATAACCGGCCGGGCGGCTGCGTGGACACCAGTGCCCGGGAGATTTTCTCGGACGGCACGACGGTATTTTATGAATTCCAGATTACAGATACGGGCATCGGCATGAGCGAAAGCTTTGTGAAAGAGCAGCTGTTCCAGCCCTTTACCCAGGAGAAAACCGATGGCGGCAAAGTGCCGTATCAGGGCAGCGGCCTTGGCATGTCCATTGTGAAGGGGCTGCTGGAACAGATGCAGGGCTCCATGCAGGTACACAGTGCGCTGGGCGTGGGAACGACCTTTACCTTCCAGATCCCGTTTTTGATTGACAAGGAGGCAGAACCTCAGACGGATGAAAGTGGGGAAACGGCCGGAAAGGAACTGTCTGGTATCCGGGTTCTTCTGGTGGAGGATAACGAGATTAATATGGAGATCGCCCAGTTTTACCTGACGGATCACGGCGCCCAGGTGGCGAAAGCGACCAACGGGCAGGAGGCTGTGGCGCTGTTGGCGGCGTCTGTGCCGGATACCTACGATGTGGTGCTCATGGATCTGCAGATGCCGGTGATGGGCGGCCTGGAAGCGTCCCGCCGGATCCGGGAACTGGAGTCCGCCGATGCGAAGACATTGCCTATTCTGGCAATGACTGCCCAGGGAAGCGAAGGCACCGCGCAGCAGTGTAAGGATGCGGGAATGTGCGGGTACATTCTCAAACCGATAGAGCCCCATGATCTGATCGGACAAATTTTACGGCATCGGAAAACCATCGTTTTCCGTTAAGAAAAAGCAGGTGATATCGCCTGTTTTTTCTTTTGTAAAAGGAATTAGATTTAACGCAAATCCAGTTGATTTTTTGAAAAAAAGTGTTTAGAATAATCACAGGAATTCTAAAATAAATTTTCAAAGGCAGGTGGACAGAATGGACAGTTGTGATGCTCACGGGCGAAGTAGAGGCATAGAATGGGAAGCAAACGCACAAAAGGGGAATCACAGCCGGACATCTGTCCCTGCTTTTTTCTGATGCGCATTTCTTCCTATTCTATGATTCTATGAGAATCCCGGAAGGACCGTATTTTGCAGACGGATAGAATGGAGGGAAAACGGAATGGAAAAGGGTGTACAGGATCACAAACAGGAGATCCTCAACATTATCAGAAGCAACGTTTCACCGGCGGCCATGACGAGCCGCCTGGAAGATTTCCACGAAAACGACCTGGCGGACGTGCTGCCGGATCTGACCGTGCCGGAGCGGTGCAAGCTGTACCGGATCATGGATCTGGACATGCTGTCTGATATTTTTGAATACACAGATGAAGCGGGTGCGGCAGAGTATCTGCAGGAGATGGACATCAAGAAAGCGGCGGCGATCCTGTCCCGGATGGAGACGGATTTCCTGGTGGATGTGCTGCAGAAGATCGACAAAGGCAGACGCAAGCTGCTGATCGAGCTGATGGACGATGACGTGCGGCATGACATTGAGGTGATCGCGTCTTTTGATGAGGATGAGATCGGCAGCCGTATGACGACCAACTGTATCATCATCCGGGAAAATCTCACCGTCAAGCAGGCTATGAGCAGCCTCATCGGACAGGCGGCCAAGAATGACAATATTTCCACGCTGTTTGTGGTGACAGAGGGACAGAAGTTTTACGGTGCCATTGATCTGAAAGATCTGATCATTGCCCGGCAGGATCATTCCCTGGAGGAGCTGATCGTGACTTCCTATCCTTATGTATATGCGGAGCAGGAGATCGATGACTGTATCGAAGATCTGAAGGACTATTCCGAGGACTCCATTCCCGTGCTGGACAACGACAACCGGCTGCTGGGCGTCATCACCTCCGCCAGCATCATCGATCTGGTGGACGATGCTATGGGCGAGGACTACGCCATGCTGGCAGGTCTTACCGCGGAGGAGGATCTGAAAGAGCCCCTGCGGGAGAGCATGAAAAAACGTCTTCCCTGGCTGATCGTGCTGCTGGGACTGGGCATGGTAGTGTCCTCTGTGGTGGGCATGTTTGAGCATGTGGTGACGGAGCTGCCCATTATCATGTGCTTCCAGTCGCTGATCCTGGATATGGCCGGAAACGTGGGTACCCAGTCGCTGGCTGTGACCATCCGGGTGCTGATGGACGAGTCCCTTACCGGCAAGCAGAAGGCGGAGCTGGTCGTCAAGGAAATGAAGATCGGTTTCTGCAATGGCGGTCTGCTGGGACTGTTGTCCTTTGTATGTATCGGCTTATATATTTATCTGTTTAAAGGAAAATCGCTGCTGTTCGCTTATGCGGTGTCCGGCTGCATCGGCGCGGCTCTGCTGCTGGCCATGGTCATTTCCAGCGCCGTGGGTACGTGTATCCCGCTGTTTTTCAAGAAAGTGAACATTGACCCGGCGGTGGCTTCCGGCCCGCTGATCACCACGGTGAACGACCTGGTGGCAGTTGTCGCGTACTATGGGCTGAGCTGGATATTCCTCATTCAGATGTTACAGCTGGTGGGATAGAGTCAATATACGTCTTCACCAGATCCATGTGCAGAACGTATTCTTTCTTCAGTGCGGCCAGCTTCTGGTAGTGGGGCGTGGCGCCGTGGATCTTCTGCGCTTCGGTATCGGTCCATTCCTCAATGAGGCACATGGCGTCGGCGTCATCCTCGGGGCAGAAATAGTCGTAGCGCAGATTGCCGGGCTCTTTCCGGGAGCATGGCGCTGCTTCGATCTCCTCAAACTTTTTCAGAAATTCCTCCCGGGTGCCGGGTTTCAGCGTGTAGCGGACGTTCACCAGCAGATGGGCGTCCATGGCCTCCTCATGCACTTTTTCTGTTTTCAGTTCTTCCAGGCTGTGGGGCGCCGGAGTGGCTGCCGGCATGCCGAGAGAGAGGATGGCTTCCAGACGGAGACGCTGGGGAAAATGCAGCAGCTCCCGCAGGTATTCCTCGGAGCAGCTGCCGTCAGCGGCCTCCCGGTTTCGGCCCTGGATCCAGCAGCTGCCGATGCCCAGGCTGCTGGCCATGAGATGCATGCTTGCCATGACGATGGAGCAGTCCTCTGTCCATACGTCTGTGACGGTCTCATCGCCCAGAACGACAATGGCTGCCGCTGCGCCGGTGAGCATGTTGGCTGCGCCGGTGCGGGCTGCGGCCATCTTTTCCAGTGTCTCTTTATTTTTCACAACGATCAGTTCCCAGGGACGGCGGTTGCAGCTGGACGGGGAAAGAAGACCCGCCTGTACGATCTTTGTCATTGCGTCTTCCGGGATCGGGGCGCCGGTATACTGTCTGATACTGCGCCGGTTCTGCATGATTTCCAGTAATTCCATAAGTAATCGCTTCCTTTCTTTTGCACACATTATAACCCCGAATAATCAAAAAAGGAAATGGATTCTTAAGAATATTTAAGAATAAATTCTTTGACTTTCCCCAAAGCTTGTGGTGTACTAGTGTTAAGGTTATGTAAAATTGAGAGAGAATTTCAAAGAGGAGGATGTATTTATGAAAAAGAACAGTCACAAACGATGGTCATTTTTCCTGTGCCTGCTCATGGTGCTTTCCCTCACAGCTGTTGGATGCGAGAAGAAATGTTCTGATGACGAGATATTTGTTCCTGACCAGGAGCAGACGGAGGGCGAAGGCGACGCTGCAGATACACAGGATACAGCAAATGCAGAAGAACCGGCTGCAGAACCGGAAACACAGACCCCGGCCAGCGTGCCGGAGGCGTCCGGGTATACGGCACCGGAGGCAGATACCAATGTAAGCTATGTGGTGCTGGGCGTGGGCAGCGATCAGTCTCAGGTGGTGCTGACCTGGTACGGTCTCAGCGGCAATGCGGGCAAGGCTGTGGTAGCCAAGGCTTCTGAGATGAGCGGCAACACATTCCCAGTAACGGCCCTTCTGGCAGATTCCACGATATATTCTGCTAATTACAACGGCTATAACGTGAACACAGCAACGGTGACCGGGCTGGAGCCGGATACCACCTATCAGTATATGGTAGGAAATGAAGAAGGATGGTCCGCTATGCACAGTTTCCATACGGCCAAGTCCGGGGAGACGAACATCCTTGTGACCGGAGATATCCAGTTGGGTACCGGTGATGATGATGCGGCCAGTATCGAGAACTGGAAGCGGATTTCCCGGGAGACGAAGGAAAAGTTTCCGGAATACAATCTGCATCTGAACATGGGCGATGTGACGACGATGCCCTTTGAGGATCATTACATCAATGTGCTGACTTCCCCTATGTTTACCGACTATCCTACGGCGGTCGTGCTGGGCAATCATGACTATGCCAATCTGTACCAGATGCATTTTTCCAGACCGAACCAGAGTGATTTCGGCGCCCGGAATGAACTGCAGAATGGCAACTTCTGGTTCCGGTACGGAGATACCCTGTTCATGGAACTGAACTTTATGATCGAGTCCGATGACATTCTCATTGAGCATGGTTACTTTATCAAGCAGGCGATCGAGGCCAATCCGGATTGTAAGTGGAAGGTCGTGATGATGCATTACTCTCCGTACAGCAGCGTGGAGAAGTATCAGAAGTACGCCAATGAGAACCGGGAATACTGGCTGAAGGTGTTTGATGAGAACGACATTGATGTGGTGCTCAACGGCCATGACCATGCATATACGAGAACGTATATTATCAAGAACGGCCAGCCCCAGGTGACGGATGCCACTTCTGTGACGAACCCGGACGGCACGCTGTACCTGACCTTTGGCTCTGCCAGCGGCAGCCAGTACCATGATGTGAGTCCCATGTCTGTGGCAGCCAAGTGTATTCAGAACAATCATCCGCAGATGTCTACACTGAATATCACAGACAGCAGCTTCAAGATGACTTTGTACGATGCAGATACGTGGGAAGTGCTGGATCAGTTTGAAATCGTGAAAAATTAATGGTATACTATAAGAGCATCCGGGCCCGACAGCGGAACCGGGTGCTCTTTTGTGAATACGCGAGAGCAGAAGTATCGAAGCAGAAGAAAACAGCGAAAGTAAAAAAAATAAATAGTGAAATAGTAGAAGAATGATATAAAGGAAGATAGGAGAGACGACCGGAATGAGGAAACAGGCAGTTCTGATCGCCCTTCTGGCGGCAGCGTTGGTGCCGGGAGGATGTGCAAAAAAGAATACGGAAAGTCAGGAGCAGGCCGCGGCGACGAAAAACGAGGCAGCAGCCGACATCAGCGGCCAGACCGGAGCCGACATCAGCGGCCAGACCGGAGCCGACACCAGCGACCAGACCGGTCAGGATACCCAAAGCACCGGGGCCGACAACCAGACCGGAACGGAAACACAGAGCAGTGGAGCCGACACCCAGAGTACTGCCGCCGACAGCCAGACGGGGACAGATACTCAGAATACCGAGGCAGGAAGCCAGGCCGGAACGGACAACACTGTTGCCGCATCAGTAGCAACGGTCTCTGCGGAGGACGCCGCGGCAGCCCTGACCCAGGGGAATACCCTGCTCACCCAGGGCGAGTATGAGTCCGCCGCCACAGCTTTCAACCAGGCCATCGCAGGCAAGGATGACCTGGAAGCAGCATACCGGGGACTGGGGATCGCCAGACTTGCCATGGGAGAGTATGAGGATGCCATCACAGCCTTTAACGCGGCACTGGCCAACGCGGGAGCGGACGCCCAGGAGATGGAGTACGATATTTCCTATTATAAAGCGTCTGCACTGGTGCGTCTGGATCGGCTCAACGATGCACTGGACGTGTACAACAATCTGGAGGCTTACAAGCCGGAGGTGAAGACGTACACTGGCCGGGGCGCGGTCTATGCCCGCATGGGCAATCTGGACATGGCCCGGGCGGATTTTGACAAGGCCGTATCCATGGACAGCAAGAACTATGAGCGTTACATGGAGATCTATCAGGTGCTGGCGGCGGCAGGCCGTGCAGATGTGGGACAGGAATATCTGAAAAAAGCGCTGGACATCGACAAGGACAAGAATAAGAACCGGCTGGAAAAAGGCAAGGTTTACTATTATATGGAGCAGTACGATAAGGCGAAGACCGAGCTGGAGCAGGCGGACAGCAGCCAGAACCCGGAGGTGACGCTGTTCCTGGCGAAAACCTACGAGGCACTGGGAGATCCGTCCTATGCCCAGAACCTGTACCGACAGTATCTGGATCAGGACGGGTCGGACGGCAGCATTTACAATCTGATCGCGGTTTCCCAGATGAAGGCCGGGGATTACGAGGGTGGTCTGGCTACGATCCAGGAGGGGCTTCAGAAGGCTTCCTCCGGCAAGCAGGAGCTGTACCGCAACGAGATCGCCGCCTACGAGTATCTGCTGAATTTTTCAGAGGCAAAGACAAAGATGGAAGCCTATCTGGCCGCTTATCCGGAGGACAGTGAGGCGGCCAGGGAATATACATTTTTAAAATCCAGGAGTAAATAATGCAGGAATTTTTTAAAACAGAGACAATCCAGGAGCGGGTGCTCCTGATCGGCGTGCGGACGGGGGAGGCAGATGATACCGACGGTTCGCTGGATGAACTGGAAGAGCTGGTGAAGACCGCCGGGGCGCTGACGGTAGGGCGGGTGATCCAGAACCGGGAAGCTGTCCACCCCACCACCTACATCGGCAAGGGCAAGATCGACGAGGTGCGGGCGCTGGCAGCAGAGACGGATGCCTCCGGCGTGGTGTGCGACGATGAGCTTTCCCCGGTGCAGCTGCGGGAGCTGGAAGACGAATTACAGATGAAGGTCATGGACCGGACGCTGGTCATCCTGGATATTTTTGCCGGGCGGGCCACCACCAGCGAGGGCAAGATCCAGGTGGAACTGGCCCAGCTGAAATACCGGCTCACCAGGCTCACCGGCCTGGGCCGTTCCCTGTCCCGTCTGGGCGGCGGCATCGGCACGAGAGGCCCGGGCGAGAAAAAGCTGGAGATGGACCGGCGGCTCATCCGCGACCGGATCGCCCAGCTGAACCGGGAGTTAAAGGAAGTGAAGCGGCACCGGGAGGTGACCCGGACGAAGCGGGAGAAGCAGTCCGTGCCGGTGGCGGCCATCGTGGGCTATACCAACGCAGGCAAATCCACCCTGCTTAATACGCTGACGGACGCCGGGGTGCTGGAGGAGGATAAGCTGTTTGCCACGCTGGATCCCACCACCAGAAGCCTGACCCTGCCGGGGCGACAGGAGATCCTGCTCACCGATACGGTGGGATTTATCCGCAAACTGCCCCACCACCTCATTGAAGCGTTCAAGAGCACGCTGGAGGAAGCCAAATATGCGAACATCATTCTGCACGTGGTGGATGCCTCCAATCCCCAGATGGACGTACACATGCATGTGGTGTACGAGACGCTGCGGGAGCTGGGGGTGAAGGACAAGAAGATCATCACCCTGTTTAACAAACAGGATGCCCGGACGGAGAACGGCATTCTGCGGGATTTCAAGGCAGACCGGACACTGCCCATTTCGGCCAGGACGGGCCAGGGGCTGGACGAACTGAAGGAACTGCTGGGAGAGCTTCTGCGGGAAAACAAAGTATATGTGGAGCGGATCCTTTCTTACGCGAACGCCGGGCTGGTGAATCTGATCCGGGGAAAAGGGGAACTTCTGTCGGAAGCATATGAGGAAGACGGCATTCATGTGAAGGCGTATGTGCCCATGGAAATTTACCATCTTCTTTAGGCTGCCGCATGTTTACATTCCATGTAAAAAATGCTATGATAGTAAAAATGTTTTGGAAAAAGAAGCACTGATACAGGAGAAGCGTCGGGGAGATCCCCGGCCAGGAGGAGGATATACGAATGGTTGACAAGATGATACGAAAGATTCGCCAGACAAATGCACCGATTGTGGTTGGTCTGGATCCGATGCTGAGCTACATTCCGCACCATATCAAGCGGGAGGCTTACGAGGAGTTCGGCGAGACGCTGGAGGGGGCAGCTGAGGCAATCTGGCAGTTCAACCGGGAAATCATTGACAAGACCTACGATCTGATTCCGGCGGTGAAGCCGCAGATCGCCATGTATGAGCAGTTCGGCATTGAGGGCCTCAAGGCGTTCAAGCGGACGATCGACTATGCGAAGGCAAAGGATCTGATCGTCATCGGCGATGCCAAGCGCGGAGATATCGGTTCCACATCCGCAGCCTATGCGGTGGGACATCTGGGCCGCGTAGAAGTGGGCAGCAAGAAATATGCGGGCTTTGATGAGGATTTTGCAACGGTGAACCCGTATCTGGGAACCGATGGCATCAAGCCTTTTGTGGACGTATGCAAGGAAGAGAACAAGGGCATCTTTATTCTTGTAAAGACCTCCAATCCGTCCAGCGGAGAATTTCAGGATCGGCTCATCGACGGCAAGCCGCTGTATGAGTGGGTCGGCGAGATGGTAGACAAATGGGGTCAGGATCACATGGGCCAGGAGGGCTACAGCTATGTGGGGGCCGTAGTCGGCGCTACTTATCCCGAGATGGGTAAGATCTTACGGAAAATTATGCCGAAGTCCTATATCCTTGTGCCGGGTTACGGTGCACAGGGCGGCAAGGGCAAGGATCTTGTAAACTTCTTTAATGAGGATGGACTGGGTGCCATCGTCAATTCTTCCCGCGGCATTATCGCGGCATACCGGCAGGATCAGTACGCCAAGTTCGGACCGGAGAATTTCGGTGACGCATCGAGACAGGCCGTACTGGACATGATTGCAGATATTAATCAGGCGCTTGGCCATTAATTTCCATAGACAACGAAGGAGACATGACAATGTCAGAGAAATATAAAGAACGGGTAACCGTAGTGTACCAGAGCTGTATCGCCGCAGGCGTGTACAGCATCTGGCTGCAGACTGCCCAGATCGCAGCAGCGGCTGTGCCGGGACAGTTTGTGTCTGTATACAGCAACAACGCCAGCCGGATCCTGCCCAGACCCATCAGCATCTGTGAGATCAATAAGAATTCCGGCATGATCCGCCTTGTTTACCGGGTGGTGGGCGAAGGCACGGAAGAGTTCTCCCATCTGGTGCCGGGAGACAGCGTGGACATCATGGGCCCGCTGGGCAATGGCTTTTCCCTACAGGAGAAGTCCGCACTGCTCATCGGCGGCGGCATCGGTATTCCGCCCATGCTGGAGCTGGCAAAGCAGTGGCCGGGGGAGAAGGCTGTGGTGGCCGGTTATAAGGATGAGACATTCCTGCTGGACGATTTTGCCCAGTATGCAAAGGTATATACGGCAACAGAGGATGGCAGCAGCGGTGTGAAGGGAACGGTCATTGATGCGATCCGCGCCAACCAGCTGCAGGCAGACGTGATCTGCGCCTGCGGCCCCACCCCCATGCTGCGTGCCCTGAAAGCGTATGCCCAGGAGAACGGCATCGAGTGCTGGATTTCCATGGAAGAGCGGATGGCCTGCGGTGTCGGCGCCTGTCTGGCCTGTGTCTGTCAGTCTACAGAAGTGGACGGACACTCCCATGTGCACAACAAGCGCATCTGTAAGGACGGCCCGGTATTCCGGGCAGAGGAGGTGGAGCTGTGATGAACACGAAAGTAAATCTGGCCGGTGTGGAACTGAAGAATCCGGTGATGACCTGTTCAGGCACCTTCGGCTCCGGTATGGAATATGCGGAGTTTGTTGACTTAAGCCGTCTGGGCGCTGTGGTGACCAAGGGCGTGGCAAACGTGCCCTGGCCGGGCAATCCGACCCCGCGGGTGGCAGAGGTGTATGGCGGCATGCTCAATGCCATCGGTCTGCAGAACCCGGGTATCGATGTATTCTGTGAGCGGGATATCCCGTTTTTACAAAAATATGATACAAAGATCATTGTCAATGTGTGCGGCCGCACGACGGAGGACTACTGCGAGGTGGTGGACCGTCTGGCAGAGCAGCCGGTGGATATGCTGGAGATCAACATTTCCTGCCCTAACGTGAAGCACGGCGGCATTGCCTTCGGCCAGGATCCGAAGGCGGTGGAGGCCATCACAAAAGCGGTGAAGGAGCGGGCAAAACAGCCCATCATCATGAAGCTGAGCCCCAACGTGACAGATATCGCAGAGATGGCGCGGGCGGCAGAGGCCGGCGGCGCGGATGTGATTTCCCTGATCAACACCATCACCGGCATGAAGATCGATGTGAACCGGCGGAAATTCGTGCTGGCCAACAAGACCGGCGGTATGTCCGGCCCGGCAGTGAAGCCGGTGGCACTGCGGATGGTGTACCAGGTGGCCCAGGCAGTCAAGGTGCCTGTCATCGGTATGGGCGGCATTTCCACGGCGGAGGATGCCCTGGAATTCATTCTGGCAGGTGCCACAGCGGTGTCTGTGGGAACGGCCAATTTCGCAGACCCGCAGGCTACGGTGAAGATCATCGATGGCATTGAGGCCTATATGAAAGCACAGGGGGTAGCGGATATCCACGAGCTGATCGGTGCAGTGCAGTAGACATCCGTTTTGATAAAAGGAGGAAGAGAAACAATGGAAAGCTATAAGCAGGAGTTTATTGAGTTCATGGTGGAGTCTGACGTGCTCAAATTCGGTGAGTTCACGTTAAAGAGTGGAAGAAAGTCTCCGTTTTTCATGAACGCAGGTGCCTATGTGACCGGTTCCCAGTTAAAGAGACTGGGCCAGTATTACGCAAAGGCCATTCACGATAAATACGGCGATGATTTTGACGTGCTGTTCGGACCCGCATACAAGGGCATTCCGCTGGGCGTTGTGACAGCCATCGCTTTCAGTGATCTGTACGGCAAGGAGATCCGTTACTGCTCTGACCGGAAGGAAGAGAAGGATCACGGCGCAGATAAGGGAAATTTCCTGGGAAGCGCTCTGAAGGACGGCGACCGCGTGGTGATGATCGAGGATGTGACCACCTCCGGCAAATCCATGGAGGAGACCGTGCCCAAGGTAAGAGGCGCAGCCAACGTGGAGATCGTGGGCCTGATGGTATCCCTGGACCGGATGGAGGTCGGCAAGGGCGGACAGAAGTGTGCGCTGGAAGAGGTACATGACCTGTACGGCTTCCCCACCAATGCCATCGTGACCATGGCTGACGTGGTAGAGCATCTGTACAACCGGCCGTGCCAGGGCAGAGTGCTCATTGATGACACGCTGAAAGCTGCCATTGATGCATACTATGAACAGTATGGTGTAAAATAATCTCGTCTGTCTGCAATAAGGAGGAGTGCTCACATGAGTGAAAAAGCATATAAGACCATGGCCCAGACCGGGGCTGCCAATCTTGTGCTTGGAATTGTAGTTCTTGTTACAGGAATCACAGCAGGTGTGCTTCTGCTCGTGCAGGGCGGGCGTCTGCTGAAAAACAAGTCGGATCTGACCTTTTAAGGGTCGGTCCGACTTCCTTGGATTTAAAAGGAAGAATCATATTGGAGATCAGAACAGCAAACAAAATTCGAAAGATAGGGAAGATCCTGTTTTTGCTGTATATGCTGGCGGTCGTTTATCTGATGTTCTTTTTTGAAAAATACGACCGGACACTGGCAGACCGGCAGTACCTGTTCAATCTGGTGCCGTTCCGGGAAATCAGGAGATTTATTGTGTACCGGGATGTCTTAGGGACATCCGTCGTGATAGAGAATCTAATCGGCAATATTATCGGATTTGTGCCATTTGGCTACATCCTGCCGTTGATATACAAGAATAAGAGAAAGTTCTGGCTGATCACACTGCTGACGGCAGAGTTCAGCCTGTTCATTGAACTGACCCAGCTGATGCTCCGGGTGGGAAGCTGCGACATTGATGATATCATCTTAAATACGTGCGGCGGCATGCTGGGATACGGGCTGTTTTTTATCAGCAACAGAATAAGGAGAAAAATCGATGGATGACAGACCGATTATTTTGAATCGAGATCCGAAAGAGAAGCAGATCTATGTCGGCAACGCCAACTACAGATTTGACAATAAAACCAATGCGAGAGGCGGCATTCTGTCCATCATCCTGGGCGCGGTGTCGGCGGTGGCTTTTGGGGCCTGTATCTACGGTGCTTACCGGATGAAGGGAGAAGGATCCCTCGTTCTGGGGGCTGCCGGGTTTATGGGGCTGCTTATTGCCCTGGCCGGTTTTATCATCGGGATCATGAGCTTCCAGGAGGAAGACCGGCATTATGTGCTGTCCCGGATCGGCGTGCTGCTGAACTTTGCCATCATGCTATTGTGGGGCAGCATGTATTTGATCGGGATCTAAAAACGGACTGGAAACGCAGGAACAAATGTCCTGGACCGGTGTGACCGGGATCAGGGCGTGTTGACAGAAATAGGAAAAATAGAGGAAGGAAACCTGGAATTGGATTATCGGAATTTGTTGCAGGAAGAAAATGAAGCGGTAAGAGAGCGGTACGTTCTGGCGGCAGAGCGGATCCGGCAGATCGCCGGGGAGCAGGAATGTGATGTTGTGGAGCCGTACCGGACATATTTTCAGCGGACGTCGGCGTTTCTCGTACAGATGCAAAAGCTGCTGCAGGACAATGACAAACATCGTTTTGACGGCATGACACTGGAGGAGCTGCAGGCGTATAACCGGGCGCTGTATGCGGATATTTTGCCGGAAAATTATGGGAACAGCTATGCCAACTCGGTGTATGCGGTGCAGACGCTTGGCGAGGAATATGGCCCCCTGCTGAGCTTTCTGTACACGGAGCTGCGGGGCGAGATCGTCTACGCCTACGAGTACCGGCTCACGGATCTGACCATTTTAGACGAACTGTTTATCGAAGTGTACAACTGCTTTGAGCAGCCGGTGCTGCCCACCGGAAAAGAATTAAAGGAGACACTGTACTGGTTTGTCAGCGATTACAGCGACGTGACGGTGGAGTGGCGCACGAGAGAGCAGGTAGACCCGGCCCTGTCCTTTGCGGTGGATATCATCGAGAAGGCAGATCTTTCCGACCTGCGGTATCTGTACCGTTTCGGCGAGTATATCACGGAAAACGAGCTGGAGACGGCCCGTTTCCTGAACACGCTGCCCCAGGAAGAGATCGACGCCATGGCTTCCACCTATACGGAAGGGTACCGCATCGGCTTTGTCCGGGCAGGCAAGGATCTGTCCATCAAGAAGACGGTGAACATCCGGTATACCCTGGGTTTTGAGCGGATCGTGAAGCAGGCCATCGCCAATTTCCGGGCCATGGGGCTGGAGCCGGTGCTTTACCGGGCGGCGGTGAACAGCATCAACAAAAAGCAGCAGATGAAGATCGGCTATTTCGGCGGCGCGGCCAACAAGCAGTACGAGTACGACCACAAGGATGACTGTGCCATTTATCTGGATAAACCCTTCGTGGAGCGCAAGCTGGGCGTCCTGAAGGTGAGCTATGAGAAATATAAGGAGCTGGCCAAGGGGCACGCGGGCCCGGCGGTCATGGAGGTGTTCGGCGAGCAGCCTTTTGTGCCGGAGAACCGGCCGGAGGCCTTTGCCCTGAGCGAAAAGCAGCAGAAGCTTTCCGTGCAGCTTGCCAGTGAGGCGGGCAGGCTGACCAACACATACATTCCCGGAGAGGAGCGCAGCTTTACGATCATCGCCTACCCGGTGCCGGAGATCGGCCCGGATTATGCGGAGATTTTCCGGGAGACGGTGAAGGTCAACACCCTGGATTACCGGCAGTATGAGCGGATCCAGCAGACGATGATCGATGCCCTCAACGAGGCGGTCTATATGCGGGTGCTGGGAACGAACGGCAACCGGACAGACATCCGGGTGTCCCTCTATCCGCTGCGCGACCCGTCCAGAGAGGCCATTTTTGAAAACTGCGTGGCAGATGTGAACATCCCGGTGGGGGAGATTTTTACATCACCGGTGCTGGCGGGCACAGAAGGCATCCTTCATGTGAGCCAGGTATATTTAAACGAACTGAATTATGAAAATCTGGAGCTGCATTTTACCGATGGCCGGGTCACCGACTATACGTGCAGCAATTTTGAAAAAGAAGAGGACAACCGGAAATATATCCAGGACAACGTGCTCTTCCACCACGATACCCTGCCGCTGGGCGAGTTTGCCATCGGCACCAACACCACGGCGTACCGGATGATGAAAACCTATCAGATCGGTGCCAAGATGCCCATTCTCATCGCGGAGAAGACGGGCCCCCATTTCGCCGTGGGCGATACGTGCTACAACTGGGAAGAGGATGTGAAGGTGTATAATCCTGACGGGAAGGAGATCGTCGCCAGAGAGAACGAGATTTCCGCCTGCAGAAAAGAAGATCCGGGCAAGGCGTATTTCAACTGCCACACAGACATCACCATTCCCTACGAGGAGCTGGGCGAGCTGTACGGCGTTCGTGCGGACGGATCGAAGATCGTGATCATCAGCAATGGAAAGTTCGTTCTTCCGGGGACGGAGGAGCTGAACCGGGCACTGGAGAAATAATCAATCACAAACCACAAGAGAAAAGGAGAATCGCAATGGCAAAAGTAGGTATTGTAATGGGCAGTGATTCCGATATGCCGATCATGGCAAAGGCTGCCGACATTCTGGAGGAGCTGGGAATCGACTACGAGATGACAATTATTTCCGCACACCGGGAGCCGGATGTATTTTTTGAGTATGCGAAAACCGCAGAGGAAAAAGGCTTCAAGGTGATCATCGCAGGTGCGGGAATGGCAGCCCATCTTCCGGGTATGTGCGCGGCAATCTTCCCGATGCCGGTCATCGGTATCCCGATGCATACCACATCCCTTGGCGGAAGAGATTCCCTGTACTCCATCGTACAGATGCCCTCCGGCATTCCGGTGGCAACCGTGGCTATCAATGGAGGTGCCAATGCGGGTCTTCTTGCGGCAAAGATCCTGGCCACCTCGGACGAGGCACTGCTGGGCCGCCTGAAAGCTTATTCTGAGAAAATGAAATCCCAGGTGGAGGCCAAGGATGCCCGCCTGAAAGAGATCGGTTACAAAGAGTACATGAAAGAAAAATAATGCAGCCGTTTCCGGTGCATAAAAACATATGGAGGAGAAACAATGGATTACAAGAATGCAGGTGTGGATATCGAGGCCGGATACCGGTCTGTAGAACTGATGAAAAAGCATGTACAGGGAACGATGCGTCCCGAGGTGCTGACAAACCTTGGCGGATTTTCCGGTGCATTTTCCATGGAAAAATTCAAAGACATGGAGAAACCGACGCTGGTATCCGGCACGGACGGTGTGGGAACCAAGCTGAAACTGGCTTTCCTGCTGGATCGTCATGATACCGTGGGAATCGACTGTGTGGCAATGTGCGTCAACGATATTGCCTGTGCAGGCGGAGAACCCCTGTTTTTCCTGGACTATATTGCCTGCGGCAAAAATGATCCGGAGAAGATCGCAACCATCGTCAGCGGTGTGGCAGAGGGCTGCAAACAGTCCGGCGCTGCCCTCATCGGCGGTGAGACCGCAGAGATGCCCGGCTTCTATCCGGTGGACGAGTACGACCTGGCCGGTTTTGCTGTGGGCATCGTGGATGAGAAGGATCTCATCACCGGCAAAGACCTGAAAGCTGGCGATACCCTCATCGGCATTGCTTCCTCCGGTGTACACAGCAATGGATTTTCCCTTGTCCGCAAGGTGTTCAGCATGAGCAAAGAAGCACTGGATACCTACTACGACAAGCTGGGCTGCACCCTGGGCGAGGCGCTCATCGCACCTACCAAGATTTATGTGAAAGCACTGAAATCCATCAAAGAGGCAGGTGTGACCGTGAAAGCCTGCAGCCATATCACCGGCGGCGGTTTCTATGAGAATATCCCGAGAATGCTGCCCGACGGCATCCGTGCGGTGGTGAAGAAGGACAGCTACCCGATCCCGCCGATTTTTGGCATGCTGGCAGAGGACGGCGAGATCGAAGAAAAAGTGATGTACAATACGTTTAACATGGGACTTGGTATGGTCATCGGCGTGGATCCTGCCGATGCAGAGAAGACCATGGAAGCCATCCGCGCAGCCGGAGAGACCCCGTATATCGTGGGCTACACCGAGGCCGGAGAAAAGGGAGTAACCGTATGCTGAAAATAGCAGTGCTTGTGTCCGGCGGCGGCACGAATCTGCAGGCCATCATCGATGCCATTGCAGACGGCACCATCACCGACACCCAGATCGTGACGGTCATCAGCAATAATGCAGGCGCTTATGCACTGGAACGGGCAAATGCAGCCGGAATTGCAGCCAGCTGTATTTCTCCGAAAAACTATGAGAGCCGGGCGCTGTTTAACGAGGCGCTGCTGGAGGCGGTACAGGCTTCCGGGGCGGATCTCATCGTGCTGGCAGGCTTCCTTGTGGTGATCCCGGAGCAGATGATCCGGGCGTATCGCAACCGCATCATCAACATCCATCCGTCCCTTATTCCGTCCTTCTGCGGCACCGGCTATTATGGCCTGAAGGTACATGAGGGCGTGCTGGCAAGAGGGGTGAAGGTCACCGGCGCCACCGTCCATTTCGTGGACGAGGGCACGGACACAGGCCCGATTCTGCTGCAGAAGGCTGTGGAAGTGCGTCAGGATGACACCCCCCAGAGCCTGCAGCGCAGAGTCATGGAGGAGGCGGAGTGGAAGCTGCTGCCCCGGGCCATTGACCTCATCGCCCATGACCGGGTGCGGGTGGAAGGTGCGAAGACCGTCATTTTAGAGTAGGCAGGAACCAGGCGTGAAAGAACGAGACACCGGCCCGATCCTGCTGCAGAAGGCCGTGGAAGTGCGTCAGGATGACATCCCCCAGAGCCTGCAGCGCAGAGTCATGGAAGAGGCGAAGTGGAAGCTGCTGCCCCGGGCCATCGATCTTATCGCCCATGACCGGGTGCGGGTAGCGGGGGCCAAGACTGTCGTTTTAGAGTAAGCAGAAGCTGTGTGACTGAGATTGCGGGAAGGGCATTCGGAAGAAGCGGATGCTTCGACGGATCGAGGGAAGGATATGCAGAAGAAATGGAACGTCTGGAGACTGTAAGAGGAGAATGTAAGAAATGAATATATTGATCGTAGGAAGCGGCGGCCGGGAGAATGCCCTGGCATGGAAGGCTGCCCAGAGTCCGAAAGCAGATAAGATTTACTGTGCGCCCGGCAATGCCGGTATCGCGCGTTACGCAGAGTGCGTGGACATTCCGGCCATGGAATTCGACCGCCTGGCTGCGTTTGCCAAAGAGAAGAGCATTGATCTGACCATCGTGGGCATGGACGACCCGCTGGTGGGCGGCATCGTGGATGTGTTTGAGGCCCAGGGCTTGCGGGTATTCGGCCCCAGAAAAAATGCGGCCATCCTGGAGGGCTCCAAGGCTTTTTCCAAGGATCTGATGAAAAAATACCACATCCCCACGGCTGCCTATGAGAATTTTGATGATCCGGAGAAAGCGCTCGCTTATTTACAGACCGCCAAATATCCCATCGTGTTAAAGGCTGACGGCCTGGCACTGGGTAAAGGCGTGCTCATCTGTAATACAAAAGAAGAGGCAGAGGCAGGCGTGAAGGAGATCATGCAGGATAAGAAGTTCGGCAGTGCCGGCAACCGGATGGTCATCGAAGAGTTCATGACCGGCCGGGAGGTATCTGTGTTGTCCTTTGTGGATGGCAAGACCATCCGCACCATGACCTCCGCCCAGGATCACAAGCGGGCCCAGGACGGTGACCGGGGACTGAATACCGGCGGTATGGGAACCTTTTCTCCCAGTCCCTTCTATACAGACGCAGTGGATCATTTCTGCCGCCAGTACATTTACCAGCCCACCGTGGACGCCATGGCAGCAGAGGGCAGGCCGTTCCAGGGCATCATTTTCTTTGGCCTGATGCTGACACCGGAAGGCCCCAGGGTGCTGGAATACAATGCCAGATTCGGCGATCCCGAGGCACAGGTGGTGCTGCCCCGGATGAAGAACGACATGATCGAGGTCATGGAGGCCTGTGTGGACGGCACCCTGGATCAGATCGAGCTGGAGTTCGAGGACAACGCAGCCGTCTGCGTGGTGCTGGCATCCGACGGATACCCGGTATCTTACCAGAAGGGCTTCGAGATCCACGGTCTGGAGAAGATCCAGGATAAGGATGGTTTCTTCGTATTCCACGCGGGAACCAAGTTCCAGGACGGCAAGATCGTCACCAATGGCGGCCGGGTGCTGGGCGTCACTGCCACAGGCAAGACGTTGCAGGAGGCAAGAGCCAACGCCTATGAGGCCACCGGCTGGATCGATTTCGAAAACAAGTATATGAGAAATGACATCGGTCATGCCATTGATGAGGCATAACCGGAGAAAACAGAAGCAGAGAAAGAATCCCAAATGAGAAAGAGCTGTTGTGAAGGCGGAAAATAAGCTGACACGGCGGCTCTTTTTTTGTTCAAAAAGCATCAAAAATGAGGATTACAATTATTGCGCACATAAGAAGACAACAGGTGATGTCAATAAATGCAATCAAAAGCAAAAATAGAATATATAAAATGCACAAAAGAATATCAATAAAAATATAAAAACCGACGATTTGCTCAATGAGAAAAAGAAAAATGTTGATAATTTTATTGAGATATTGTACAGTATTCTCGTGAAAACGATTGCGCAAACGTTTACACCAAAAACGAATCAAAAACAAAGACAAACAAAAAAGTATTAAGAGGAAAAAGAGAACAACTTTTTGGGAGGTAATGCAATGAAATTTGGGAAAAAGGTACTTTCAATGCTTCTGGCAACCGGCATGGTAATGAGCCTTGCAGCATGTGGTGGAAACAGTGATTCCGCAGCAACAACAACCGACAGCAGTGACAGCGCTTCTACAGAAGCAGCATCCGACAGCGCAGCAAGCGGCGAGGTAAAGACCATCCGTATTTCTCACGGACAGCCGGAGACCCATCCGGAGCACCTGGGACTGCTGGAGTTCGAAAAATACATCGAGGAGAACCTCGGTGACAAATATCAGGTAGAGATTTACCCCAACGCAATCATGGGTGGTACACAGGCAGCTCTGGAAGCAATGAAGTCCGGCTCCCTGGATATGGTAGTTGGCGCAGCCAGCGACCTGGAGGCATTCAATCCCGAGTACAGAATTTTCGGCCTGCCTTACGTATTTGAGAGTGCTGATCACATGAAGACCGTAATGGACAACGAAGAGTTCATGGCTCCCTTCTACAACAGCACAACTGATTCCGGTATCGTAGGTGTGTCCTGGTTCTATGCCGGAACAAGAAGCTTCTACTCCAAGAACCCCATCAATTCTCCTGATGACCTGAAGGGCAAAAAGATCCGTGTCATGTCCAGTGAGACCAACGTAAAGATGGCTGAGGCTCTTGGCGGCGCAGGCGTGGTAATGGCATACAGTGAGGTTTACACAGGACTGCAGCAGGGCGTCATCGACGTAGCAGAGAGCCCGCAGATCGCACTGGTCAGCCACAAGCACGGCGAGGTTGCAAAATACTATGCAAACGATGAGCACCAGATCATCCCGGATATGGTGGTAGCAAGCACAGACCTGATGAACTCCATCAGCGAAGAGGACAAGCCGGTATTCGAAGAGGCATTCAAGATGATGTCCCAGAAGGAGAGAGAGTTCTGGGATGAGTCCGAGGCAGAGGTAATCAAAGAGGCTGAGGACATGGGCGTTACCTTCGAGCATGTAGACAAGGCTCCGTTCCAGGCAATCCTGGTTCCTTTCACAGAGGAGATCATTGCTGAGGACGAGGGACTTGCAGCAAAATATGAGCAGATCAAAGCTCTGGCTCAGTAGTCAATAAGTAATAGCCTTACGCATTCCGGCAGCAATGCCGGAATGCCAAGGAAAGGAGCAGAATTTTGAATACAGTAAATATGATAAGAAAGATTTTAAACAAAATATTGTCTGCAGTTGTCATATTTCTGATGGCATTTATGACAGTACTTGTTACCTATCAGGTAGTGATGCGGTATGTGTTTGTGCACCCGGTTACATGGTCCGAGGATACACTGACCTATTCCTTCGTCTGGATGTCGCTGATCGGAACGGCAGTTGTGTTTGGAGAGAGAGATCATATGATGCTGACTCTTTTCTCTGATAAGCTTGAGGGAATCCCGAAGCAGATTTTATGCATCATTTCTGAAATAGTCATTATGGTTCTGGTGTATGTCCTGATGGTAAAAGGCGGTATGAGCGTGTTCAATATCGGTAAAGGACAGGTTTCTCCCACACTGGGTATCCGGATGAGCAATGTGTATACGATCCTCCCGGTGAGCGGTGTGTTCATTCTTATCTATAATGTACTGAATATTATCGATTCTGTTGCAGCAATCGTGAATAACAAAAAAGGAGGTGCGGCATGAGTACAACAGCAGTTGCAGGATTAACGATTTTCATTGTTCTCGTTGTGATTCTGGTTTCCGGAATGCCTATTGCCGTGGCACTGGCGGCATCCTCCATGGTGGCCATCGTCCAGCTGCTTGACAGCGCGGCAGCCATCACCACCGCATCCCAGAAGCTTTTCCAGGGAATCTCCATTTTCACCCTGCTGGCCATTCCTTTCTTTGTATTGGCGGGCAATATTATGAATAAAGGCGGAATCGCCGTCCGACTGATCAACTTTGCAAAGGTTGTCATCGGCTGGCTTCCCGGTTCTCTTGTCCACGTAAACATTTTGGCAAACATGCTGTTTGGTGCCGTTTCCGGTTCCGGTGCAGCTGCAGCATCTGCCATGGGCTCCGTCATCGGACCCATCGAGGAAAAAGAAGGCATGGATATGGACTTCTGTACGGCGGTCAACGTGGCGACAGCGCCCACAGGACTTCTGATTCCTCCCAGTAACGTACTGATTACATACGCCCTGGCCAGCGGCGGTACCTCCGTTGCAGCACTTTTCATGGGCGGCTACATCCCGGGTATTCTCTGGGGCATAGGATGTATGGTGGTTGCAGGTATCTGGATGCACAAGCATGGATATCACTCCACCACCAAGTATTCCTTTAAAGAAGCGTTAATTACCATCTGGAAAGCCATCCCCAGCCTGCTGCTCATTCTGATTATCGTAGGCGGGATCTGCTCTGGTATTTTCACCGCAACAGAGGCTTCCGGCATCGCCGTTGTGTACAGCCTGTTCCTGTCCCTGATCGTGTATCACACCATCACCGTAAGAGAATTAAAACAGATTCTCCTGGACAGTGGAAAAATGACAGCAACCATCATGTTCCTGGTAGGAACCTCAAACATCATGGCATGGGTAATGGCATTTGCGGGAATTCCGGCAGCCATCTCCAACGTGCTGCTGTCTATCTCCAGCAGTAAAGTCGTGATCCTGCTGATCATCAACGTATTCCTGCTGTTTGTGGGAACGTTCATGGACATCACACCGGCTGTGCTGATCTTTACACCGATCTTTCTTCCGATTTGTCAGAGCTTCGGCATGTCCGCTCTGCAGTTCGGTATTATGATCACTTTCAACCTGTGTATCGGCTGTATCACCCCTCCGGTGGGCAACATCCTTTTCGTGGGACTGAAAGTGTCCAAGCGCAGACTGGAAGCAGTCATGAAACCGCTGGTTCTGTTCTACGCAGCCATCTTCGTGGTACTGATGCTGGTAACCTTTATACCGGCCGTATCCACAGCCATCCCGTCACTGCTGGGATATTAAACTTCGAACATAACATTTGAAAAAATGATGAAAATTGAAATTCAGGAGGATATAACAATGAAAGAATATAAAGGCGGAAGACCGTATTATGGATATTCTGTAGGCGTGCTCATGCTGGACATGGAGGCACCCCTCATCCCCGGAAACGTAGGAAATGCCATGTCTTATGATTTCCCGGTTCTTTACAAGGTGCTGGAGGGACTGCCGGCTGACTGGTGGTGCGATGAGATCGGCCCGGACGAGAGCCGCTGCCAGATATTCATCGACGCAGCAAAAGAGCTGGAGGCCAAGGGCTGTAAGGCAATCACCTCCGGATGCGGCTTCTTCGCCATTTACCAGAAGCGCGTGGCTGAGGCTGTGAATATCCCGGTATTCTTATCTCCGCTGCTCATGGTTCCTATGCTGTCCCGTATGCTGGGCGGCAACCGCGTAGGCATTCTCACTGCCGGTGGTGCACATCTGAAGGGAGATTTCCTGAAGACAGTCGGCATTGATGAAACCGTAAACTATGCAGTCGGCGGCCTGGAAAATACAGAAGAGTTCTACAATGTACACGTTACCTGCAAGAAGAAAACCATCAACCCGGAGAAGATGGAGGGAGAGGTAGTGGCTGCAGCCAAAGCGCTGGTGGCAAAATACCCGGATATCAAGGCATTTGTATTCGAGTGCAGCGATATCCCGCCGTTCGCAAGAGCCGTGGTACGGGAAACCGGCATTCCGGTATTTGACTTCATCGGTCTGGCACATATGGTGGCACGGGCAATCGTTCCGCCGGTATACCCGAAATTCATGGGCTGATCGCTGCTCATGGTGCATGATGATACATATAATATGAAAGCCATAATTTGATACTCCAACAAGATGCACAGGATGAAAAATTTCTCCTGTGCATTTTGAATAGGAGAATAAAACATTAATTTTTTTGCTGTGAAAGATTTAAGTACATATGATGACAAAATATGTAATAAAAAGCAAGAAATATACATTCATAGTGCACAAAAACAAATTAAAAAAATAGAGAAAATGCTGATTCCTATAT
>JAGTTR010000022.1 GCA_018223385.1 Oscillospiraceae bacterium Marseille-Q3528
ATAACAGACCCCCTGCCATACCGTATGCAACAGCGGTGTGCGCAGGGGGTCTGCTTTTTTGTGCATTCGGCGCGAATTGAAGCGTTGCACAAAACGTGACGAAATGTACTAGGGTTTTCCTTTTTGTTTTCCTCAAAAATCCATTTACTTTTTTTCTGAAATTGCATATAATAATTATAGAAAACTTGAGATTTCAAGAAAACATTCTTTTCTTGAACCGCAAATAAGGAAGGGTGATTATATGAACTTAGCAAAAATTTCTGCCAACGGACAAATTACAGTACCTGTTGAAATCAGAAAAATATTAGGATTAAAGCCAGGCGATAAGATTTTATTCTTCCAAAAACCAAACGGAGACATTGTCATCAACAATGCCTCTGCACAGGCTATCTACAAAACACAAGCCGCATTTCAAGGTGTTGCAGAGGCTATGGGCGTATATAATGACGAAGATGTACAGGCACTTGTAAATGAAGTTCGATATGGAAAGGAAAATGAATGAGAATACTTGTAGATACCAATATTTTAATCTCAGCAATTCTTTTTCCAAAATCGTTAGTAGCAAAGGCACTTCTGTATATTACTGATAATCATAGTATTGTTTTCTGTGACCAGAATATCAGTGAATTGAGAGAAGTATTAAGACGAAAAAAGCCAGACAAATTACCGGATGCGGAAGTATTACTTGCCGAATTGTCTTATGAGCTGATTCCTGCGTCATATCATGCTGAAAAGTTGATACGCGATGCAAAAGATCAGCCTATATTAAATGCAGCAATTATTGCCGATGTGGATGTAATTCTTACCGGTGATAAGGATTTCCTAAGTCTTGACATGGAGCATCCCCGTTGTATGAGCGTTGCTCAATTTTTAGAAATGGAAAGTGTAGAATTGTAATGATGTATCAGACCGAGGGTTATCTTGCCCCTCGGTCTGTTCTTGTATTGTCGTATCTTTCCATTGGTCGTTCTCTGACCTTTTGCTCCAGTGTCCGCAGTCTATCGTGCAGGGACTGTGGCTTGTTTCCGTACCGCTGTTCCCAGTTCTTAAGGCTGTCCTGATAATCCCCATAAGCTGTCCCTGACTTATGAAATGCTTTGTAGAAGGCTTCCACATTCTGATACCTGTATTCCTTTACGATATGTGATAAGCGAACTTTCATTCTTGCAATACGTTCCTCCAATCCGGCTATCTCCGTTGAAAGTTCGGAACGCCTTTTTGCTTTGAAGATACCTTTGCTGTCGGACAGTTCAATTTCAAGGTCACTTCGCTGTTTCTCGAGTGCAAAAATTGCTTTATTCTGTTCCTGCAGCTTTTGATAAATCTCGCATAAGTGCCTGTAAGAAACTGCTTCCGGTGATGGCTGTGGTCTTGGCGGTATGGCAGGCTTTGGTGTATCTGCCTGCTTTCTGCTTTCTTCCGGTACACCTTTCTGCTCTTTGAAATCTGTGTTCTCCGGTTTTGCCTCAAGCTCTTTGGAAATCACTTTGTCTGCAAGCTCCAGAGTTTTCAGTAATACTTTAGTGCGCTTCTTTATGGACAGCCGACTGAACAAAAATGGCGGAACGCTTATTTTCACTACGCATTATCCGGAACTGCTGGATGAATATGACCGAAATGATGGAATTTGTATTGTAAGAAACCGTAATGGCATTACAGCAGAAAATTTGAGCTATATATTGAAACGTAATGATATAAAAAAGAGTGATGCCTACCAGAGCGGTTTCCTTGAGGGAACAACGCCAGCATATGAAGCGTATATGCGCTTGAAGAAAAGCCTGGCTGCTTCGATCAATTAAGGAGGCAGCGGAATGAAATTAGCAAAATACAATTATTATGCGCCGACGATCACAATTGCTCCGCTGACATCGAAAATTGAGAAGAAGCGAAAGCAGCCAAGGCTGAGCGAAAGGAAGTGCGACTCCGAAAAGGCAAGCAGTGGCTGCTCACCGGAAAAGAACATTGCGCTGTAAACTTGAAATTGCTCGTTGGTTTTTAATACTGAGATTTCATTAAATTGCATTTTATTGAGATTTCTTGATTCCCATAATTTCAGATTATCTTGATTTTCTGAAATTTCTGTGGTAAAATTTCTACAGTAATTTCATTTCCCTGCATTTCAGGAAAGAAAGGAGCATCTATGAGTAATCGAGCTGGTACACTTGTCAGCAATCTGTCTGGCGACATGGCGTATCAATCTTTTCGTCCGTCACCTCTTCCTCCCAACCCTCCTATTGAGCTAAGTAGTGAATTGGTCACTAAACTTATTGATGCCAACAAAAAGCTGGCTACATTAGATGGCCTTTCTTCACGCATTCCGAATATGGATCTTTTTGTGTCCATGTATGTTCGGAAAGAAGCTCTTCTCTCCTCCCAAATCGAAGGTACGCAATGCACATTGGACGATATCCTGAATCCACTAATGGAGGAGAATACGAATTTGAATGTTTCTGATGTTGTCAATTACATCAAGGCAACAGAATTCGCACTGAACCGTCTCTATACCCTCCCACTGTGCAATAGACTCATCAAAGAAACTCACGCTGTCCTCATGGAAGGAGTACGGGGGAAGGAAAAAAGCCCTGGCGAATTTCGCTATTCTCAAAACTGGATCGGTGGTCAGGGCAGTACCATACGAAACGCTCGCTATATTCCTCCCAATCCAGACGATATGCAAACTGCCATGTCTGATTTGGAAAAATACATGAATAGCGATGACACTCTCGATCCATTAATTCAGGCTGCTTTGCTTCACTATCAGTTTGAAACGATTCACCCATTTCTGGATGGCAATGGTCGCGTTGGACGATTGCTGATCACATTATTCTTATTGGAAAAAGGAATTCTGTCTCGCCCTGCACTGTATATCTCCTACTTTTTGAAAATGAACCGTGTCGAATATTATGACAGGATGACGCAGGTCCACAAAACCGGCGACTATGAACAGTGGGTTATCTTTTTCCTGCAAGCGCTCTCCGATTCTGCCAGCGATGCTATTCAAACCATTGACAAACTTACGGTGCTTCACAATAAGAACTCTGCTCTGTTTGATGACATCTCAAAGCGGCAAAAGGCCAATGTCCTCAAGGTGTTTAGCTATATTGAAACGAATCCGATTATCGACATTCAGAAAACAGCGGCCGCTGTTGAACTTTCCTACAATACGGTCTCTAAAATCGTATTGCTCCTTGTTGAAAAAGGCATTCTTCGGCAAACGGACAAATCCGGAAAAGCAAAGATTTTCTCTTATGCCGAGTACCTCGATATTCTCCGTAAAGACACATAGAAGCATTGGAAAATGGTACGATTGCAGGAGCCGGACTTGATGTCCAGGAAACTGAACCGCCTGAAGAAAACAGTCCTCTTTATACTATGGATAATGTCCTTTTAACACCTCATATGGGATGGAAAGGGCTTGAGACAAGACAGCGGTTGGTTTCTATTCTGGCTGATAATATAAAGAAGTTTATGAAGGGAAATCCAATTAATCAGACGGTGGTTTTTATCAAGAAGGAGAAAGGCTGACAATCTATGAGCTACATCCGGATCACCAACAAAGAAGTCGTGCAGGAATATGAAAAGTAGCGCATTGGTCGTGATCGACCTTCAAAATGACATCACGAAAAACTATATTCAGCACAACAAAGGTATATGCTCGGACGTTGTGGAGGTGGGTTATGAAAATAGAACACATTGCTTTATATGTAAAAGATCTGGAAACAGCCCGCAATTTCTTTGTGAAGTATCTGGGGGCAAAATCAAACGAAGGCTACCATAATTTGAAAACAGGTTTCCGCTCTTATTTTCTGTCGTTTGACGATGGGGCACGGCTTGAAATAATGAACAAGCCAGAAATGCCCGATTTTCCAAAGGAATTTGCCCGCACTGGGTATGCGCACATTGCATTCAGCGTAGGCAGCAAAGAAAAGGTGGATGCTTTGACCGCTGAACTGAAAGCTGACGGATATGAAGTGGTCAGCGGCCCCAGGACAACCGGAGACGGTTACTATGAAAGCTGTATTGCTGCAATCGAAGGCAATCAAATTGAAATTACAGTTTGACTTCGATCCATGCAGATAGACGTAAGGAGGGGGGCACATGAATAAGCTGATCGGCTGTTACGGACTGGATTGCGAAAAGTGTGATGCCAGAATCGCAACGATTACAAACGACAACGCTCTGCGCGAGAAAACCGCTGCCCATTTTTCAGCTCTTTAACAAAGGGTATATTTTTTTCATTAGTTCTTGACAAGTAACCATTCGGTAACTATAATAGAGTTACCGAATGGTTACTTGTCAAGAAGGAGATAGTTATGGCAGAGGGTACAAAGGAACGGATTTTGAGAATCGCGCTGGAACTGTTTGCGCAGAACGGCTATCTGGGGACATCTATGAATGATATTGCAGGGCAGTTGGGATTTACGAAGGCCGCCTTATATAAGCACTATGCCGGCAAACAGGAAATCTTAGATAAGATCGTGGAGCGGATGAACAAGATGGACTATGAGCGCGCTGAGGCGTATGAAATGCCGGAAACGGAACCGGACGGCTTTGCGGAAGCATATCTGCATACACCAATTCAAAAAATTCGCACATATAGTCTTGCCCAGTTTGACCATTGGACAAAGGAACCGTTTTCTTCTAATTTCCGTAAAATGCTGACGCTGGAGCAGTATCGTGATCCCAAGCTTGCACAGCTCCATCACGATTATCTGTCGGGCGGCCCTTTGGAGTACATGGCGGCCATCTTCCGCAAGCTGGCAGATTCTGATGAGGACGCTATGCAGCTGGCGCTGGAGTTCTATGGGCCGATGTATCTTTTATACAGTGTCTATGACGGTGCAGAGGAAAAAGAATCGGTTTCTTCTTTGCTGGCGACACATATTGATCACTTTATTGCCAAGGTTGAGGCTGGTTACAGAAAGAAGGAAAGAACAACATGAAAGATGGAGAAGAAGAAAAGTTATGTCAGAAGAGAATATTATCATTCGCCCGGAAACAAAAGACGATTACAAAGTTGTTGAAAACCTGACCCGCGAGTCATTCTGGAATGTTTACCGGCCCGGCTGCATGGAGCACTATGTGCTGCACTGTTATCGGGATGACCCGGCATTTGTGCCGGAGCTGGATTTTGTGATGGAGCTGAACGGTGAGCTGATCGGGCAGGTCATCTATGTGCGGTCGGAGATCGACTGTGATGATGGACGAAAGGTGCCGATCATGACCTTTGGCCCCATCGGCATCGTACCTGCATGCAAGCGGCAGGGCTATGGAAAGCAGTTGCTCGACTATTCCATGGAAAAAGCCAGGGAAATGGGTGCAGGGGCGCTTGCCATTACCGGCAATATTGACTTTTACGGCAAGTCTGGCTTTGTTCCGGCCAAAACCAAGGGCATACGCTATGCCGACGATCCGGAGGCGGACTATTTTCTCATCAAAGAACTGAAACCCGGATTTCTGGACGGCATCTCCGGCACATACAAAGACCCCGATGGGTATTTTGTATGTGAGAAAGGCCCGGAGGGGTTTGAACAGTTTGAAGCCACCTTCCCGGTAAAAGAAAAGAAGAAGCTGCCGGGACAGCTGTGTTAAACAGGAGAAATAATGGCATCCAGTAAAGAGTATCTTCATTTCATTTTAGGACAGTTATCGGATTTGGAAGCGTTTCTTACAAAGCTGTTTGAGCCAATGTACGATGAATTGCCCTTACCAAAACAAAAACGAAAAAACAACGGAGTACGGTAGAAACCACATTCACAGAAAAGGGAAAGTAAAATTGACAGCATTGGAGGAATAGCGGATGAACTATATTCGGATTACAAAAGAAAATATTGACCAGGAACATATCTGCTGTGCCATGTCCGGCAAGCAGAGTGTTGCAAAAAAGGAATGGCTGAGACAACGATTTGATGACGGACTTGTTTTCTATCGCAGCGAAGAACGCGGCAAATGTTTTATCGAATACATTCCGGCTGAAAACGCCTGGGTGCCTGTTGCGGCAGATGGTTATCTTTACATTAACTGCCTATGGGTATCCGGCTCCATGAAGGGACACGGATACTCGAATGATCTGCTGGAGGCATGTATCCGTGATGCCAAAGCGCAGGGAAAGAAGGGGATTTGCATTCTGTGTGCAGAGGGCCGGAAGCGGGAATTTCTCGCCGACCCGAAATTCCTTACTTACAAGGGGTTCCGTGTGGCAGACATATCCGACTGCGGGATCAATCTCATGTATCTTCCCATTGAATCGGGTGCACAACCGCCGCATTTCAAGGAATGTGCAAAACATCCGGTGATTGAAGAAACTGGTTTTGTCCTCTATTATACCGACCAGTGTCCCTACACCTGTTATTGGGTGCCAAGGGTGCAGGAGGTGGCGAAGGAACATGATATCCCGTTCAAGGCCATCCATATCACGGATAAAGAAAGCGCACAGAATGTACCTGCGCCGGTCACGACCTATGCCCTGTTTCGGGACGGTCAGTTTCTGACACAGAGTATCCAGTCAGATAAAAAATTCCTGGCGCTGGCAGGTTTGAAAACCTGATTTTACTCCGCTATTTTTGTGTTGTTTTTGAGTCGCGACATAATGTTATCAAATGAAATGGAGAAAATTCAGGAGAATCTCGGTTCCAGTGGTGCAGACGACAGTAGTTCACTTGATAAATGAATAAGCAGATGCTAAAATATGAATATTGCAAGTCGAAATGAGTAATGATCCACACGGGCAGAAACGGAACAGGAGGGGATTGGTATGATCACCGATGAATCCATATATCAGAGATATCTGAACGGAGAGGGTAATGCCGCCGACCTGTTGGTGGAAAGATACGGCGATATGCTTACCCTTTACATAAATGGTTATATCAAGGATATTCACGAAGCAGAGGATCTGATGATTGAAGCCTTTTCAAAAATATTTGCCAAAGAACGTCCTATTGCGGGAAACGGCAGTTTCAAGGCCTATCTCTACAAAACAGCCCGGAATCTCGCCCTGCGGCATAAACGGAAACACCGCATCCTTTTCTCACGGATAGAAGATCTGGATTTTGAGCCGTCAGGTAAAGTGTTGGCTGACACGGAGATTCTTCGGAATGAGCGGGACCGCCAGCTCTATGAAGCACTGGATAAACTGAAACCGGAATATCGGGAGGCTTTATACCTCATTTACTTTGAGGATCTGAGCTATCGGAGCGCAGCAACGGTCGTATCTAAGAGTGAGCAGCAAATCAAAAATCTTGTCTATCGCGGCAAACAGAGCTTGAAGACAATTTTGGAGCAGGGGGGATTTGTCTATGCGGACGAATGAAGAACGTGCCCGGCTGATTCAAAAACGGACGGCGGAAATAAAACAGGAAAGACGAAAAAGAAAGCAGCGGATGCTTGAGGCGGTCTACATGGCGGCCTGTTTGCTGCTGGTTATCGGTATTGGTATCGTGATGCCGGAGCTGACAGCCACAACTGTGGGAGGAAACAGCGTCCATCCTTCGGAAACGGCAAGCATGATTGGCAGCCGCGCTGCACCGGGCTATATCATTATGGGGCTGTTCGCTTTTCTCCTCGGTGTTTGTGTGACGGTACTGCTGTACCGCCTGCGGCGAAGGAATGAGCGCAAAAGCCGGGAGGACGGCAAAGATGGGAAACTTTGAACTGATTGACAATCTCGTTCAGATCGTGCTGCTGTTTTGCTCCGCCGCATCCGCAGGTGTTTTGGCTCTGCGCTACAGGAGCCGCAACCTTCTGATACTTTCTCTCGCCTACGTTTGTTTTGCCATGGGGACAACATACTATGTGCTGTATTTGGTCATCATCGGTATTTGGCCGCAGGTTTTCTACGTGTCGGAAGTCTCGTGGCTGGCCGCCTGGCTTTTCTATCTGTCCGTTCAGATCCTGCGTACAGAGGGAATCGGGCGCCGTTTCTCATGGCTTTCCGGAGCCGGCGCAGGATTGATTGCGCTGGTGGCTTTTTTCGACCATGCTTTCGGTCCTTCTTATTTTGTCTCCGCTCTGTTTGCATTTACAGTGGGAGCGACGGTGTTTCTTTCGGTGATTCGTGTACAAAGCGTTTGTCTGCATCGGAAAACAGACGTCCTGATGACAGGCTGTGTCGTTTTGCAGGTGCTTTTGTATCTGGTTTCCGATTTTACGCGGGATTATACCCGCTTTAATTTCTATTTTGCCGTCGATATTGCACTGACGCTTTCTATGGCAGCACTTCTGCCGCTGATGCTGCGGGAGGTGAGGGACAAATGACCTATATCGAAAATATTTTTCTCTGTCTTGCAATACCGATGATACTTTCGCTGTTCTTTACCAAAGGGAGGGCACGGAATTTTACCCTGTTTGCAACCGTGGGAATGGGAATCTGCCTGTTGAGCGCCTATGTCAACAGCTTTTTTATGGAACAATACGGTGTGGATGGCATTATCGCAGCCATTGAGATCACCCCTGTATGCGAAGAAGTCATGAAGCTGCTGCCACTGTTGTTCTACTTCCTGATCTTTGAACCGGAGCCAAAGGAGCTGCCTTCTGTAGCTATCGCCATCGCCGTAGGCTTTGCTACCTTTGAAAATGTCTGTTATTTGACAGAAAACGGTGCGTCTAATTTCAGCTTTCTGCTGATCCGCGGGATTTCCGCAGGTGCTCTGCATATTCTCTGCGGGGTTTTGTCCGGCTTCGGAATCTCCTGTGTGTTCCGCCGCCGTTGGCTGGCGATCACCGGAACTGCCGGAATTTTAGGCGCATGCACCGGTTTTCATGGAATCTACAATCTGCTGATCACAGCGGATGGTGGATGGAAAACGGTGGGTTATCTCTTTCCTTCCGTCCTGATCCTTTTCCTTTTCGTGGCAAAAAGTATACTTCCCAGGTTGAAAATTTCATTTGAATAGTTTGCGTGATATGTGTTGAGCCGTCCTGTCCGGGACGGCTTAATTTTTTGAAAAAATTCTGATTTTCAGTGAGAGGATTTTTGATTTGATGTCTTTTAGTAAGTAGAAGGGTGTATAAGACATCCATAACGGGGAAAGGGGGAGGGAATATGACCGGCATGACGGAAATCCGGATGCGGGAAATAGACCGCAGGACGCGACAATACCGGCGGCGCACAGAACGGCGCGTGCTTTTTTGCCTGACCGCGTGCAGTATGTTCCTTTTGGCCGGTATGGGTATCCTGCTTGGAAATACACAAGTGGCGGGCATATCCTCCGTGGCTGAGGGTTACGGCGCGGTTCTGCTGCGCAGTGGCGCGGGACTGTATGTGATTGTCGGCGTCGCGGCTTTTGTAGTGGGCATGACGCTGACTGTTATCTGCATCCGCTGCAGAAAGAATTCAGGAAACCGCACATTGGAGGCGGAAGAAAGCGAGGAATGATTATGAGAAAACGAATTTTCAGCATCCTGCTCATTTGCTGCATGGTGCTGACTTTGCTGCCGGTGACGGCAGCCGCGGCGGGAGAGAGTGCAACTGCCCAAGGCGGCGATGCGACGTTCACGCTCAGCGCGTCAAGCGCCTCCTGCGCGGACGGACATACCGGAGAAATCATTAGAATCCCCGATCTGAACGTGGATATCTCCCGATGGAAAGCAGAGAAAACAATCACGGTCAAATACAGCATACAATTTCGCTGTACCGATCCGGACTGTGAGCTGTACTCTGCAAATGACTGCTTCCTGCACACCGGAGAGTACACCTTCACGGGTGTGGATGCAGAGATCTGCCACAAGCCGTTCAACGGTTCCTTCACGGATACGTTTGACGCAGCAGATGGTGCCGGCAATAACAAGGAGTTTTCCATCGACTTTACGCTGAACGCAGATAAGGGCATTTCCAAGATTGAGCGCCATGACCATGACCCTTTCATGGCCTGCACGGAATGGTTCTATTCGACGCGCTGCTGGGAGTGCATGGGCTGTGGAAGCTTTTTCATCCACGAGGCCTGCACGGACGAATTTAAAACAGACAGGGCTATGCTCTATTTTCCGCCACTCGGGCATGATTTGAAGAATGTCCCCGCAAAGGATCCCACCTGCATTGAGAAGGGCACGGTGGAATACTGGCACTGCGAACGCTGCGATCGGAACTTCGGCGATGAGCAGGGAAAATCCGAACTTACGACGATTGCAACCGGCGCGCCGCTTGCAGCGCATCAGTATAATGCCGAGGGCGTCTGCAAGGTTTGCAGTACGAAAGCTGCCGCGGGCGTCCGGCCCGGCGCTGCCGCGGATACGACCTGGTACGACACCATGGCCGAGGCGCTGGCTATCCTGACCGATGGCGCACAGCTGACGGTCAATGCGGATTATGCGGACACCATCACACTCGACAAAACCTGTGCGGTTCAGGTCAGGGAGAACGTAACGGCCGCCGATATCCGGGTTGAGAACGCGGAAAATTGCGTTGTCACCCTCAGCAACAACGGTACCGTGAACAATCTGAGCGGCTATACCGGCAAGCTGGTACTCAAGAGCGGAAGCGGTACCTATGGTCACATCATCAACAACAGTGCGAACGGCAGTGTTGGCGAATTCCTGTACCGGGAGAGTGCCACGAAGTCCTGCTGCTATCATACAGCGGCTCACCAGTGGCTTCACGCGGAGCGGGCGACGGAGAGCAGCATCCAGAATGTGACCGTGGACTATGTGCCGTTGGCGACATTGACGATTACCGGCGATAAGGTCACCGGTGGGAACGGCAGCTATGCCCTGACGGCGAACAAGGACGATACCTTTACCCTGATTGCTGCTGCGTTCAACCTGGACGGCGGTGAGAGCACAACTGCATCTTATCGTTGGACTTACAAGAATGACCCCGACACAGTGCTTTCCACAGCATCCACGTTGACGCTGGAAAATGTCAGCGCCGGTAAGAACACCATCGTCTGCACGGCGACGGTGGACGGCTACCACGTGAGCGCCAGCCTGGAACTGACTGTGCTGGGACAGAAGGCGTCTCAGAGCTTTACGCTGAAGTCGGACAAGGACGCTGTGGGGATCCGCGAGAAAGTCCTGCCGGTTCTCTCTGTGGAGGGCGTGCAGGAAGAGGCAGCCGTGACATACTATCAGATGCTTGGCGAGACGCAAAACCCGGAGACCGACACCGAAATCAGTGCGGACTTTGCTTTCACGGAGACAGGTGAATATAAAATCTACGCTTATACCGCGGAGACGGACAACTATGCGGCGACGGCCTCTGCGCCGGTTTCCATCACCGTCACGCCGCATGCCGACCACTGCCTCTGCGGCGGCACGCTCGATCATGCCCACGAGAACGTAGAGAAATGGCAGGCGTGGGACGGCAAGAGCGAGATTGCCTATGAAGGGGAATGGATTCCGATCAGCGCCACCGGATCGCTCTGGTACAAGGTTGCTTATGTCTATCTGACGGGCGATGTGACGGCCAACCTGACGGTCAGTGGGCGGACGATTCTGCATCTGTGCCTGAATGGTTACAGCTTCACCAGCGCAGACCCGTCGAAACCGGCGATTACAGTGTCGGGAACGGAGAAAGCCTATGTGGCGAAGCTGGATCTGTGCGATTGCGCCGGTACGGGCACGCTCGGCGGCGCCAGCGTGAGCGGCGGCAGCGTGCATGCCACGTGGGCGGAGATCAATCTGTACGGCGGCACGCTGACGGGCAACAATGCCACAGGAAATGGCGGCGCCGTATATCTGTCAAACAGCAGCTTCACCATGCATGGCGGCGCGATCACCAACAATACTGCTTCCAACGGCGGCGGTATCTATGCGGGTTCAAACGGTGAGACGGTCATCATCAATGGCGGCGTCATTTCGGGCAACCGGGCGGTCAACGGCGGCGGTATCTACGCCTCCTCCGGCGCAAAGTTCCATCTTAACGGCGGCGAGATTCAGAATAACGTAGCCACCGAAGCGGGCGGCGGCGTTTACTGCAGCCGCCTCTACAGTCAGAATACCGGTCGCTGCGAGTTCTACGGCGGCACGATCTCCGGCAACACGGCCAAACAGGGCGGTGGCGCGTATGTCCGCGCCTGCTATATCGGTTACCGGAACTGCCGCATCACCGGCAATACCGCCACCGAAGCGGGCGGCGGCCTCTATCTGTTCCCGTATGCGTCTGCAAAGATAATATACATGGGGAGCGTGTATGGAGGAGGCGGCACGATCGCTCCGTATATGTATGACAACACGGTCAATTCGGCCCAGAACAACCTCTATCTCAGCGATCCGGACACGCAGATTGTATTTACCGCCCGCATAAACACGGACGCAGACGCAAAACTCGGCGTCTACTTTACCGGCATCACCGGCAACGGTGCGTCTGTTCTTTTGAATTCTCTGCAAATAAATTCGGAGTCTCGGGCGAAGCCTTACCTCGACCGGATCTTCTGCGATAACCCGGATTACGGGCAGCTGGAGATGCGAAAAAGTACCTATTATGATCTGTATCTGCTCCAGACTACTCCCTTGGTCACCGTCACCTTTGACCCCAACGACGGTACGCTGAACGCGGGTGAAGAAAGCATATCTGTTCAGTACAAGACGCCCTACGGCGAGCTGCCCACGCCGATGCGGGCCGGCTATCGCTTTGACGGCTGGTTTACCGGGAAGGACGGCGGCGAGAAGGTGGAAGAGACCACTGTCGTGACGATTCGTGGGAATCATACGCTCTACGCCCACTGGACGTTCCTCCACGAGCACTGCATCTGCGGTGGTGACACTGCGACCGGGGATCATACCGCGCACACCTCTCAGGTGTTCACCGCGTGGAACGGCACAGACGCTATTTCGTACACAAATAAGACCGCGTATGTGTATCTGGCTCAAAATGCCACCATCAACAGCAATCTGGTGGTGGACGGCACGACCCTTTACCTTTGCCTCAGTGGCAATACCCTTGCCAGCAACGGCACCAGTAAGATCCAGGTCACGAACGGCGGACACCTGGTTCTCTGCGACTGCGCCGGAGGCGGCACAATCAAAGGTGCGACCAAAGGCTGGGGCGGCAGCTGCGTGTATCTCTACCGGAGTACACTGGATATTTTCGGCGGCAAGATCACCGGCGGTAAGGTTTCCGGCAAGGGCGGCGGCGGAGCCATCGCCCTGGATGACAGCCAGTGTGTGCTGAACATCTACGGCGGCGAGATCTCCGGCAACAACGGCAAAAACTCCGGCGGCGCGGTTTTCCTGAACAATAAGGACAAAAAAGGCGGTACCGTGAATATGTACGGCGGCACGATCGCCAACAACACGGCGAACAACGGCGGTGTGATCTACTCCGCCTGCGGCGGCACGTTCAATATGTACGGCGGCACAATCTCCGGCAACAAAGCAAACAACGGTGGCGTAGTCTACGCTACATCTGGCGGCACGTTCAATTTTACCGGCGGCACGATCTCCGGCAATAATGCCACGAAGGGTGATGGCGGCGTCATCAATCTGGCCGGCGGTACGGTCACCCTCTCCGGCGCAAAGCTCACAGGCAATACGTCCAGTCAGTACGGTGGCGCGGTCTATCTCTACGAGGGCGTGACGGCGACTATGACCGGTGGCGAGATCAGCAATAATCAGGCTAAAAAAGAAGGCGGCGCTGTGCATGTGTACGGTAAAAATTCCACCTTCAATCTCTCCGGCGGCAAGATCACCGGGAACTCGTCTGTGGATGGCGGAGCGATTTATCTGAATCGGGAACCGTCGATTCTGAATATGACCGGCGGCGTCATCAGCGGAAATAACGCCTCGGGCAACGGCGGCGGCATCTATATTTACCGTACCGGCTCGATTTGCAATCTCTCCGGCGGCGAGATCGAAACCAACACGGCGGGCAACAGCGGTGGCGGAATTTATGTCAACCCCAGCAATTCCGGCAAGCTGAACCTCAGCGGTGCGCCTGTTGTGAAAAACAACACTGTTTCCGGTGCGGCAAACAACGTCTATCTGCCCTCCGGCAAAACACTGCATATCAGTGGTGCCATGTCCTCCGGGGCTTCCGTCGGCATCACCACCCAGAACAAGAATTATCCGGTTGCGTTCTCGGGTATCTGTGATACGAATAATGAGAGCTTCTTCTCTTCGGACGATGCGGCCGCCCAGGTGGAGTACAATACCGGCGACCAGAAGCTGTACCTCATGGCGCGGCGGTATACCGTCACGGTGCGGACGCAGGGCGGCGGCACGGCGACCGCTACAACCGCAGATGCGGAGGCAGGAAGCGAAATTGTCCTGACCGCCATGCCTGATACGGGGTATCACTTCGAGAACCTGACAGCGGATCAGCCAGGCGTCCAATTTGTCCGCGACGAGACCGCCAGCGGCAGATTCACGTTTACCATGCCTGCAGCTGATGTGACCATCCTGGCAGTCTTTTCCACCCACGACTTCACGGCGGAAAACGCGGAGGAGATGTATCTGAAGTCTGCGGCAACCTGTACCGAAAAGGCGGTCTATTACAAGTCCTGTACCGTCTGCGGCGTGAGTTCCGAGGGCACAGCAGATGCGGCGACCTTTGCATCCGGTGACCTGTTAGACCACGACTGGAGCGAACCGGATGATACGTGGACGGTGGTTCCGGACGGTTATATGTGCGTAGCATACAGCAAGTGCAAGAACTGCAACACAGACGTCAGCGATGTTGCATCTGTGACCTATGCCGTGACAACGGAGCCGACCTGCCTGCAGGAGGGCACCGGTACGTATACCGCAACGTTCTCCACTGCCTTTGGTTTCCCCATGCAGACCAAAGACGTTACCCTTCCCGCCACCGGCCATGACTGGGGGAAAACGGAATACACATGGACGTCAATCAAAGATGGCTACAGCTGCACTGCGAAGCGCGTCTGCAAGAAGGACGACACGCACGTGGAGACCGAGACCGTCACGGCATCCTGTTCTGTCGTCACTGAACCGACCTGCCTTACGACCGGCCTTGGTAAATATCAGGCTTCCTTTGAAGCGGACTGGGCAGAAGATGTATACAAAGACGTGTCACTCGCTGCGCTCGGGCACATGTATGGCGATTGGGTCTCTAACGGTGACGGTACCCATACCCGCGTCTGCAAGCGTGATGCGAGCCACACCGAGACCGGGGATTGTACAGGCGGCACGGCGACTTGCACGGCGAAGGCCGTCTGCGAGGTATGCAAGGCGGAGTATGGCGAAAAGAATCCAGACAACGAAGGACACACCATTGAAGTTACCTTTGTGGGGGACACCAGTACTCCCGAAACAGGAGACAGCAGTCAGAGGCTGCTTTGGATTACGCTGCTGCTTGCTTCCGGCTTCGGGGTAACCGGCATTGTCCTGCATGGCAAAAGACAGAAAGGAAAAAATAAAGAGAATATCAGATAGATAATGAAATATCCGGTGCAGTGTGCGTGTCATGCCCATACTGCACCGGTATTTTTTGCGTGAAAATTGCCAGTCCTGATGGGATTGACGGTATAAAAGAGCATAGAATTTTACAATAATTTTGCAATATGCAGATTGCGTCTTTTATAATGCCCATTTATATTTTATGATGTATATACCTGAGGAGGCATTTATGAGTAAAGATAAAAGCATTCAGAACAAAACCGAGGAGACCGGAGATAATGATGAGAAAGAATAGTATGCTTCGCAAATATATGTCGTCAATTCTGTTTTTTTTGTTATTTGAGACAGTAGCGATTACTCTGTGGCTTGTTAAGGATAACCTGTTCTATCTGTTGAATTTCAGCTACATCGGCGGCTGCATTGCCCTGGGAACAGCACTTTTTACTGCGGGGAAAAGTTATGCCCGACATTTCGTGCAGCTGGCGGTGGGAAGTTATATGCTGTTATATCTGGGGATAATCTCCTGTGAAAATATGCAGATCGAGGGCTTCTGGTATTATCTGTTTCTGGGTGTTTTTGAGGCGGCAACCATCCATTATGCAGTAGCGAAGATATTTGGCCCGTTGCTGTTCGGGCGCGGCTGGTGCGGCTATGCCTGTTGGACAGCTATGGTGCTGGACTTTCTGCCTTACAGGCAGCCGCAGAAACCGCGAGTGAAAAAGCTGGGGATGCTGCGGTATGTGATGTTTGCGTTATCTCTGGCATTGGTTTCCGGGCTGTTTTTGCTGAGGGTCGCCAATCTGGAGGAGATCATGTTCCGGATGTTCCTTGTGGGGAACGCACTTTATTATATCGCGGGCATTGCGCTGGCTTTTGTGTTCAGGGATAACCGTGCGTTCTGCAAATATCTGTGTCCTGTTACGGTATTTCTCAAGCCCATGAGCTATTTTTCACTTCTGCGTGTCCACTGCGATGAGAGCAAATGTGTCCACTGCGGGAAATGTCTGCAGGTTTGTCCCATGAATGTTGAGGTCAGTAAGGAGTCCCGCAGACGAAAGAACGGAACGGAGTGTATCCTCTGCTATGAATGCACGAAGGCCTGCCCCACGAAAGCACTGCGTTAGGATAAAACAGAAGCCGGGCAGACATGTCCGGAGGGAAGCGCGGATATAGAAATCTTTAAAACGCATGAAAAAAGGGAATGAAAAAACGGAAAACAAAGATATGGTCTGTGAGATGATGCTGTGATATACTTAGGCAGAAATCCATAAATTTAAATATATTGCCAAGATTGTGCAGGAAATCCCGAAAGAGAACGGGGAGAAAAAAGAAGGTATGTTTATGAAAAGAAAAATCATCATTGCGGCGCTGGTCATCGCTGCCATTTTGGCTGCAGTTGCGGTTGTCTCTGTTTTGGCACAGATACCGGTATTGATATGATAAAAAGACAGGGATGGAATCAGAATGAAAGGAAAAAGAATCATCGCAGGCATTCTGCTTGTGGGAATATTGGCAGGCACGCTGACAGGGTGCAGAAAAACAGAGGACAGCAAAACAGAAACGGACAGGCCTGTGATCACGCTTGGCAGTGACAACTATCCGCCATACAATTATCTCAATGCGGATGGTATCCCGACTGGAATTGATGTGGAGCTTGCGACGGAAGCCTTCAAAAGAATGGGGTATGAGGTGAATGTTGTCCGGATCAACTGGGAGAAGAAAAAAGAACTGGTGGAAAGCGGAGAGATAGACTGTATCATGGGGTGCTTTTCCATGGAAGGACGTCTTGACGATTATCGCTGGGCAGGTCCGTACATGGCAAGCCGTCAGGTGGTTGCCGTAAATGAGAACAGTGATATTTATAAACTCAGTGACCTTGCGGGAAAAAATCTTGCCGTCCAGTCTACAACCAAACCGGAAGGCATTTTTTTGAACCGGACGGATGAGCGGATCCCCAAACTGGGCAATCTGATCAGTCTCGGACACAGGGAACTGATCTATACATTTCTGGGAAAAGGTTATGTGGATGCAGTTGCCGCACATGAGGAATCCATCGTCCAGTATATGAAGGATTATGATACAAGCTTCCGTATTCTGGAGGAGCCGCTGATGCTTGTCGGGATAGGAGTTGCTTTTGCAAAAAATGATGACAGAGGAATTTGTGAACAGATGGATCAGACACTGGAAGAAATGCGGCAGGACGGCACATCCCTGAAGATCATTGGGAAATATCTGGATAATCCCGGGAAGTATCTGGAGGTAGATGATTTTGGATATTAAGCAAAGGACGAAAGAAAAACGTTTCTGGCTGGCAGGTGGTCTGCTTGGGGTCTGTGTGGTTGCAGTTGCCATATTTTACTTTTTCCGTGCGGAGAAAAAAGAAACAGAAAAAAGAATGGTGGAAATGGTAAATTATGTCAAGGTCCAGTGCGCAACCTATATCCGTTATAATGAATCTTCGGAATCCAAAAGTCTCCTCCGTACGATCGAAAATACGAGACAGATGAGCACAAATATTAATATGGAAACAGAAAATGGCGGACAGTTGAGCCCGGAGTTTCTGAAAGAGAATCTTCAGACCCTGTGGGTAGACGGTATTCTCGTGCTGGATGCAGAGGGAAGGATTGTTACTGCATACAGCACGGATGCGTCCCTGACGGATGAGATCACAGATTATCTGCGGAGAGATAACATCATGGATTTCACGGGATATGAAGAGAGAACTTACGCGGAACGGATTAATCGGGCAGATGGGTCACGTATCGACCTTGCAGCCTGTGCCAGAAAAGATGCGCCGGGCATCGTTGCAATTTATTATTATACATCTCCGGAATTTGTCAGAAAATACACGCTGACGATACAGAGCCTTTTGAAGGGCTACAGTATTCAGAAAGACGGAACCGTCATCGTCGCTGATGAGGGGATAGTTGTTGCCAGTAACGATGAGAGGTTGTTGGGACAGAATACCGCCGACAATGAGATTGTTCAGAAAATAAAGAAGCATACAGACAGCCGGCATATTTTTCATCTGAAGAATGAGGGATCCGGCGGTTATGGAATTATGTTAAAGCAGAGGGATTATTATATCTATGCGTATTTTCCGGACACAGAGCTATTCCACAACCTGCCGCTGCATTTGACAGGTGTCATTTCCGTTTATCTCCTGATCCTCAGTCTGTTCCGGTTCGGGGGATACAGGGTCGAGCAGGCACATCAGAAGCAGCAACGGGAAAAAGATGAAAAATATAAGGAAGAACTCCTGAAAACAGCAAAAAGGGCAGAAGCAGCCAACGAGGCAAAAACCGAGTTCCTCCAGCGGATGAGTCATGATATCCGAACACCGATCAATGGGATCTGCGGCATGGTCGACGTGGCAGACCATTATGCAAATGATATGGAAAAACAGGCAGAATGCAGGGCAAAGATCAAAGAGGCATCCCATCTGTTGCTGGAACTGGTAAATGAGGTCCTGGATATGAGCAAGCTGGAATCGGATGAAATTGTGCTGGAAGCAATCCCATTTGATCTGGGCAGTATTTCTGAGGAAATATTGGTTGTGGCCGAACAGATGGCGGCCGAACGGAACATTCAGATCGTGCGGGAAGCAAGAGAAGTCACACACTGGCATCTGATCGGAAGTCCGGGGCATGTGAAACGGATCCTGATGAATATCCTGTCAAATGCAGTGAAATATAACAGGGAAAACGGACGCATCTATATCAGAAGCAGGGAAATCCCTTCGGAACAGCCGGGAATGACAACCATTGAATTTGTCTGTCGGGATACGGGGATCGGGATGGCAGAAGCGTTCCAGAAACGCATTTTTGAACCGTTTTCACAGGAAAATACGGGAAGTCGGACAAAATTTGCCGGAACAGGACTGGGGATGCCGATCACAAAAAAACTCGTTGAGAAAATGGGCGGATCCATCACATTTGAAAGTAAAGAAGGTGAAGGGACTACCTTTGTGATCCGGATTCCGTTTCAGATAGATACTGACAGGAACGACAGGGTGGAAGAGGAAGAAAAAACAGAAGCCTCTATCCGTGGCCTGCATATCCTTCTGGTGGAAGATAATGAACTGAATATAGAGATCGCAGAGTTTATTTTGGAAAACAAAGGGGCTGTAGTCACAAAGGCGGAAAACGGGGAAAAGGCCGTAGAATTTTTCAGAAACTCCGGTATCGGAGAATACGATGCGGTTCTTATGGATATCATGATGCCGGTGATGGATGGGCTGACAGCTTCCAAAGCGATACGTGCAATGGACAGGCCGGATGCAAAGATCATTCCGATCATCGCCATGACGGCCAATGCGTTTACGGAAGATAAGATCAAAGCATACGAAGCAGGCATGGATGAGCATATCGCAAAGCCGCTGGATCGCGAACAGTTGATAGAAATCGTTGCCAGATTGGCCCGGGAAAAGAAACTTGCGATGGAACTGTAGATTTTATGGTAAAATATATGCAGAGGTGAGAAGTATGAAACTGATGCATTTATCGGACCTGCACCTGGGAAAACGGGTGAACGGGTTTTCCATGCTGGATGACCAGCGCTATATATTGAAACAGATCATAGACGTGGTGGACGAAGAACAGCCGGATGGGGTGCTGATTGCCGGGGATGTGTATGACAAGCCGGTGCCGTCGGCGGAGGCGGTGCAGCTGCTGGATGATTTTCTCTGGCAGCTGTCCAGCCGGGGGCAGCAGGTATTCCTCATCAGCGGCAACCACGATTCCCCGGAGCGGGTGGCCTTTGGCGGGCGGCTCATGGGGCAGAGCGGCATTCACGTTTCGCCGGTCTATGACGGAAATGTGGCGTCGATGATTCTGTCGGATGCCTGGGGGGAGGTACGGCTGTACCTGCTCCCTTTTTTAAAACCGGCCCATGTGCGGCGGTTTTACGGTGATGAGGAAGAGATTGAAAACTACACGGACGCTCTGCGGACGGCCATTGCCCACATGGCGGTGGATGAAAGCAAACGCAATGTGCTGCTGACCCATCAGTTTGTCACGGGGGCAGTGCGCAGCGATTCGGAGGAGGTGTCGGTGGGCGGCACAGACAATGTGGACGGGGCGGTTTTTGACTGCTTTGATTATGTGGCACTGGGGCATATCCACCGACCGCAGAAGGTGGGGCGGGAGACGGTACGCTACTGCGGATCACCGTTAAAATATTCCTTTTCCGAGGCGGGACATGAGAAATCCGTCTCCATTGTGGAACTGGAAGAAAAGGGGAATATCCATGTGCGCACGGTACCGCTGCGGCCCTGCCACGATCTGCGGGAGATCAGGGGAACCTATATGGAAGTGACGTCCCGACCATTTTATGAGGGCATGGCGCGGGATGATTACTTTCATATTACCCTGACGGATGAAACGGATGTGCCTAATGCCATCGGAAAGCTCCGGGTGATCTACCCGAATCTGATGAAGCTGGATTACGACAATGCCCGTACCCGGGGAAGCCTTCAGCCCGCGGCAGTGTGGGATGCGGAAAAGCTGTCACCGATGGAGCTGTTTTCCAGACTTTATGAAAAACAGAACCGGCAGCCTATGACCGGGGAGCAGACGGCTTTTGTGCAGGGACTGATAGAGAACATATGGGAGGATGCGCAATGAGACCACTTCGATTAACCATGTCTGCCTTCGGCCCCTATGCAGGGAAAACAGAGCTTTCCTTGGAGCAGCTGGGTACCCGGGGGCTGTATCTTGTTACCGGGGATACCGGTGCCGGGAAAACGACGATTTTCGATGCCATCACCTTTGCCCTGTTCGGGGAGGCCAGCGGGGACAGCCGCACGGCAGATATGCTGCGCTCCAAATATGCAGATGCCGGAACACCCACGCTGGTGGAGCTGGTGTTTGTTTATGCAGGGAAAACTTATAAGGTGCGGCGCAGCCCGGAGTATGAACGCCCGGCAAAACGGGGGGATAAGCTGGTAACCCAAAAGGCGGAAGCCGAGCTTACATTGCCGGATGGCCGTGTCATGACCGGACTGAAGGATGTGGATGCCCGGGTGCAGGATATTCTGGGAGTGACAAGAAAGCAGTTTTCCAGGATTGCCATGATCGCCCAGGGAGAATTTCGGCGGTTATTGCAGGCAAATACGAAAGAACGCATGGAAATCTTTCGGGGGATTTTTAAAACAGAAGGGTATGCCACGCTGCAGCAGCAGTTGAAAAACGAGGCGTCCAGATCCAGAGAGCATTGCGCCGCGCTGCAGCAGAGTGTGCAGCAATATGTGTCGGGGCTTCGGTGTGAAGCGGAGGATCCGCTGGCTTCCCGGGTGGAACTGGCCAGAGAAGGGAGGCTTCCTTCGGATGAAATTTTACCGCTGCTGGAGCAGTTATTGGCACAGGATGAACAGGCAGCGGTGGCGCTGGAGGAAAGCCTGAACCGGACAGAGCAGCAGCTGGACGCGGTGGGACAGAAGCTGCGGGATGCGGCTGCTCGGGCAGAGCGGGAAAGCCAGAAAAAGGCCGTGCAGGAGAACCTCGAACAGGCAGAACAACGGCAGCAGGCCGTGCAGTCCACTGCGCAGGAGGCGCAGGCGCTTCTTCCCCAGGCGGAGGAGGCAAAGCGGCAGAAGGTGATCCTGGAACAGCAGCTGCCACGGTATGAAGAGCTGGAACAGAAACAGGCAGATCTGCGGCAGACCAATCAGGCGATACAACGCAGAGAAAAAGAATTGTCGGATACGAAGAACCGGCTTTCCACACTGGCAGAAGAACTGACTGTCATGCAGACAGAGGCAGGGAGCCTGGGGGATGTATCCGTGGCTCTGGCAGAGGCCAGGCACCGGGAAGAACAGCTGCACCTTCAAAAAACAACCATTCAAAATCTGCAGCGGCAGCTGACGGATTACGGGAAACTGCTGGACAGACTGGCCCGGGCGCAGGAGGCGTATGTGGCAGCCCGGGAAACGGCAGAGCAGCGGCAGGCAGAGTATGTCCACAAGAACCGGGCGTTTCTGGATGCCCAGGCGGGCATTCTGGCCCGGGATCTGACGGAAGGGCAGCCATGCCCGGTGTGCGGATCCCTCCATCATCCGGTGCTGGCAGAGGCGTCGGCAGAGGCGCCGGATCAGGCGGCGGTGGAACTGGCGAAACAGGCGGCAGATCAGGCAAGCCAGGAGACCAGCGAGAAAAGTGCAGCAGCGGCAGCGCTGCGGGGACAGCAGGAAAGCCAGGAGGCAGCTCTTGTGGAGGCACTGCGGGTGCAGTTTGCAAAAGCAGGAGAGGAAGAGTTACAGACGATAGATCCCCGGAAACAGGAAAGGCCGAATGTGTTGATTGTTCTGGCGTTGGGTGTGCCGATGGATGTTCTTCAACAGCAGAAACATTTGACGTATCTGATACGAACAGCGGACGACCAACTGCGCACGCTGTCAGACCAGTTGAAAACACTGGAGAAAAAGCAGCAGCGCCGCCGGTCCCTGGACAAAACCATTCCTGAAAAGCTGGAAAAACAGAAGCAGACAACGGACGAGCTACAGGCTTTGGAGAAAACGCTTGCCGGGGAAACTGCCCGGCGGGATGCACTGCAGACACAGATCCGCCAGCTGACGGAGCAGCTGCCCTTCGAAGACCGGAAAACGGTGGAAGAGCACATACAGAAGCTGGTGCAGAAGGCGCAGGAGGTCGAGAAGCAAAATGAGGCTGCCCGACAGGCACTGGAGGATGTGCAAAAGCAGATCGAAGGGTTACAGGGACAGAAAAAAACACTGGAAGAGCAGCTTCTGGCGCTGCCAGTCTGTGACGTGGAGGCGTTACAGGCAGAGCAGGAAGCTGCACAGCAGAAAAGAAGCCAGCTTACGGAAAAACAGCGGCAGCTTGCTGTGTATCAGAACAACCATCGGTCCGTGCGGGACAATTTTTCCAAGCAGTCCCAGGCGCTGACGGCGGCGGAGCACCGCTATCAGTGGGTGAAAGCACTGTATGAGACCGCCAGCGGCACCATCAGCGGCAAAGAAAAGATCACACTGGAAACATACATCCAGACCACCTATTTTGACCGCATCCTGAACCGGGCCAACGTCAGGCTCATGGTCATGTCCGATGGACAGTATGAGCTGAAACGGCGGGAACTCCCCGGCAATCGAAAATCCCAGAGCGGCCTGGATCTGGACGTCATCGATCATTACAACGGCAGCGAGCGCAGCGCCGATACCCTGTCCGGCGGAGAGGCCTTTCTGGCGTCTCTGGCGCTGGCACTGGGGCTTTCCGATGAAGTACAGGCATCTGCAGGCGGTATCCGGCTGGACACTCTGTTCGTGGATGAGGGCTTTGGCTCTTTGAGTGAAAATGCGCTGGAGCTGGCCATGAAAGCCCTGACCGGGCTGTCCGAGGGCAACCGGCTGGTGGGCATCATTTCTCATGTGTCGGAGCTGAAAGAGCGCATCGACCGGCAGATCGTTGTCACGAAAGACCGCACCGGGGGCAGCCGGGCGGAGATCATCAAATAACAGAAGGAGTTGCTTGTATGGATTTTTATAAACGTGCACAGGAATTAAAGGAAGAGACCATCGCAGACCGGCGGTATCTGCACACCCACGCGGAGGACGGCCTGGAGCTGCCTCAGACGAAGGCTTATGTGATGGAGCGGCTACGGGCTTACGGGCTGGAACCGAAGGACTGCGGCCACGGGGTGACGGCGACGCTGGGAGGCGGCCAGCCAGTGCTGCTTTTGCGGGCGGATATGGATGCGCTGCCCATGCCGGAGGAGAGCGGGGAGCCTTTCGCCTGCCCCACAGGGGAGGACGCCCACGCCTGCGGCCATGATTTTCACGCGGCCATGCTGCTGACGGCGGCGCGGATGTTAAAGGAACAGGAAGGGATGTTAAAGGGAACGGTGAAATTCATGTTCCAGCCGGCGGAGGAGACGTTCCAGGGCAGCCGGGATATGATCGCAAACGGCATTCTGGAGGAGCCGCATGTGGATGCGGCGCTGGCCTACCATGTGTCCCCGGGGCGGATGCCGGTGGGGCTGTTTATGTACAATGCGGGCGGCACCATGATGTATTCGGTGGACGGTTTTCGGATCACGATCACAGGGAGAGGCTGTCACGGCGCTTATCCTCAGGCAGGGATCGATCCCATCAACATCGGGGTGCATGTGCATCTGGCGCTGCAGGAGCTGATCGCCAGAGAGTGTGATCCGTCCCATGCGTGTGTGCTGACAGTGGGCCAGTTTCATGCGGGTACGGCAGCCAACATCATCCCCCAGACGGCGGTGCTGGAGGGAACGATCCGCACCAATGAGAAGCAGGCGCGGGAGCTGCTGGTGCGCAGGATGAAGGAGGTGGCGGAGCGTACCGCTGCGGTGTACGGCGGAACGGCCAGCATCGAGATGCTCTCGGAGGTGCCGCCGCTGATCTGCGACCAGGCCATGACGGAGGAAATCGTTTCTTATATGAAGGAGCTGGATATCCCGGGACTGACGCCGTATCCGGGGGTGTCTGCCAGTGCGTCCGAGGATTTTGCCGTGATCGCGGAGCGGGTGCCGTCGGTGTTCATGTATCTGTCTGCGGGTTACCTGGACGAGCGGGGCGATTATCCGGCCCACCATCCAAAGGTGCAGTTCAATGAGGAGGTGTGCCCCATCGGGGCTGCCTGCCTGGCGCACTGCGCGGTGCGCTGGCTGGAAGAACGGTGAGGGGCTCCATGACTCCATGAAAAAATAGTGAAAGAAAGCATTAATATCTGCACGATAAAACGTGGACAAAGGTTTGTAATGTGAGTATAATCAGAGCTGGATACTTGAAAAGCTGATGAATAGATATAGATAAGGAAATACAGACAAATGGAATCACAGATAAAGATGACAATGGAGGAATTACAGCAGGAGAAGGCAAATCTGGAGAAGTTTTTCACAGAGGTACGGGTTTTGAAGGGGGCAGTGCTGGAAGCAGAAGAGGACAGAGACGGGATTGCATATAAGGCGCTGAAGAATCGGTCCGGATGGAGCGGCCTGGAGCAGAGGGGCACAGTGACCTGTCAGGTGCTTGCAAGATATGTGGAGGTGGACGGCGAACCGTATGTGCTGGAGATGTTCGGTGAGCTGGATGAGAATCCACAGCTGTATACCGGTGGCGCGGATACGTTGGAGATCTTTATGGAGAATTACAATGAGCGCCTGTACACAGATGCGCTGACCGGTGTTTATAACCGCCGGTATTATGAGGACGAGATCAAGCTGCTGAAGATCCGCGGGGGGATCGCAGTCATTGATCTGGATGATTTTAAGCTGTACAATGATCTGTACGGCCATCATGCCGGGGACATGGCGCTCTGTGCGGCTACCCAGGCGATCCTCGAATGCGTCCGCAAGTCGGATATCCTGATCCGCTACGGCGGCGATGAATTCCTTTTGATTTTGCCGGATATGTCGGCGGAATACTTTGATAAGAAACTGGAGCAGATCCATCAGAAGATCTGCAGTACAAAGGTCAGAGATTTCAATAGGCTCCAGCTGGCAGCCAGCATTGGCGGGGTCCTCGAGACAGACCATCCGGTGGAGGAGGCTGTGGAGCGGGCGGACCGGCTCATGTATCAGGCGAAAAACCGGAAAAATGCGGTGGTGACGGAGAAAAATAAGGATGGTATCATCTCGGAAATCAATGAGCTGGAAGAGAAAGCGGAAGAGGATGTGTGTAAGCAGATCGTTCTCATTGTGGATGATTCTGATTTCAACCGGGCATTGCTGGGGGAGATGCTGCGCAAGGATTTTTCTATTATGGAAGCGTCTTCCGGCGAGGCATGTCTGGAAGCGCTGCAGCAGTATGGCACCGGCATTTCCCTTGTGCTGCTGGATATCGTCATGCCCGGCATGGACGGTTTCGGCGTGCTGAATGTGATGAATTCCCGTCACTGGATCGATGATATTCCGGTCATCATGATTTCCAGTGAGGATTCCGCCCAGCACATCCGGCGGGCGTATGACATGGGCGTATCGGACTACATCAGCCGTCCCTTTGACGCGGAGGTCGTATACCGGCGTGTATTTAACACCATCAAGCTATATGCAAGACAGCGGCGGCTGACTGCTATCGTTTCCGACCAGATCAACCAGAAAGAGAAGAACTTCCAGATGATGGTTTCCATCCTGAGCCACATTGTAGAGTTTCGTAATGGGGAAAGTGGTCTGCATGTACAGCATATTCATATTCTGACGGAGATGCTGCTTGCACGGCTTGTGCAGAAGACGGATGCCTATCCGCTGTCCTGGTCGGAACAGTATGTCATTGCCATCGGTTCAGCACTGCATGATATCGGCAAGATCGGTATTGATGAGAAGATTCTGAATAAGCCGGACAAGCTGACTGCCGAGGAGTTTGAGATCATGAAATCCCACACGCTGATCGGTGCGGCCATGCTGAATGACCTGAGTACATACAAGGATGAGCTTCTGCTGAAGGTGGCTTACCAGATCTGCCGCTGGCATCATGAACGGTATGACGGCGGCGGTTATCCGGATGGGCTGAAGGGAGAAGAGATTCCCATTTCCGCCCAGGTAGTGGCGCTGGCAGATGTGTACGATGCTCTGGTGAGCAAGCGGGTATACAAGCCTGCTTTTTCCCATGAAAAAGCGCTGGAGATGATCATGAACGGTGAGTGCGGTGCTTTTAATCCGATTTTGCTGGAATGCCTGAAGGACATCAGTAAAGAGATCAGGATACGCTATGAGAATGATGAGATGAAATAATGGGGGAGAATGACAATGACGGTAAAAGAGTGCTATGAAAAAGTGGGATCCGATTATGAGGCTGTGCTGAAACGGCTGGGAAGTGAGGATATGCTGAAGCGCTTTTCCATTAAATTTCTGGATGATCCGAGTTTTCAGTCTTTGCAGGAGAATCTGAAGGCAGGCAACACCCGGGAAGCATTCCGGGCAGCGCACACGTTGAAGGGAATCTGCGCGAATCTGGGATTTGACAGACTGTTTGAGACAGACAGAGAACTGACAGAGCTGCTGCGCGGAGGTGACCAGACCGGATGGGAGCCGCTGTTCGCACGGGTGGAAGCGGATTACAAAGCACTGACAGTGGCCATTCGGGAGCTTGCAGCGGAAAGCTGAGTATGGAAGGGGCTTTTTTATGCCTGTTGATAAGAAAGATAGCAAGAAAAGAAAACATGTCTGTCTGGGCATCCTGGCCCACGTGGATGCGGGAAAAACAACTCTGTCGGAAGCGCTGCTCTACGAGAGCGGCAGCATCCGCAAACTGGGACGGGTGGATCACCGGGACGCTTTTCTGGATACGGACGCGCTGGAGCGGGAGCGGGGCATCACCATCTTTTCCAAGATGGCAGAATTTTCTACGGAAGAGATGGACGTGACGCTGCTGGATACGCCGGGGCATGCGGATTTTTCCACGGAGATGGAGCGCACCCTGCGGGTGCTGGACTATGCGGTGCTGGTCATCAGCGGCACGGACGGCATCCAGGGGCACACGGAGACGCTGTGGAAGCTGCTGGAGCAGTACCGGATCCCCACGTTTCTGTTCATCAATAAGATGGATCGGCCGGGGACGGATGCCAGATCCCTGCTGCTGGAGCTGCGGCACCGGCTCCATGGCGGCTGCATCGACTTCGGACGGCCGGAGGGGGACGAGCTCTTTTATGAGGATGCGGCGCTGACGGACGAGGATGTGATGGAGGACTTTTTGCTGACCGGGCGGGTGGAAGATGCGGTCATTGTCCGTCTCATCCGGGAGCGGAAGATTTTTCCCTGTTATTTCGGATCAGCGCTGAAACTGGAGGGCATCCGGGAGCTGCTGGCGGGACTGGAGGCGTATACAGAAGAGAAAACCTATCCGGCAGAGTTTGGTGCCCGGGTGTTCAAGATCGCCCGGGATGAGCAGGGCACAAGACTGACGTATCTGAAGGTCACCGGCGGCAGCCTCCGGGTGAAAACCATGCTGGAGGGCCGGGACTGGCAGGAGAAGGCTGACCAGCTGCGCATCTATTCCGGTGTCCGGTATACGACGGCGGAGGAGGTGGCTGCGGGCCGGATCTGTGCGGTCACCGGTCTGTCGTCCACCGTGCCGGGAGAAGGGCTGGGCATCGAGCCGGAGGGGGAAAAGCCCAGACTGACACCGGTCTTGAGCTACCAGATCTGTCTGCCGGAGGAGACGGATGTGTACCAGGCCTTTCTGAAATTAAAGCAGCTGTCGGAAGAAGATCCCTCTCTTTCCATTGTGTGGGAAAAAGAAAGCGGCGAGATCCATGCCCGGGTCATGGGTGAGATCCAGATCGAGGTGCTGCGCAGACTGATTCGGGATCGGTTCGATATGGAAGTGACCTTTGCGGACGGCAGCATTGTATACCGGGAGACGATCCTGGCCCCGGTGGAGGGCGTGGGCCACTTTGAGCCGCTGCGGCATTATGCGGAGGTGCACCTGCTGCTGGAGCCGGGAGAACCGGGCAGCGGCCTGACCTTTGCCACAGCCTGCAGCGAGGATGTGCTGGATCTCAACTGGCAGCGGCTCATTCTTACCCATCTGGCGGAGGTGCCCCACCGGGGCGTGCTCACCGGATCACAGATCACGGACATGAAGATCACCCTGCTGTCGGGGAAAGCCCATCTGAAGCATACCGAGGGCGGGGATTTCCGGCAGGCCACGTACCGGGCGGTGCGCCATGGCCTTATGCGGGCCGAGAGCGTGCTGCTGGAGCCGGTGTATGTGTTCCGGCTGGAGGTGCCTGCAGAGCTGACGGGCCGGGCCATGTCGGATCTGCAGCGGATGAACGGCCAGCTGGACGAGCCGCAGACGGAGGACGACTACACCATCCTCACCGGCAGTGCGCCGGTGGCTGCCATGCAGGGGTATCCATCCCAAGTGGCTGCCTACGGCAAGGGCCGGGCAAGGCTGTCCCTTCGCCTGAAAGGCTATGAGCCGTGCCACAATGCGGAGGAGGTCATTGCCGCTTCCGGGTACGATCCCGAGGCGGATGCAGCGCATCCGGCGGGATCGGTGTTCTGTGCCCATGGGGCCGGATACTATGTGCCCTGGCAGGAGGTGGCGGAACATATGCACCTGCCCTGGGGATGGCTGCCGGGCCAGAAACGGCCGGAACCCGGCAGTACCGGACGGCCTGCGGGCATGCGCAGCGGCGGCGGAAACGCCGGGCGGATGGCCGGGGGCTTCGGGGCTGAGGACAAGGAGCTGGAAGAGATCTTCCGGCGCACCTACGGCGAAGACAAACGGGAACGGACGCGAGCGGCGCGGCTGGTGACGGCGGCGGAGCAGAGTGCATCCCCGGCGAGAGTGACCGGGACAGATGCTGACGGTGAACAGCACAGTGGGAAGCTGGCTGGTATGGGAAATGCCAATCCGGCAGACAAGCCCGAAGAGTACCTGCTGGTGGACGGCTACAACATCATTTTCTCCTGGGACGAGTTAAAAGACCTGGCGAAGGACAGTCTGGACGGCGCCAGGGGGCGGCTCATGGAAATCCTGAGCAACTATCAGGGCATCCGGGGCGGTACGCTGATCCTGGTGTTTGATGCTTACCGGGTGGCGGGCGGCCAGGGCTCCATCTCCAAATATCACAACATTTATGTGGTATTTACCAAGGAGGCGGAGACGGCAGACCAGTATATCGAGAAAACGGTACATGCCATGGGCCGCAAAGCCCGGGTGACGGTGGCCACCTCCGACGGCCTGGAGCAGGTGATCATCCTGGGGCAGGGTGCGGTGCGCATGTCGGCCCGGATGCTGAAAGAAGAGATTCTGTCGGCATCGGCAGAGCTGCGGGAGCTGTACCGGGAGGTGATCCAGGAGACGACCGTGCGCAGTGGAAGCGGCCTTTTCGATAAACTTTCCGAAGAAGAGGCACAGGCCGTGCAGGACGCCCGGCTTGGCAGACGGGAGCTGTTTGATGTCGACGAAGATCACAAGATTGTGAAAAATAACGAAAAAAAGTAAAAAAAGTATAAAATTTTTCCATATATTTCCACTGGCATTTTTGAGAAAAAAGTGATAAAACATAGGTAACACAAAAAGAAATGCAGTGAATGGGATACACTGCGGTGGATTTTTTCATGACAGAGAGCCGTCGGTCGGTGCGAGACGGAATGAAGCCCACAGCAGCATCACCCTGGAGCATCCCGCTGAAACAGATCTTCGGATCGGCAGTAGGAGGGGACGGATTCTCACCGTTACAGGAGACGCTGTTGGCATGCGACAGCAGATAAGAGACCGGGAAGTTCCGGTAAGCAGAGTGGTACCACGGAAGAATGACTTTCGCCCCTGCAGTCTTTGTACAAGGACTGCGGGGGTTTTTTGATTTTTCAGATGGTAATTTTTCCGCAGCAGCATTGTTTTTGTGAAAATACTTTCCACCCGTGTGGAAATCAGAAAAGAGGAGTTACATATGAATGGAATCACAATGATGGTTATCGCCATCGTCGTTCTGGGAGGCGCCTATCTGTTATACGGCCGTTATCTGGAACGGAAATGGGGCATTGACCCCAACGCAAAAACGCCCGCTTATGAAATGGAGGACGGTGTAGACTATGTACCGGCAGACACCAATGTGGTATTTGGTCATCAGTTCGCATCTATTGCCGGTGCAGGCCCGATCAACGGCCCCATCCAGGCTGCCATGTTCGGCTGGCTGCCGGTACTGCTGTGGGTTCTGGTGGGCGGCGTGTTCTTCGGTGCTGTGCAGGATTTTGCATCCATGTACGCATCGGTGAAAAATAAAGGACGTACCATCGGTTACATTATCGAGGAGTACATTGGCAAGTTGGGCAAAAAACTGTTCCTTCTGTTCTGCTGGCTGTTCTGCATCCTTGTCGTTGCCGCTTTCGCAGACGTGGTAGCCGGTACCTTCAATGGCTTTGCCACAGATGCTGCCGGTGCTGTGACAACAGTAAAAGCCAACGGTGCCGTGGCAACCACCTCCATGCTGTTTATCGTAGAGGCAGTGATCCTTGGAATGATTTTAAAACATGCCCGTCTGAATAAATGGGTGAACACCGCCATCGCCATCCTGATGCTGGTGGCAGCTGTTGCCATCGGACTGAACTGCCCGGTTTATCTCACAAGAACCACCTGGCATATCATTATTTTTGCCTATGTTCTTGTGGCCTGTGTAACGCCGGTATGGGCACTGCTCCAGCCAAGAGATTACCTGAACAGTTACCTGCTGATCTTCATGATCGTGGGTGCCATTGTCGGTGTGTTCGTATCCAATCCGTCCTGTAACCTGGAAGCTTTCACCGGATTCAACGTGGATGGGCAGTACCTGTTCCCGATCCTGTTTGTTACCATTGCCTGCGGTGCCGTTTCCGGCTTCCACTCGCTGGTATCCTCCGGAACCGCATCCAAGCAGATCAAGAGTGAGCGCAACATGCTGCCGGTATCCTATGGTGCGATGCTGATGGAAAGTATGCTGGCTGTCCTGGCACTGATCGCAGTCGCATCCTTCGCGAAGGGAGAGGCAGCAGCCCAGGGCCTGACCACACAGCCGCAGATTTTCGCAGGCGCCATTGCAAACTTCCTGACAGCTGCAGGCCTGCCTTATGATCTGGTATTTACCCTGATCAATCTGGCTGTATCCGCTTTCGCCCTGACATCCCTGGACTCCGTTGCCCGGATCGGCCGTCTGTCCTTCCAGGAGTTCTTTGTGGAGGACGGTATGGATGAGGGCAACATGAGCCCGTTCCTGAAAGTAGTTACCAACAAATACTTTGCAACCATCCTGACACTGGTGCTTTCCTATCTGCTGGCAAAGGTCGGTTATGCGGAAATCTGGCCGCTGTTTGGTTCTGCCAACCAGCTGCTGTCTGTTCTGGCACTGGTTGCCTGTGCTGTATTTTTAAAGAAAACCAACCGGCAGGGCGCAATGCTCTGGTTCCCCATGGTCTTCATGATGGGTGTGACCTTTACCGCCCTGAGCATGACCATTGTCAAACTGAGCAAAGCATTTGTGACTACAGGATTAACCCTTGGAACAACCCTGCAGCTGATCTTTGCAGTCCTGCTGCTCATCCTTGGTGTCATCGTAGCTGTACAGGGCATCCGCAAACTGGCAGAGAAAACTGAAAAAACCGCGAAGGTAGCGTAAAGCTTCGCGCCTCACCCCCGGAGGGATCCCATATTGGGCTCCCTTTCGGGGGATATTTTTTGTGCGTTGACAGATTTTCCCGACTGGTCTATGATAGCAACATGATGAAAAATCAAACAGAAATGGGGCAGTGATATGCGGGATCAGTTGACGAAAAATGATATCAAAAAAATAGAAGAAGAGATCGAATACCGGAAACTGGTGGTGCGAAAGGAAGCCATTGAGGCGGTGAAGGAAGCCAGAGCCCAAGGGGATCTGAGTGAAAACTTTGAGTATTATGCGGCGAAGAAGGACAAGAATAAAAATGAGAGCCGGATCCGCTATCTGGAGCGGATGCTCCGCACCGCGGTGGTGGTCTCTGACGAGTCCAAAGAAGATGAAGTGGGCATCAACAACACGGTGACCCTTTATATGGAAGAGGACGATGAGACAGAAACTTACAAGCTGGTGACCAGTATCCGGGGCAATTCCCTGGAAGGAAAGATCAGCACCGAGTCCCCGCTGGGTAAGGCCATCCTTGGGAAAAAGCAGGGGGATCGGGTGCTGGTAAAGGTCAACGACAATTACGGCTATTATGTGGTGATCAAAGCCATTGATAAAAGCACCAACGATGCGGAAGACGATATCCGTAAATTCTGACAAAAAGGAGGCGCCAATCGGCAATGGAAAAGACAGAAGAGAATTATTTGGAGGCGCTGGATATCGGATATTCTTATAACCTGGCAAAAAAGCTGGAGGAATTTCGAAGCAACCCTGCCCTGGGCTACCGGACGGCCGGTTCCGCAGCAGAGCGGCAGGCCGGACAATTCCTGGCCAGGGAAATGGAGCGCATCGGCTTTTCGGACGTGTCCTGTGACCGCATCGACGTGGATGCCTGGGAGTTTGAACGGGCGGAACTGACGGTGGAGGAAGCGGGCCGGGCGCCCCATCATTTTCAGCTGGGGGCCTACCAGACCCATTTTGTCACCGACGGGCCGGAGATATTTTCGCTGGTGGACGTGGGCAGGGGAACGGCTGCGGACTATGAAGGGCTGGATGTGACGGGCAAGCTGGTGCTGGTCAGCATCAACCAGCGGGAGGAATGGTGGATCAACTACCCGGTGTATCAGGCGAAATGCAAAGGTGCCCGGGCGCTGATCGCTGTTCAGGACGGCGGTTACGGCGATGTGGACGAGAAAGCGCTGAATGCCCAGGATATCGCGGGCCCGGAGGATGCACCGGCGTTCTCCATTTCCCGGGCGGATGCGGCAGTGCTGAAACGGCTCATGCACGGGGAGAAGGAGATCACCGTACAGTTTGACGCGGTGTCCCGGATCCGGCGGGATGCCCATACCTGCAACATTGTGGGACGGCTGCCGGGGCGGCACAAAGACCGTTATCTCATGCTGTCGGCCCATTATGATTCCTATTTTGACGGATTCCAGGATGACAATACCGCCATTTCCATGATGCTGGAGATCGGCCGGGCTTTGAAAGAAAGCGGCTACGAGCCGGAAAATACCATTCTGTTCTGTGCCATGGCGTCAGAGGAATGGGGCGTGTGCGACTCCAAGTACGACTGGTCAACAGGGGCTTATGAAGAAGTGTTCCGGGTGCATCCCGAGTGGCGGGGCAAGGTTATCGCGGATTTCAACTTTGAGCTTCCGGCACTCATGCACAAGGCCCAGGATGCCATCCACAGCACCCATGAGTACCGAGCGTTTCTGGAAACCTTTTTAAAGAAACTGCCGGTGTCAGCGGCGTGCTATCCGGAGGGCATCTGCGTCAGCACTCCCATTGAGACCTGGTCGGATGATTTTTCCATTGCGATCTCCGGTATCCCGTCCATGGTCAACAATTTTTCGGACGGCAGCTTCATGGAGACCCACTATCATTCCCAGTTCGACAATGACGAATTTTATGACGAGAAGGTATACCGGTTCCACCATGAGCTGTACGGGCTGCTGCTCATGCGCATGGATCGGCTGGCGGTGGCACCGCTGAACTTCGGGGAGCTGTTTGCCCGGGTGCGGCAGTCGCTGGACAGGGAGCAGACAAAAGCGTATGGACTTCCGGTGCAGGCGCTGGCGGATCTGCTGGAGGAGGGCGAGCTGCAGGGGCGGCTTGTCTATGCGAAAATCTGTGAGATCAATGCCTGGTATGACAGGCTTCTGCGGGAAGGCAACCGGCAGGAGGCAGAAGAACTTTTCCAGGCCGTGAGGGAGATGGAGCAGACTCTTCTGGCGCTGTTCTATCAGGAGCAGAGCGAGCTGGTGACACTGAGCTGGCATGATGATGTGCTCTTTCCCCAGGAAACCGCCCAGAACAACCTGCGCTGCCTGGAGGCGGCGTTGGATGCCCTGCGGGAGGCCCAGAAAGCCGCAGAACCCAATCAGGTGGCGAATGAGCAGGCCGGAGTAGGAGACGCAGAACAGGTGACCGGTGTGCAAGTTTATATCCGTAAAGCTCTGGAAGCACTTTATGAGATCGACAACAACCGCTATGCGTTTCAGTTCGATGAGGAGGTATACCGGCATTTCACAGACTATGTGCTCTCCCAGCCGGAGAGCCGGACGAAGTGGGGTACCGGGCGGATCCGTGACCACGAGAACCTGTATGCGCTGGTGCGCAGTCTGATGACGGAGCTGGCAGAGACATCATCCGACGACAGCGCCAGTCGTGGCGAGGGCGAATCCGATGCGGTGATGCGGTCTGTGCATGCCACGGAGCAGGAGGCAGCCCGCCAGCAGCGCTTGAAAGAGGCACGCACTTGGCTGGAACAGGCGAAGCTGCGCCAGATCGCCTGCTGCCGGAGAGATCTGGAAGGAATGCAGAAAACGGTGCAGGAAATGATCGCAAAGCTGCAGACGCTCTGATGCGGGGCACACGAAAACAAAAAGGATAAGAGGAACACATACGATGGAATCAGATCGTTTATATCAGGTAAAAAAAGAAGACTTTGGAAAGCTGGAGCAGCTTCTGACCCGCTGTTTTATCGAGGATCCGCTGTATTGTCAGCTGATCCCGGATCATCAGATGCGGGAAAAACTGCTGCCGGAGCTGTTTGACTGTGACCTGACGGAATTTTACGAAAACTGCGAGATTTTCGCGGACAGTGAAGAGATGAGAGGCATCTTGGTCGTGTCGGATGAGGCGGAGCCCTACAATATTTTCAAATATTTTCTGACGGAGGCCCAGGCCTCCCTGCGGACGGATGGATTTCTCATCAGGGAGGATCCGTCCCTGAAAACCTTCTGGAACTTTTTTGTGGGGCGGGATTATCTGAACTCCCGGTGGACAGCCCAGCTGCATCAGCAGCAGCGGCTGCACATCATTTATCTGGCGGTGGATCCGAAGGCCCAGCATCACGGCGTGGCCGATCTGCTGCTGCATGAGGTGATCCGTTATTCCGAGGAAAACCGCATGATGATCTCGCTGGAGACACACAACGAGAAAAATGTGGCCATGTATGAGCATTTTGGTTTTAAGGTATTTGGAATCGTGGAAAAACATTTTCCGCTGAAACAGTATTGCCTGATCCGGGAAATTCAGGCAGAGGTCTGAGAGGAGGACACAAGCATGGAACTGAAACGTTGCGCAATGGTACTGGAGGGCGGCGCTGTGAAGGGCATTTTTACCTCCGGGGTACTGGATTATCTGATGAAAAGGGATTTTTATCCGGAGTACGTGGTGGGCGTGTCCGCCGGTGCCTGCAATGCGGTGGATTATGTATCGAAGCAGCCGGGCCGTACCCGGGACTGCTTTATCACCCGGAGGCCGGATGAGCGGTATCTGCGGTTCAGCAACGTGTTCCGCCATCGTCCGGTGTACGACATGGACATGGTGTTTGACCAGTTTCCCAACAAATCCCATCCCTTTGATTTTGATACCTTTTACCGCTCGCCGATGAAATGTGAGATGGTGGTGACCAACTGCCTGACGGGAAAGGCGGAGTATAAGACGCCGGATCCGGACAAAAAGAAGTTCATGGATACGTGTCGGGCGTCCAGCAGCATGCCCTTCGTGTCGCCGCTGGTCATGCTGGATCATGTCCCTTATCTGGATGGCGGCATTGCGGATTCCGTGCCTCTTGCGCGGGCGCAGCAGCTGGGGTATGAGAAGATCGTGGTGGTGCTGACGAAGAACCGGGGTTACCGCAAGGAGCCCAGCCGCATGTTTACGAAAATGGCGGCTTACGAGTACCGGAAATACCCGAAGCTGTGCCAGACCATTGCCAGACGTTATGTGGCCTACAACCGTACCATGGAGCGGCTGGAAAAGCTGGAGGAGGAAGGAAAGATTTTTGTCATCCGGCCGAGAATGAAGGCCATCGGGCGGATGGAGCAGGATCGGAAGAAGCTGGCGGCGTTTTACGTGGACGGCTACCGCCTCATGGGAGAGCAGTACGCGGCCCTGTGCAAATATCTGGAAAAATAGCCAAAAGCCCTTTTCCAACAGAAGAAATTCTGGTAAAATAAATACAGAAGAATGCAGAAAGTGTCCGCATCGTTCGGGCACTTTTTCGTTGTAAAAGGAGAGAGACTATGGCATCGGTAAAGTTATCGAAATTTGTGGAGGCAATGGGCTTTAAGAACCTGACGCCGGACATTGATCTGACCAAGATCCGGCTCACCGTTCCTGATATTAACCGACCGGCACTGCAGCTGACAGGATATTTTGAGCATTTTGATAAGGAAAGAGTGCAGATGGTGGGATATGTGGAGTATACCTATCTGCAGAACATGCCGCTGGAGCGTAAGATCGAGATCTACCGGCAGTATCTTTCCTATGAAGTTCCGTGTACGATCTTCTGCAGCCTGGCAAGCCCGGATCCGGAATTCCTGGAGCTGGCCGTGCAGTTTGGCCGTCCGGTATTTTACACCGATCAGAAGACCTCTTCCGTGATGGCAAAGGTCATCCACTGGCTGAGCATTGAGCTGGCACCGTGTATTTCCATTCATGGTGTGCTGGTGGACGTATACGGCGAGGGGATTCTCATCATGGGGGAGAGCGGTATCGGTAAGAGCGAGGCGGCGCTGGAGCTCATCAAGCGGGGCCACCGTCTGGTTACCGATGATGTGGTGGAGATCCGCCGGATCAACGAGACAGAGCTCATCGGCACGTCCCCGGAGATCACGAGACATTTCATCGAGCTGCGGGGCATCGGTATCATCGATGTGAAGGCACTGTTCGGTGTGGAGAGCGTAAAAGAGTCCCAGTCCATCGACCTGGTCATCAAGCTGGAGGACTGGAATAAGGATAAAGAATATGACCGTCTGGGCCTGGAGGAGGAGTATACGGAGTTTCTGGGCAACAAGGTGGTCTGCCATTCCCTGCCCATCCGTCCCGGCCGGAACCTGGCCATCATCGTAGAGTCTGCGGCAGTCAACCACAGACAGAAGAAGATGGGTTACAATGCGGCCAAGGAGCTGTACAAGCGGGTACAGGAGAGCCTGGCAAAGCGCAGAGAGGCTGACGACTGATCTGAGAATAGCGGATGACCGGCAATGGCCAGCAGGGTATCATGCATGCCATGTATAGAATAAATGAGATAGAAAAATGGAAGTGAGAGAAAAGACAATGAGCAGATATGTATTTGGAATAGATGTGGGCGGAACGACGGTGAAATGCGGCCTCTTTGACCTGGAGGGCAATGTGCTGGACAAATGGGAGGTGCCCACCCGCAAGAAGGACGGTGGAAAATACATTCTGCCGGATGTGGCCGCCAGTGTGAAGAAGGTCATGGAGCATAAGGGCATAGATGCGGCGGACGTGGAAGGCCTTGGCGTGGGCGTTCCCGGGCCGGTGAACGAGGCCGGACAGGTGCCTGTGGCAGTCAATATTGGCTGGGGCTTCGTGGACGTGGCAAAGGAGATGCATGCGCTCACCGGCCTGAAGGTGCAGGCGGGCAATGATGCCAACGTGGCTGCCCTGGGAGAGATGTGGAAGGGCGGCGCCAGAGGCTGCCGCAATGTGGTGCTTGCCACGCTGGGAACCGGTGTGGGCGGTGGCATCATCATCGGCGGAAAGGTGATCGCAGGCTCCCACGGTGCCGGTGGAGAGATCGGCCATATCCATGTGGAGGATGCAGAAGAGGAAGTGTGCAACTGTGGCAATAAGGGCTGTCTGGAGCAGATGGCATCGGCTACAGGCATCGTCCGGCTGGCAAGGCGGCATCTGGCGGCATCGGATGAGCCGTCCCTGCTGCGGGATAAGAGTAAGAAGCTCTCAGCCAAGCTTGTCTTTGATGCGGTGAAGGAAGGCGATGCGCTGGCCTGCGAGATCGCAGATCAGTTTGGCTGGTATCTGGGCAGAGCCTTCGCGCAGATCGCAGGAGTGGTGGATCCGGAGGTGTTTGTGCTGGGCGGCGGTGTATCCAAAGCGGGCCCCATCCTCATTGATTATGTGAAGAAATATTACCTGCAGTATGTATTCCCCACCTGCCGGGAGGCAAACTTTGTACTGGCTCAGCTGGGAAATGATGCGGGTATCTACGGCGCAGCGAAACTGGTGTTAGAATAGCGGGAGAGATCCACAGAAGCAGTGTGGATGACTGTCCGAATGCTGCTGAAAGAATGTTGAAAACTTTAGTATTGTGCAGTTTGAAAGAAATGCCCTGCAAATCGGTCAGGATTTTGTGAAATCCGGTGATTGACTTTGCAGGGCAAATTTTGTATCATAATAGCAAGTTCAGAGGAACAAAGAACTACATAATGAATTAGCCGACAAAGACGTCACTACTCAAGTGGCGTCTTTTTACCTTTTTTTGGACAATAGGTCCTATTCTCTCCCTTTTTTTCCGACCAATGACTAGATCGCGAGCAATCGCGACTAGTCGATTGTGGTTGGTATTTTTTTGCCCAAATTCATCCGCAGCGGGATAGCAAAAGCCCCGGAGATGGGAACGTGAACAGATCTGGCATCTGTCACGAACCCGTTTCCGGGGCTGTTTTTGTCTTTACCTATTCTTTTATAGGTTGGAGAGTTTATCAGTGGCTATCCTTCAGGATTAGCTGCATCCTGTCCGGTGGTATCTGTACCGCCGGTGTCACCTGCGCCGGTATCGGCGGCAGGCTGGTTATTCGGGTTGTTCAGGTCATCCACGGATACGGACGGCACGTCGCCGTTCACATGGATGGGGCACAGACCGGTGGCGATGTCTGCCGGGATCGTGTACGGCGTATCGTCGGTGGTGCCTTCCGCAGGCTCCGGCCGTTTGATATATGCCTGGGTGATCCGCAGCTCCTCCGGACAGAACTGGCTGGCCAGCTGGCCGGACTCTGCACAGATGGATACTCTTACGTGCACATCGCAGTAATCCGTGGGCTCTGTTCCTGTCTCAAAGACCTCGGTTGTCACCATGCTGCCTCTCGGATCGCTGTCACACAGGCCCGCCACGGCTAGTTTGCCGGATTTCTTACAAACCGTTGCCGTGGAAATATTGTCCGGCTTGGTAAAGTCCTTGTTTTCCAGATTTGCATGAACCCGGGACATGACCTTCTTCCACAGGATCTTGTGGAAATTCCGGCTGTTGCTGGGCAGGGATTCGTTGGAATCGTAACCGCTCCACACGCCGCAGGTGTAGTATGGGGAGTAGCCCTCAAACCACACATCGCGGAAATCGTTGGATGTTCCGGACTTTCCGGCCAGTGTCATGCCGGAGAAGTTGGCGATGGTACTCGTTCCTCTGGTGAGAACGCCCTTCATCACATCGGTGAGTAGCCATGCGGTTGTCTCCTTGATGGCCCGGTTGGATTCCGGTGTGGTGTTATCCAGGATCACTTCGCCGTCATGGTTGACAACTTTCGTGTAAAATACCGGCGGATTGTATGTGCCGCCGTTGGCGATGGCCGCATAGGCTGCCGTCAGCTCCAGGTTGGTGACACCATCGGTGAGGCCGCCCAGTGCCATGGACTGGTTGATATCGGTAAATGTCTTGGATACTTTCTGTCCATTTTCCCACACATAGCGGGTTTCATTTTCCACCAGAGAGTCTATGTGGAACCGGTTTTTCGCGTAATCAAATCCCGCCTGGGGGGTGATGGCTGTCAGCACCTTGACCGCCGGAATATTGTAGGAAAATACAATGTTGTCCCGGATGCTGGTCATGCCGTGGTACCGGTCGGAGTTGAAGTTGGTGACCGGCTGACCGCTGGCGTAGGTGTACGGGCAGTCGTCGATGCCGGTGGCTACCGTATAGCCGTAGGCGTCAATGGCAGGTGCGTAGGCACTGATGACCTTGAAGGTGGAACCCGGGGAACGGGTCGTGTTGGTGGCACGGTTCAGCGTCAGGTTTGCGGTCTTGTCGCCGCGGCCGCCCACGATGGCCTTCACATAGCCGGTGGCCTGTTCCATGAGCACCATGGATGTCTGGGGCTGCGGGGTCAGGTCAATGCGCTCGCCCAGCACCTCATCGCCCAGCTCCAGTACATCGGTCTTGTACTGCTCCACATATTCGTTGGCCTTGTCTGCGGATGCAAACAGGGTGGAGAAGGTGCCGCCGTCCACGCCTTTGACACCCTGGGACTTGAAGTGGCTCACCAGCATTTCAATACTGTGGTTCTCGGTAGTGCCGTCAGCCTTCTTCACCGTCAGGGCGTAGTCCAGGCTCACCTGGGTGCCTGCCGGATAGTTGTCCGGGTTGGAGTATTCCTCATCGGCAATGGCCTGAATGGACGGATCCTGAGTGGAATAAATGCTCAAACCGCCGCTGTACAGCAGGTTGTAAGCCTGGTTGTGGCTGTAACCCAGCTTGTTTTCCAGATCGTTCATGACCTGCTCGATGGTTGCGTCTACAAAATATGTATTGTACGTATCTGCAGTATCTTCTACTTCCTTGTTGACCTCCTGGATCCGGGAGTACACGTCATCAGCCAGCGCTTCCTCGTACTGATCCTGATCGATATATCCCTGTTCCAGCATGTTTTTCAGCACCTGTGCCCGGCGCTCCTGGTTCTTCTCCGGGTTCGTGATGGGGTTCAGGCTGGTGGGGCTCTTGGTGATGCCTGCGATACATGCGGATTCTGACAGCGTCAGCTCGGAAACGGGCTTGCCGAAATAGCGGTAGGATGCCGCTTGTACACCCAGGGTATTCTGTCCCAGGTTGATGGTGTTCAGATAATTTTCCAGGATCTGCTTCTTGTCCATGACCTTCTCCAGCTGCAGGGCAAGGTACTGCTCCTGGATCTTTCGCTGGATCTTGTCCACGAAGCCTTTCTCCTCCACCCAGGTCGTGAAGACGTTATTCTTCAGAAGCTGCTGGGTGATGGTGCTGGCTCCCTCTTTAAATTTGAAGCCCCGGGCAATGCCCCTGACAGCCGCACGCAGGATACCCTGCGGGTCGATCCCGTGGTGCTGGTAAAAACGCTCATCCTCGATGGCGACAAAGGCGTGCTGCAGATCCTCGGGGATGTCGTCGATCTTGACATACACCCGGTTCGCGCTGGACGCCACCAGGGAGGAAATCTGGTTCCCTTCCGAATCATAGATGAAAGATTTATAAGATTCCGGAGATACATTGATATTGGTAATATCCGGTGCTGCATCTATAATTCCTTTCATGACACCGACGCCGGCGCATGTGCCGAGAACGACAATCGCCAGCAGGCAGATGATAAATCCTTTGAAGAAAACGACGCTGAGCTTCTTTCCCATCTTGCGGGATTTGCTGTTCAGTGCCTTCTGTTTGGCAGAGGTACTCTTTTTTCCATAATTCATGAAATTGCCTCCTTTATCCCGTTATTATATCAAATTGCAATAATGAATACAATCAGCTTCATATTTTTTTAAGATAAGTTCAGTCATTCGTTGCCGGGGAAAGATCTTGTGCTTGCACAGAGATCTGGACGCGGGAACGAATGAGCGGAGCGCCGGGTAATGAGCAGAAATGTAGTCATTCTCTCACAAGCATCTGCATATATTAGAAATATATACATGATTTCCTATCGTAATTTACAGGGACATGCTATAATAACGGAAAGGAATGACAAACATGGATGCATGGATATACCGCGGCGGACAGACCATCTGGGACGATGAACACCGGCCCATCCGCCTGGAATATTATCTGCAAAGAGAAGTCCGAGACGTGCGCACCGGAACGTGTATCTACGGGATCCGGGTGGAACAGTACCGGGAAATCGGCGGGCGGACAAGCTACGAGGAGGAGACAGCGCCGGCCCTGTCCTATTCCGGCCGCCAGGTGGCCGGGCTCATTGAAAAACTGCGGCGGCTGTCCGTGACGCCCACGGGGCTGCTGGAGGCAGTGGATGATGAGGTGGGGGAGTGGGTGTAAGTTATGCCGCGCCGATTCTGCACTGGCCCGTTGATTTTCTGCGTTTTGCTGCGCCGCCGATGGCTGAACGATTGCGCAAACTCGCCTGAGAACAGGCTCGGACAAGCGCAACCGGCCAGCGCTATGCTCGCAAAACTGGAAAATCTGCCGACGGCCAGAGGGCAGAATCGGCGCGGCAGGAACCCGGTGGAGGAGTGGAAGCGTTTTGCTGCGCTGCGGGGAAAATTTGGAAAAGAAAGAGAGACTGGAGCAATGGCTGAAAATACAAAGGATAGCTTTCTGATGACGCTGGAGGGCGGGGAAGGGGAGATCGTGGAGAAAAAGTCCCGATTTATCGCCACGGTTCGCCCGGTGGCGTCGGAGGAGGAAGCACTGGCTTTTATTGAGGAGATGAAGAAGAAATACTGGGACGCGCGTCACAACTGCTCGGCGTTTGTGATCGGCCGCAACCAGGAGCTGATGCGTTTTTCGGATGACGGGGAGCCCCAGGGGACGGCGGGAAAGCCGATGCTGGATGTGCTGCTGGGGGAAGGATTACATAATACGGCAGTGGTGGTGACCCGGTATTTCGGCGGCACGCTGCTGGGGACGGGCGGCCTTGTCCGGGCGTATTCCGGGGCGGTGCAGGAGGGACTGCGTCATGCGGTGACGGCGGAGCAGTGCTATGGCATCCGGCTGTCCATTGAGACGGACTATAACGGCATCGGCAAGATCCAGTACATTCTCGGTCAGCGGGGCATTGCCACCCTGTCCTCAGAATATACAGATAAGGTGATGCTGGAGGTGTTGGTCCCGGCAGCGCAGCAGGGAGAACTGACGGCAGCGCTGACGGAGGGCACCAACGGACGGGCGGTGCTGACACCGGGGGATCCGTGCTGGTACCTTATGGTGGATGGAGAACTGTTGCCGGATCGGATTATGCCGGCGTAGACAATCGATCCCCGGACCACGTTGGGGCTTTGCATTTTTGGAAAAATCTTGTATGAGAAAAATATCAGCCTTCTATGATGCGAAAAAAGGAGATCCCGCGAAGGATCTCCTTTTTACACGCCCGAAAGCATATTTTTATTGAAAATTTTGTTCTATTTACTGCACCGGTTTTTTATTGATGGATGCACGTTTTCTTAAAGTCGGATCCAGGATCTTCTTGCGCAGACGCAGGCTCTTGGGGGTAACCTCCAGCAGCTCGTCGGTGTCGATGAATTCCAGGGACTGCTCCAGGCTTAAGATCCGGGGCGGTGTCAGGGTCAGGGCATCGTCGGAACCCGAAGCACGGGTGTTGGTCAGATGTTTGCGCTTGCAGACGTTGACCTCGATATCGTCGGATTTGCCGTTCTGGCCGATGATCATACCGGCATATACCTTCTCGCCGGGGCCGATGAACAGGGTGCCGCGCTCCTGTGCCACGAACAGGCCGTAGGTAACCGCCTCGCCGCTCTCGAAAGCGATGAGGGAACCCTGCTTGCGGTACTGGATGTCTCCCTTGTACGGGCCGTACTCATTGAAGATCGTGTTGATGATACCGTTTCCCTTGGTGTCTGTCATAAACTCACCGCGGTAGCCGATGAGGCCGCGGGCGGGAATGGAGAACTCCAGACGGGTGTAGCCGCCGGAAGCAGCGCCCATGTTCAGCAGCTCGCCTTTTCTCTGGCTTAACTTGTCAATAACGGTACCGGTAAATTCCTCCGGTACGTCGATGTAAGCCAGCTCCATGGGCTCTAAGAGTTTGCCGTTCTCGTCGCGGTGGTACAGCACCTCAGCCTTGCTGACAGCGAACTCATAGCCTTCCCGGCGCATGTTCTCGATGAGGACGGACAGATGCAGCTCACCACGGCCGGACACCTTGAAGCTGTCCATGTTGTCTGTCTCTTCCACACGCAGGCTGACATCGGTGTTCAGCTCCCGGAACAGACGCTCACGCAGGTGACGGGAGGTGATGAACTTTCCTTCCTGTCCTGCCAGCGGGCTGTCGTTGACAAGGAACTGCATGGCGATGGTAGGCTCGGAAATCTTCTGGAACGGGATGGCTACCGGGTTATCTGCGGAGCAGATCGTATCGCCGATGTGGATATCTGCAATACCGGAAATGGCTACGATGGAGCCGATGCCGGCAGATTTTACTTCTACTTTGTTCAGACCGTCGAACTCGTACAGCTTGCTGATCTTGACGCGCTGTTTTTTGTCCGGGTCGTGATGGTTTACCAGTACGGCGTCCATGTTGACACGGATTTCGCCGTTGTCCACTTTGCCGACACCGATACGGCCCACATATTCGTTGTAGTCGATGGTGCTGATGAGCACCTGTGTGCTTGCCTCCGGATTTCCTTCGGGAGCCGGGATGTAGTCCAGGATCGTCTCAAACAGGGGAACCATGTTTTCCGGCTTGTCGTTTAAGTCGCGCACAGCATAGCCTGCTTTTGCAGATGCGTATACGAAGGGGCAGTCCAGCTGCTCGTCGGAAGCGTCCAGATCCATGAAAAGCTCCAGCACTTCGTCGATGACAGCCTCCGGTCTTGCCTCCGGCCGATCAATCTTGTTGATGCAGACAATAACCGGCAGATCCAGCTCCAGCGCTTTTCGCAGAACGAATTTGGTCTGAGGCATGGGGCCCTCAAATGCGTCAACAACGAGGACAACGCCGTTGACCATCTTCAGCACACGCTCTACCTCGCCGCCGAAGTCTGCGTGCCCGGGGGTGTCAATGATGTTGATCTTGGTGTTCTTATAATATACGGCAGTATTCTTGGAAAGAATGGTGATGCCGCGCTCACGCTCAATGTCGTTGGAATCCATCACGCGCTCCGCCACTTCCTGATTCTCACGGAATACGCCGCTCTGTTTTAACAGTTCATCTACGAGTGTCGTCTTGCCGTGGTCAACGTGTGCGATGATGGCAATATTTCTGATATCTTCTCTTTTTGTCCGCATGGGATTTATACACCTTTCTTTGTATCCGTTTCGGATTTCGTAACTGAATTTAAAGTCGTCTCAACTGTACAGTTTATCACATGTTGACGAGATTACAAGTTTTTTTTCACATTCCGGTTCTAAAATGAGGGAAAACGAAATACATATAGTATTACACAAAATTACAAAACGAGACTTCGTTACAGGAAGGGAGAACAACAGATGGTAGATCAGGTAATTGAAAACAATCAGGTAATTATGGCGGGGGAAATCGTGTCTGAGTTCGTGTTCAGCCATGAGGTGTTCGGGGAAGGTTTTTACATGCTGGAGATCAGTGTCCGGCGGCTGAGCAATTCCTATGATGTGATTCCGCTCATGATATCGGAACGGCTCATCGATGTTACCCGGGATTACCGGGGAGAAACGATCGCGGTGTCCGGGCAGTTCCGCTCCTATAACCGGCATGAGGAAAAGAAAAATCGGCTGGTGTTGTCTGTATTTGTGCGGGAGCTGGAATTTGTGGAGGAAGAACCGGAAAGTTCCCGGACGAATCAGATTTTTCTGGAAGGCTACATATGTAAAATGCCGGTATACCGGAAAACGCCTCTGGGGCGGGAGATCGCGGATCTTCTCGTGGCGGTGAACCGTCCTTACGGAAAATCGGATTACATCCCGTGTATCTGCTGGGGAAGAAATGCCAGATACGCTTCCGGTTTCGAGGTGGGCGCCCACATTCAGCTGTGGGGGCGGATCCAGAGCCGGGAGTATACGAAAAAAATCAGCGAGGAGGAGATCGAGCGGCGGATCGCCTACGAGGTGTCCGTGAGCAAGCTTGAGTTTATTGAGTAATTTTCGTTACAGTTCACTTGTATGTTCTTGTGGACAGATTCCATGCTTGCATGAAAATCTGGCTACATGAACATCGTGTGAACTGTAATTAACTTTCCTATGCACAGCATATTGAATTGCAGGATGGGTTATGGTACTATAATCAAATATCATTAAAAAAATATGGATTTTGTTTTGACCCAGAGGTGCATGATGAAAAATGGAATTATAAAAGTATACTACGGGGACGGCAAGGGAAAGACAACAGCGGCCATCGGCCAGGGAATCATGGCGGCCAGCGAGGAGCGCTCGGTGATCATCATCCAGTTTCTGAAAAGCCGGAACCGGGAAGAAATGAGCTTTATCAGTCGTCTGGAACCGGAGATCAAGCTGTTCCGTTTTGAAAAATCTGATGCCTGCTTTGCAGATCTGACGCCGGAGCAGAAGGCAGATGAGAAGGCCAATTTACGGAACGGCATGAATTTTGCCAGGAAGGTACTTTCTACCGGGGAGTGCAATGTGCTGATCCTGGATGAGGTGCTGGGTCTGCTGGACAACGGCATCATCACGGTGGAGGATCTGACCCAGCTGCAGGAAATGGCAGGGGAGACCGAACTGATCTTCACCGGACAGAAGGCTTCTGATGAGGTGCTTGGGATCGCTGACGAGGCTTACCGTCTGGAAACCGTGAAGGATACGGTAGGTGAATCGAAGGTGAAAGATGTATAGCGGTTTTTCGGATGGCGCAAGAGAGCAGTAACGCTTTCTGATATTGGTGTGGTGTCTGTTTTGGGGCTTGACACGGACATACAGGCCATGTATAGTAAAATATAGACATACTTTGGTAGAGGTTGCGTTTGACATCAGTACATGACCGGATGCCGCGGAGGCAGATGATGATTATGGAAAGGGGAGGACGCCGAAGGAGCAGAGCAGCCGACGGCTATGTTCCTGGGCATACGGTGAAGAACCGTATGACTGTCATCGCAAGATGGGGCGCTATCGAAAGGAAGAGAGAATTCCTGAAGCTTTTGGGGCGCCGTTTCTGCGGCGCCTTTTTTTGACGCACAGGGGCAGCCCTGATCCGGCTGGACAGGAGAACGGCTGAACTTGTGCGGCAAAGGACTGTATACGAAATATATAAAGGGAGGTATTTGAATATGGCAATTTTTACAGGATCAGGTGTGGCGATCGTAACACCTTTTCATGAAAACGGAGAAGTGAATTATGAGATGCTGGGAGAACTGATCGAATTCCAGATCGCACATAAAACCGATGCGATCATCATTTGCGGAACGACAGGTGAGGCTTCTACCATGAGCCACGAGGAGCATCTGGAATGTATCCGTTATGCGGTGGAGAAGACCGCCGGCAGAATTCCGGTCATTGCCGGCACCGGCTCCAACTGCACAGAGACAGCCGTTTATCTTTCTCAGAAAGCGGAAACCTATGGGGCGGACGGCCTGCTGGTAGTGACGCCCTACTATAATAAAGCAACCCAGAAGGGCCTGATCCGTCATTTCACGACCGTGGCGAACGCAGTGTCTCTTCCAATCGTTTTATATAATGTGCCGGGCAGAACGGGCTGCAACATTTTGCCGGAGACGGCGGCAGCCCTGTGTGAGAATGTGGAAAACATTGTGGCTATCAAGGAAGCTTCCGGCAACATCGGGCAGGTGGCAAGACTGGCGGCCCTGACAAAGGGCAGGATGGATATCTATTCCGGCAACGACGATCAGGTAGTGCCGCTTTTGTCTCTGGGCGGCAAAGGCGTCATTTCCGTGCTGGCAAATATTGCGCCGGAGACCGTGCATGACATGGTGGCAAGCTATCTGGACGGTGATCCGCAGAAGAGCCTGGAGATTCAGCTGAGTGCGCTGCCGCTCATCGAGCAGTTGTTCAGTGAGGTAAATCCGATCCCGGTGAAAAAGGCCGTGAGCCTGATGGGCTATGAGGCTGGCCCGCTGCGCATGCCGCTGACGGAGATGGAGCCGGAGCACGCACAGAAGCTGGGAGAAGCCATGGAGACCTTCGGTATTTCCCTCGTTTGAAAGGACGAGGCGCTGCTGGGACTGTAGAGATACAGACCCGGCGAGCCCTCAGAAAGGATAAAAAAATGGTAAAAGCGATCATGCATGGCTGCAGCGGGAAAATGGGACAGGTGATCACCGGTCTCGTTGCAGAGGATCAGGAAATAGAAATTGTCGCAGGGGTGGATCCGTATCCCCGGGAAGGGGCGCCCTACCCGGTATACGAAAGTCTGGATGCCTGCGATGTGGAAGCGGATGTGATCATTGATTTCAGCAATGCGGCAGCAGTGGATGCGCTGCTGGCATACAGCATCCGGCGGCAGATTCCGGCGGTGGTGTGCACAACCGGACTCTCCGAAGAGCAGAAGACCCATATCTATGCGGCGGCAGAGCAGGTGGGCATCGTCTACTCCGCCAACATGTCACTGGGCATCAACCTGCTCATGAAGCTGGTGCGGGAGGCAGCCCAGGTGCTGGCAGATGCCGGCTTCGACATCGAGATCGTGGAAAAACACCACAACCAGAAGGTAGATGCTCCCAGCGGCACGGCCCTTGCGCTGGCAGACAGCATCAATCATGCGCTGGACGATGCGTACAGCTATACTTACGACCGCAGCCAGCACCGGAAAAAACGGGAAAAGACCGAGATCGGCATTTCTGCCGTGCGCGGCGGCACCATTGTGGGAGAGCATGAGGTGATCTTCGCAGGCACCGATGAGGTCATCGAGTTCAATCATCGGGCATATTCCAAGAGCATTTTTGGGAAAGGCGCCGTACAGGCAGCCAAGTTCCTGGCAGGAAAACCACAGGGACTGTACACCATGGCGGATGTCATCGGGTAAAAAAATTCGGCATATTATGAAAACAGAGAGCTGTGAACCCTTCCTGGGATTTCACAGCTCTCTTTGCTATGGTCGGCCTTCTCTGTCAGGAGAGGGCTTGCTTCATCTTACTCTGTCTTTAACGCCCGCATGGAGTTGAGGATAGCGATAACGGATACACCTACATCTGCGAACACGGCTTCCCACATGTTGGCCATGCCCAGAGCGCCGAGGATGAGCACCAGTGCCTTGACGGCCAGGGCGAAGACGATGTTCTGGTGAACGATGGTCAGCGTCTTGCGGGAGATGCGTACGACGGAAGCGATCTTGCGGATGTCATCATCCATCAGCACCACGTCGGCAGCCTCGATGGCAGCGTCGGAACCCATGCTTCCCATGGCAATGCCGATATCAGCCCGGGACAGTACCGGCGCATCGTTGATGCCGTCGCCCACGAAAGCGAGCCGTTCTTTTTCCGTTTCTTTGGACAGAAGGGCTTCCACCTGGCTGACCTTATCCTGGGGCAGCAGCTCTGCGTGTACCTCGTCGATGTCCAGCTCTTTTGCCACCAGCTCGGCAGCTTCTTTTCGGTCACCGGTGAGCATGACGCATTTCTTTACGCCGACTGCCTTCATGCCGCGGATGGCTTCCTTTGCACCGTCCTTGATGGTGTCGGAGATGACGATGGCGCCGGCGTATTTGCCTTCACACGCCACATAGATGACCGTGCCGATGCTTTCGCAGGCAGCCGGGGTGATGTTCTGGGCCCGCATGAGCTTCTCGTTGCCGATGAATACTTCCTGCCCGTCGATCTGTACCTGAATGCCGTGACCGGCTACCTCTTTGGCGTCATTGACCCGGTTCATATCCAGCGGCTGTCCATACGCCTCCCGGATAGAGGCGGCGATTGGATGGGTGGAGTAGCCCTCACCCAGTGCAGCCAGGTTCAGAAGCGTTTCTTTCGTAAAACCTTCCGCAGGGAGGATTTCTGTTACCTTGAATTCGCCTTTGGTCAGGGTGCCGGTCTTGTCGAAGACCATCGTATCCATCTGGGCCAGTGCTTCCAGATAGTTGCTGCCCTTGACGAGAACGCCCAGCTTGGAGGCAGCGCCGATGCCGCCGAAGAAGCCCAGCGGAACGGAGATGACCAGCGCACACGGACAGGAAATAACGAGGAAGATGCAGGCTCTCTGGATCCAGTCACTCCAGCCGCCTCCCAAAACAAGGGGAGGAACGATGGCCAGAATCACAGCGGCGATGGTGACAACCGGGGTGTAATATTTGGCAAACCGGGTGATAAAGTTCTCCACATGTGCCTTTTTGCTGCTGGCGTTTTCCACCAGCTCCAGGATCTTGGAAACGGTGGAATCGTCGAATTCCTTCGTGGTGCGTACTTTCAGCGTGCCGTTGCCGTTGACACAGCCGCTGATGATCTCGTCGCCCACAGCTGCTTTTCGGGGAACAGATTCCCCGGTGAGGGCAGCGGTATCAATGAGGGACTCGCCCTCCACCACCACGCCGTCCAGCGGGATGCGCTCGCCGGGCTTGATGACGATGATGGTGCCGATCTCCACATCATCGGGATCTACCTGTTTCAGTTCTCCGTCTTCTTCAATGTTGGCATATTCCGGACAGATGTCCATCATAGCTGCGATGGACTGGCGGGATTTTCCGACAGCATATCCCTGGAACAGCTCGCCGATCTGATAGAACAGCATGACGGCTACGGCCTCGGAATATTCCCGGACACCCAGGGCACCGAAGGTGGCGATCATCATCAGAAAATTTTCATCAAAAACCTGACCGTGGCTGATGTTGCGGATGGCTTTCCAGACGATATCATAGCCGATGATGAGATAGGGTACCAGATAAATGAGGAAGAGCAGAACGCTGCCCTCCAGGCTTTCCAGGTTGCCGGTGTGTTCTGCGGCGAACAAAACCGCAAAAATCACAAATGTTACGATAATACGGACAAGCATTTTCTTTTGCTTCTCTGTCATGATACATACTCCTTTCTTTTTCGAAATCAAAACCGGTCCGCCGGACCAGTGGATGATATGCATGATAAGAACAGGAAAGCCCGGGCACAGACGATCTGGACACCGGGCTTTGCAGATGGGGAGAGGATCCTACAGGAGAATCTTGCAGTCAGGCTCCACCTTGGCGCAGACAGAAACAACCTGCTTCATGATGTCGTCGAAAGCTGCGTCGTCAGCGGTCTCAACGGTCATTTTCTGGGTCATAAATGATACGGATGCGTCATTGACACCGGGGATTTTCTTGATAGCCTCTTCCATTTTTGCTGCGCAGTTTGCACAGTCCAGATCCTGCAGTTTGAATTTCTTTTTCATAGTATCTGCTTCCTTTCTTTCTTGCATTTTTTAAAATACTGAGTGGAAATATTTTCCCTCGATTGTATCGATTTACTCCTCGATGTGCTCCCGGCCCTGCCCGATGATCGTGCGGACATGATCGTCAGCCAGTGAGTAGAAGACCGATTTGCCTTCCCGCCTGCTGGTCACCAGCTTGGAACGCTTGAGGATCTTGAGCTGATGGGAAATCGCGGACTGGGTCATGCCGAGGATCTGTGCCAGATCGCACACGCACACCTCTGCTTCAAACAGAACAAAGAGGATGCGGATCCTGGTGGAGTCGCCGAACACTTTGAAAAGCTCTGCCAGATCATAAAGCTCTTCTTCTGCGGGCATCTGCTCATTCACCGTCTTCAGGACATCGGGGTGCACCTGAAAGCATTCACAGCAATCTAATTCGTTTTCTTTCTTATCGTCTGCCAAATTTCTCACCTGCCTTTGCTGAACAATCAGTAAAACGATTGAACAACTGTTCATATGTTCATAATATCACGCTTTCTGAAAATGTCAATAGAAAAGTTGGAAAAAAATGACCAATAAATGAGAAAAACATGGCACGTCGGATGTCTTGTACCGGAAAAGGAATTATATTATAATAGAAAAAACACCGTTTTTGGGAGGATTTTATAATCATGGAGGAGTTGGAACTGAAGTATCTGAAAGGGCTGGCAAAACAGTACCCTACGATCGCACAGGCATCGACGGAGATCATCAATCTGCAGTCCATTTTGAACCTGCCGAAGGGGACGGAGCATTTCCTGTCGGATGTGCACGGCGAGTATGAACAGTTTAAGCACGTACTGAAGAACGGTTCGGGATCGATCCGCCGCAAGATCGACGATGAATTCGGCAACACGTTAAGTATCCGGGACAAGAAGAGTCTGGCGACGCTGATTTATTATCCGCACCGGAAGATGGAACGGATCCTGAAAGAGGAGACGAATCTGGACGACTGGTACAAGATCACGCTGCACCGGCTCATTCAGATCTGTAAGCGGGTATCTTCCAAATATACGCGTTCCAAGGTGCGGAAAGCTCTGCCCAAGGATTTCGCCTATATTATAGAAGAGCTGATCACGGAGAAGGAGGAAATCTCCGACAAAGAGGCATATTATAACGAGATCATCAACACGATCATCCGCATTGACCGGGCGCCGGAGTTCATTGTGGCGCTCTGCACGCTCATTCAGCGGCTGGTGGTAGATCATCTGCACATCGTCGGCGATATTTTTGACCGTGGCCCCGGCGCGGCGCAGATCATGGACATTCTCATGAACTATCATTCTGTGGATATCCAGTGGGGCAATCATGATGTGCTGTGGATGGGCGCAGCGGCAGGACAGCTGGCCTGCATTGCCAACGTCATCCGTATCAGCGCCAAGTACGGCAACCTGGACACCATTGAGGACGATTACGGCATCAACCTGATCCCGCTGGCAACGCTGGCGCTGCATACCTACCGGGATGACCCGTGCAGCTGCTTCAAGATTTCCTATCGGACCGACCAGTCCGATGTGCGAAATATGGAGCTTGACCGGCTCATGCACAAGGCCATCACCGTCATCCAGTTCAAGCTGGAGGGGCAGATCATCAAGGCGCGGTCGGAGTTCGGCATGGAGAGCCGTCTGCTGCTGGATAAGATTGATTATGAGACACAGACCATTACCATTGAGGGCAAGCAGTACAAGCTGGATGACTGTCATTTCCCGACGGTGGATCCCAAGGATCCCTATGCGCTGTCACCGGAGGAAGCCCGGGTGATGGATAAGCTGCGCACCGCGTTCCTGCGCTGTGACCGTCTGCAGCAGCACATCCGTTTTCTGCTGCTGAAGGGCAGCCTGTATAAAGTATACAATTCCAACCTGCTTTATCACGGATGCATTCCTTTCGATGAAAAGGGGAACTTTAAGAAGGTCAATATTTTCGGCCAGGAATACAGCGGCAAAGCCCTTTATGACATTCTGGAGGTTTATGCCAGAAGAGGATACAACGCGCCGGAGGGAAGCAAGGAGCGCAAGGACGGCCAGGATATGCTCTGGTTCATCTGGTCCAACGAGAATTCCCCGGTGTACGGCAAGGCCAAGATGGCCACCTTTGAGCGGTATTTCATCCGGGATGAGAAGCTGCGCAAGGAGCAGAAGAACATTTACTATCAGCTCATCGAGAAAGAGGAAGTGCTGAACCGGATCCTGGAGGAGTTCGGCCTGCCGACACAGGGCTCGCACATCATCAACGGTCACATGCCGGTGCAGCTGCTGAAAGGGCAGAAGCCGGTGTACTGTGACGGCAAGCTGCTGATCATCGACGGCGGTTTTGCCAAGGCGTACCAGAAGGAGACCGGCATTGCGGGCTACACGCTCGTTTACAATTCCTACGGTCTGCGGCTCGTTGCCCATGAACCCTTCGAGTCCACCGAGGCAGCCATCGAAAAAGAGAGCGATATTCATTCTGAGACGACCATCGTGGAGCAGGTACTGCGCCGCAGAAGCGTGGGAGACACCGATGTGGGCCGGGATCTGAAGAGCCAGATCGCCGATCTGGAGAAGCTGCTGCAGGCATACCGCGACGGCACGATTTTAGAGACGGGGATGATTTAAGTATATAAAAATAAAAACGGGGCATATTATCAGCAGGAGACAGCGCACACGCTGTTTTACATCTATTCGTAAAGGAGAACGATTTATGAAAAAATGGAAGAGCCTGCTGCTGGTATGCATGCTTATTTTTGCCATTGGCATGGTTACGGCCTGTGGTCGTTCCAACAACAGCGGTAATCAGACGGAAAACGGAACGGAAAATACAGGCACGAATACAGATGGTCCGGTGGATGAAACACCGGATATGAACGGGGCTGTTGACGGGGACGGCGCTGTGGAGGAGCAGATGCAGGAAGACACGATCCCGGATAACGGCGGCACCGGCAGCGGAATGGGTGCCACCAGCGGCCCGGAGGATACCGGCCTCATTGAGGAGACCGGGGATGCGCTGCAGCGCGGCGTGGATGACATGACCAATGGCGTGAAAGATATGTTGGATCCTAACGACGACAGCCAGAACAATCCGTAATACAGATCGAAAGGGCATTCTGCGATAGAAAGAGTGCCCTTTCTTCAAAATTTATGCATGCACTATGCGAAAGTCTGCGCTTGTCTGAGATCTTGGCGTTGCCAGGTGCCAGTGGCGCTTGTTCAGCAACGATTGAAATAAAGTGCAGGAATCATAAAAAAGGGCAGCGGCAGGATGCGGCCTGTCTTTATAAATTCGCAGAAATGTACATAAAAATAGATGTATATGAGAATAGTTATACACAAGAATAAATATACGCAAGAATAGACGTATACAAGAATGGGTTGGAGGAACAGAGGATGAGATTTCGGCCATGTATTGATATTCATAACGGAAAGGTAAAACAGATCGTGGGAGGAAGCTTAAGCGACCGGGGCGATCAGGCAGCAGAAAATTTTGTGTCCGAGATGGACGGCGCCTACTATGCCGATTTTTATAAAAAAGACGGTTTGAAAGGCGGCCACATCATTTTGCTGAATCCGGCATCCTCCCCCTATTATGAGGCAACGAAGCAGCAGGCGCTTTTGGCACTTGGGGCGTATCCTGGCGGCTTTCAGCTGGGCGGCGGCATTACCCCGGACAATGCGAAAGCATTCCTGGATGCAGGGGCCAGCCATGTGATCGTCACGTCCTATGTTTTTCGGGATGGGAAAATCAGCACGGACAATCTGCGCCGGATGCTGGACTGTGTGGGGAAGGAACATCTGGTGCTGGACTTGAGCTGCCGCAAAAAGGACGGTGCCTACTATGTGGTGACGGATCGCTGGCAGAAATTCACAGAGACGAAGGTCACGGAAGAGACGCTGGAATGGCTCCGGGACAGTTGCGCGGAATTCCTCATTCACGCGGTGGATGTGGAGGGCAAAGCCTCCGGCATTGAGGTGCCGCTGGTGGAGCTGCTGGCCGATATGGACAATTTTCCGTGTACATATGCGGGCGGTGTGGGCAGCTTCGAGGATCTGGCCCGGTTAAAGCAGGCCGGACGGGGGAAGGTAGATGTGACCATTGGAAGCGCCCTGGATCTGTTTGGCGGGAAAATGCCATATCGAGAAGTGCTGGAATACATAAAGAAAGCAGCTGATTAACAAGATACAGTTCACCCGCGCCATTCGCAAAATTGCATCTTCGATGCTCTCCGCTGCTGCACAGCTCATTTTTGCTCAGACATTGGCGCTCCCTTTGTACATTTATGCAGACAGATTTTCATGCAAGCACGAAATCTGTCCACATGAATGTACAAGTGAACTGTAAGATCAATTATTAAAAAATACTTAATTTATCCGAAAATTGTTGCAATTTATCTGGGATATGGTATAATTAGAACATAACAGAGGACGCGACAAAGATCTCTGTTGTAATCCAAAGGAAAAGGGGTTGGACAGTATGCGTTTTACGATTAGCGGAAAAAACATAGATGTAACGGAGGGCTTGAAGGCCGCGGTTACAGACAAGCTGGGAAAGCTTGAGAAATATTTCACTCCTGATACAGAGATTATCGTCACACTCAGCGTGGAGAAGGAACGGCAGAAGATCGAGGTAACGATCCCCGTGAAGGGCAATATGATCCGTTCCGAACAGGTCAGCAACGACATGTACGTTTCCATTGATCTGGTGGAAGAAGTCATCGAGCGTCAGCTGAAGAAGTACAAGAAGAAACTCATCGACAAGAAGCAGAGTGCAGTCAGCTTCAACAAAGAGTTCATCGAGAAAGACTACGACACCGACGACCACATCGAGATCATCAGAAGAAAAAGCTTCGGCATGAAGCCCATGTATCCCGAGGACGCATGCGTACAGATGGAACTTCTGGGACACAATTTCTTCGTATTCCGCAATGCAGAGAGTGATGAAGTTTGCGTCGTTTATAAGAGAAAAGGCAACACCTACGGTCTCATCGAGCCGGAGTGCTAAGAACCATCGGTTGAGCGGCTGGAATAGCCGTTTTCCGGTTTTACTTTATGGATCAGCCGGATGAGTAGCTAAGGAGCAAAAGTTCCATATAAGAGATAAGAAATAACAACAGACAGGCGTGTTTCTTCCTATATAAAAGGAGGGGATGCGCCTGATTTTTATATGTAAGCCTATTATTTCATTTGCACCACCGGAAAGCTTATAAAATTCCGCAATGCCAGCATCGAGATACAGTGCCGCAGGACGCTCCATAGTTAGTTCTTGTGTTTGACGAACAAATGCCGTATAATATACTTTGACTTGAAATCGCTATTACCTTTTGTATAGTATAGGAAGAAACAGGAGAACAAAGATTTATGAAATTATCAGAGAAACTGTTTGGTACACACAGTACGAGAGAGTTGAAACGGGTGTATCCTATCGTGGATAAGATCGAAGCACTTCGCCCGGAGATGACTGCGCTCACTGATGAGGAACTGAAAGGAAAGACGAAAGAGTTCAAGGATCGTCTGGCCAACGGAGAGACCCTGGACGACCTGCTGGTGGAAGCCTTCGCCGTTGTCCGGGAAGCTGCCCGCCGGGTGCTCGGCATGGAGCATTACCGGGTACAGCTCATCGGTGGTATCATCCTGCATCAGGGGCGAATCGCAGAGATGCGTACCGGTGAAGGTAAGACCCTCGTATCCACTCTTCCGGCTTACTTAAATGCCCTGGAAGGTAAGGGCGTCCACATCGTGACGGTCAACGACTATCTGGCACACCGTGACGCAGAGTGGATGGGCGCTGTTCATGAATTCCTGGGGCTGAAGGTGGGCTGCGTGCTCAACTCCATGGAGAAAGACGAGCGCCGGGAAGCGTACAACTGTGATATCACTTACATTACCAACAACGAGCTGGGATTTGACTACCTGCGTGACAACATGGTCATCTACAAGGCACAGCTGGTACAGCGCGGCCTTCACTACGCCATCATCGACGAGGTGGATTCTGTCCTCATCGACGAGGCCAGAACCCCGCTGATCATTTCCGGTCAGAGCGGCAAGTCCACGAAGCTGTATGAGGTGTGCGACATTCTTGCCCGCCAGCTGGAGAAGGGCGAGTACCGGGAGCTGTCTAAGATGGATGCCCTCATGGGTGAGATGGTGGAGGAGTCCGGCGACTTTGTGGTCAACGAGAAAGATAAGATCGTGAACCTGACCGAGTCCGGTGTGAAGAAGGTGGAGGATTTCTTCCACATTGAAAACCTGGCAGACCCGGAGAATCTGGAGATTCAGCACAACATCATTCTGGCGCTGCGTGCCAACTACCTGATGTTCCGTGACCGGGATTATGTGGTGCAGGATGACAAAGTACTGATCGTCGATGAGTTCACCGGCCGTATCATGCCGGGCAGACGGTATTCCGACGGCCTGCATCAGGCCATTGAGGCAAAAGAGAAGGTACAGGTAAAACGGGAGAGCAAGACGCTGGCCACCATCACCTTCCAGAACTTTTTCAACAAATATGATAAAAAATGCGGTATGACCGGTACGGCGCAGACCGAGGAAAAAGAGTTCCGTGACATTTACGGCATGGACGTCATCGAGATCCCCACCAACCGACCGGTACAGAGAAAGGATCTGCACGATTCTGTATACAAGACGAAGAAAGAAAAGCTGCGTGCGGTTGTCCGTGACATCAAGGAGACCCATGAGACCGGTCAGCCGGTGCTGGTGGGCACCATCAATATCGATGCTTCCGAGGAACTGAGCCGGATGCTGAACAGAGAAGGCATTCCACATAAGGTGCTGAACGCCAAGTTCCATGAGCTGGAGGCAGAGATCGTCAAGGATGCCGGTGTGCACGGCGCCGTGACCATTGCCACCAATATGGCAGGCCGTGGTACGGATATCAAGCTGGACGATGCAGCCAGAGAAGCCGGAGGATTAAAGATCATCGGCACTGAGCGTCATGAGTCCAGACGTATCGACAACCAGCTGCGCGGACGTTCCGGCCGTCAGGGAGATCCGGGATGCTCCAAGTTCTACATTTCCCTGGAGGACGATCTGATGCGCCTGTTCGGTTCCGAACGTCTCATGTCCGTCTTCAATGCACTGGGCGTGCCGGAGGATGAGGAGATCCAGCACAAGATGCTGACCGACGCCATCGAGAAAGCCCAGATGAAGATCGAGAGCAACAACTTTGGTATCCGTAAGAACCTGCTGGAGTACGACCAGGTCATGAACGAGCAGCGTGAGATCATTTACGGTGAGCGCCGCAGAGTGCTGGACGGCGAGAACATGCGGGACGTGATCTACAAGATGATCATGGATATCGTGGAAAATGCCGTAGATACGTGTATTGCCGAGGATTCTGACCCGGAGGAGTGGGATTTCACAGAGCTCAACGAGCTGCTGCTGCCCATCATTCCGCTGCCGCTCATCACCCGCGAGGCAGCAAAGGGCATGTCCAAGAACGAGCTGAAACAGGATCTGAAGCAGAAAGCCGTTGTTTTATATGAAGTAAAAGAAACCGAATTCCCGGAGCCGGAGATGATCCGTGAGGCAGAGCGCGTGATTCTGCTGAAAGTCATTGACCGGAAGTGGATGACCCATATCGACGACATGGAGCAGCTGCGGCAGGGCATCGGCCTGCAGGCATACGGCCAGAGAGACCCGCTGGTAGAATATAAGCTGAACGGCTATGAGATGTTCGATGCCATGACAGAGAGCATCCGGGAAGACACCGTAAAACTGCTGCTGCATCTGAAGATCGAGCAGAAGGTAGAGCGGGAAGAGGTTGCCAAGGTAACCGGCACCAATAAGGATGAGACCGGCCCCCGGGCGCCGAAGAAGCGGGAAAACGCCAAGGTTTACCCCAACGATCCGTGCCCGTGCGGAAGCGGTAAGAAATACAAGCAGTGCTGCGGCAGAAAGCAGATTTAAAGAAAATCAGAAAAAAAGGATGTGATTTCGCGTGGTAGAATTAGATAATTTTAAAAGCATTCTGAATTCCTATGAAAGTCCATTAGCGGAAGTGAGGGATTCACTTTGACCTCGCTAACAAGGAAAAGCGGATCGAAGAATTAGAAAGAGAAATGGAAGCGCCGGGATTCTGGGACGATACCGAGCGCTCCCAGAAATACATGGTGGAGCTCAAGAGTCTCAAGGATGACAAGGAGACGTATGAGCAGCTGGAAAGCCAGTATGAGGACATTGCCACACTCATCGAGATGGGGTATGAGGAAAATGACGCCTCTGTCATCCCGGAGATCGAGGAAATGCTGCAGGAATTCATCAGCACCTACGACAATATCCGGATGAAGACGCTGCTGTCAGGCGAGTACGATGCCTGCGGTGCGATCCTGACGCTGCATGCCGGGGCAGGCGGCACAGAAGCCTGTGACTGGGCAGCCATGCTGTATCGGATGTACTGCCGCTGGGCAGATGCCAAGGGCTACAGCGTGGAGGTGCTGGACTATCTGGACGGCGACGAGGCGGGCATCAAGTCCGTCACCTTCCAGGTCAACGGCGAGAATGCCTACGGTTACCTCAAATCCGAGAAAGGCGTTCACCGGCTGGTGCGGATTTCGCCGTTCAATGCGGCGGGCAAACGGCAGACCTCCTTTGTTTCCCTGGATGTCATGCCGGACATTGAGGAAGACCTGGATGTGGATATCGACGAGAAGGATCTGCGGATCGACACGTACCGTTCCAGTGGTGCGGGCGGTCAGCACATCAACAAGACGTCCTCGGCCATCCGTATCACCCACCTTCCCACAGGCATCGTTGTCCAGTGTCAGAATGAGCGTTCCCAGTTCCAGAACAAGGACAAAGCCATGCAGATGCTGAAAGCCAAGCTGTACCTGCTCAAGCAGCAGGAAAACGCAGAGAAGCTTTCCGGTATCCGCGGCGAGACGAAGGAGATCGGCTGGGGCAGCCAGATCCGCTCCTACGTTATGCAGCCATATACGATGGTGAAGGATCACAGAACGGGGGAGGAGTCCGGTAACGTGCAGAGTGTGCTGGACGGCAACCTGGATCCGTTCATCAATGCCTATTTAAAATGGATCAGTTTAAAAAACAGTGCGCAGGAAGAGAGCTAAAAGCTCATAATCGCAGTTCACACGCGCCATTCGCAACATATTCCTGTGGACAGATTTTCATACGAGCATGAAATCTGCCCGCAGAAATATGTGAGTGAACTGTAAAAAACAGTTGCGCGCTGTTTTTATTTGTGTTAATATCTTTCGTGAAAAAACAAGTGTATCCCCAGGACAAACAGAAGGCGGTTATTATGTCAGAAAAGAAAAAGTATTATGTGGTGACGGGCAAGGCAGTGCCGGAAGTATTGCTAAAAGTGGTGGAAGCCAAGAAGCTTCTGGATGCGGAGAAGGTGCTGACCGTGCAGGAGGCTACCGACCAGGTAGGCATCAGCCGGAGCTCATTTTACAAGTATAAGGATGATATTTTCCCGTTTCATGAGAATGCCAAGGGACGGACAATTACGATGATGATGCAGATGGATGATGAGCCGGGCGCCTTATCAGAGGTGCTGGGCAAGGTGGCGGAATACAACGCGAACATCCTTACCATCCACCAGAGTGTTCCAATCAACGGAATCGCTTCGCTGACGATGAGTATTGAAGTCCTGCCTACGACAAAGGATCTGTCAGAAATGATGGAACAGATGGAGTCTCAGAAAGAGATACATTATGTAAAAATACTAGCCAGGGAGTGAGCATTATGATTCAGGTAGCAATCATGGGATATGGAACCGTTGGTTCCGGAGTAGCAGAAGTCATTCACACGAACCGGGAGGGCATCAAGAGAGAACTGAAGGAAGACATGGAAGTAAAATACATCCTCGATCTTCGCGATTTCCCGGGAGACCCTGAGGAGAAAAAGATCGTTCATGATTTTGATATCATCGTCAACGATCCTGAGATCGACATCGTGGTAGAGACAATGGGAGGCGTGCATCCGGCATATGAGTTTTCCAAGCGTGCGCTGGAGGCCGGTAAGAGCGTTTGCACCTCCAATAAAGAGCTGGTGGCATCCTGCGGCGCAGAGCTGCTGGAGACAGCCAAAGAGCACAACGTGAACTATTTTTATGAGGCCAGCGTTGGCGGCGGCATTCCGATCATCCGTCCGTTAAACTATGCGCTGACCGCAGAGATCATTGAGGAGATCACCGGTATCCTCAACGGAACGACCAACTACATCCTGACCCGCATGAAAAATGAGGGACTGGATTTTGCAGAGGTGCTGAAAGCAGCCCAGGATCTGGGTTACGCAGAGAAGAACCCGGAGGCAGACGTGGAGGGCTATGATGCCTGCCGCAAGATCGCCATTCTCTCTTCCCTGGCTTTCTGTCATCAGGTAGATTACAAGGACATTTATACCGAGGGAATCACGAAGATCACCGCTACGGATATCAAATATGCCAACGTGATGGGCAGAAGCATCAAGCTGCTGGCATCCGGCCGCAGAGACGGCGAGAACGTCTATGCCATGGTGGCACCGTTCATGATCGACAGCCAGAACCCGCTTTATATGGTAAATGACGTTTACAACGGCATTCTCGTGCGCAGCAACATGCTGGGCGAGACGATGTACTACGGCAAGGGCGCAGGCAAGCTTCCCACCGCCAGCGCAGTGGTGGCAGACGTCATCGACGCAGCCCGTCATAAAGGAACGACAGCCAAGTTCCTCTGGGACAAGAGCAAGCTGCAGGTGGCAGATATCAAACACTGCAAGAACCGTTTCTTCGTCCGCATGGAGGGCAGCCGGGAGGAAGTGCTGGCAAAAGGTGCTGCATATTTCGGCGCTGTGGAGCCCGTGGCATCCGTTGTGGCAGGCGAGGCAGCATTCGTCACCGGAGAGATGGAAGAGGCAGCCTTTGAAGAAGCAGCCAAGAAGGCCGGCGGCATCATCGGCCGGATTCGTGTCAAATAAATCAAGGGTAGAAACGAGGAGGAAGCTATGCTTATTGTGAAAAAATTCGGCGGCAGCTCTGTTGCGGACAAGGACCGCATCTTTAATGTGGCAGAGCGCTGCATCGAGGATTACAAGAAAGGACACGACATCATCGTGGTACTTTCTGCCATGGGAAAGACGACAGACCGTCTCATCGCCCAGGCACAGGAGATCAACCCCCTGGCGCCCAAGCGGGAAATGGATATGCTGCTGGCCACCGGCGAGCAGGTGTCTGTGGCCCTGATGGCCATGGCCATGAACTCTCTGGGGGTTCCGGCGGTATCCCTCAATGCGTTCCAGGTACAGATGCACACCACATCCACCTACAGCAATTCCCGGTTTAAGAGAATCGACTGCGACCGGATTCGGCATGAGCTGGACAACCGCAGAATCGTCATCATCACCGGATTCCAGGGCATCAACAAATATGATGACTTTACCACACTGGGCCGGGGCGGCTCCGATACGACGGCTGTGGCGCTGGCAGCAGCCCTGCACGCAGATGCCTGCGAGATCTACACCGATGTGGAAGGTGTGTACACCGCAGACCCGCGCATCGTGCCCAACGCCCGCAAGATGAAAGAAATCTCCTACGATGAGATGCTGGAGCTGGCTTCTCTGGGAGCAAAGGTGCTGCACAACCGCTCAGTAGAGCTTGCGAAAAAATACGGAGTACAGCTGGTCGTACGCTCCAGCTTAAACAGAGCACCGGGAACGGTGGTCAAGGAGGGAACACATATGGAAAGAATGTTAGTAAGCGGCGTAGCCGTAGATAAAAATACAGCAAGAATCTCAGTTATCGGCCTGAAGGATGAGCCGGGTATCGCTTTTAAGCTCTTCAACCTGCTGGCAAAGAACAAGATCAATGTAGACATGATCCTGCAGTCCGTTGGCCGTGACGGCACCAAGGATATCTCCTTCACCATCCCGCGTCTGGATGCCAGAGAAGTGAAAGACATTCTGGAGGACAACAAGAACCGCATCACCGCTCAGAAGGTAGAGTGCGAGGAGAACATTGCCAAGGTATCCATCGTCGGCGCCGGCATGATGTCCAACCCGGGCGTGGCTGCCAAGATGTTCGAGTGCCTGTACAACGTGGGCATCAACATCAAGATGATCTCCACCTCCGAGATCCGCGTATCCGTCATCGTGGATGAGAAAGATGCAGACAGAGCCCTGCAGGCCGTGCATGACTCCTTTGGACTGGAAGATTAAAAATCGTATATGAAATATAAAAGCGGCGAATTCAGAAATCACGCAATCCGGAATACCGGATGATGCGGGTGACGGATTCGCCGTTTTTTTTCGTGATTTACCAGAGAAAATGACAGATTAAGGTTCGCTTTCAATGGCAAGAGCTTGCATATCGTGATCCGGGTTTTGCAGACCATCCACCAGAAGGCTGGCTGTGTATTGTGCCAGGGAAGTCAGAGGAACCCGAATTTTGGTACAGCGTGTGGTTAGATATCGGTCGAACTGTGTGTCACCCAGATAGAAAACATCCAGAGATTCAGGAATTTTCAATTCTCCTGTTACTTTATCCTGAAAAACATCCCAGATGGCATCGGAACCAAAAGCGCACAGTGCGATGGAGTGGTTGCTTTGCGCCAGCACATCAAGTTTTGCTGCTGCATTTTCTGTGCGGACAAAGCTGGCGTTTTCAGCAGGAAAGTCTGTAGAATCCAATGCAGAACGGAGCATTCGATACTGTTCTTCTTCTGAGTAAAGATAATTTGGATTGGTGAGAATCAGCAGGTGCTGTTTGCGCTTTTTTATCATACCGAATAAATGAGAAAGAGAATGTTCCATATGAACAGCAATGGTGTCAGCAAAAGGAACCGCTTCATTTGCGCCGATGATAATCATTGGAATACCGGATGGGACAATTCTCGGAATTTTGGGAACCACATCCGGAGATACAAGCCAGATCAGGCCGCCGGCAATGCCGTTACACAGCATGCGGATGGCAGAGGTATCATCGTTTTCCTGAAGATCCAGGCTAAGAACCAGCATATGGTATCCCTGGCTTTTTAACTGTTCTTCGCACATTTTTATGACAGACATATAGTAAGGGGAGGAAAGATTGGGCGTGATAAAGCCGATGAGATTGCTTTTCTTATCCTTCAGCCCTTTTGCCAGCAGATTAGGCGCATAGTTTAATTCCTGAATCGCTTTGTTGACCTTATCTCGTGTGGAATCTTTTACCTTTTTGGTGCCGGTAAGTACATAAGATACTGTCGCGATGGATACACCGGCCCGCTCCGCGACATCTTTGATGGTTACACTCATATTGTTCTCCTAAAATAAAATATTTTGAAACCGATAGTCATCATCCAGCTGTTGATCCCGTTTTCGTCCAATGCCGGTAATGGCAGAGAAGAGAAAAATACCTCCGATGAAAAAAGCATGAATGGTAAATGGAATCAGAGATACCGGATTCGTAATTACCGGGCACCAGCTGTAGGTTTGCGCCACAAGAAGGCTGGTAGCGCAGAATACCATACCTGGCCCTCCCCATGGCATTGTGTAGCTGAACATTGCCTGGATGGCATCTGAAAAGTTTGCCGTACGGTATAATGACAAATCATATTTGTCTGCGATGCCCTTCATAATAGGCCCGGCAATGATCTGGGAAGCAACCGTACTGCACAGAGCCAGGGAAGACAGGGCGATGACACAGCAATTGATCAGCTCCGCCTGTTGCGTGGAGTGGATATTCTCTTTGATTTTTTCCAGAATTAGATCAATTGCGCCGCTGGCGGTCATAATATGAGATAAAGCATAGGAAAGAAAAATAAAAATAATCAGACCAGAAAAACCGCTGATTCCATCCACAACAGAACCTGTCGCTGTGCCGTTTTCGAATTTTAAAACGTCACTGATTTTCAGAAGCCCGGTTGGAATTCCAATCGAAATTGCCAAAATACCGCCTGCGGTCATGGATAGAACAAGGTTGACACCTTTGATAGCCAGAACAACAACCAGCGTGGCGGGAAACAGCATAATTAGCCCCCGCGGATTGGCTGTGGCAAGCAGCTGCTCGTAGGTGGTATTGGAAACATGAATATTGCCTTCCAGAAGAAACCCAAGGATTGTATGAATGGCAAGAGAAAGGCTTCCGGCTGTCAGTGTATAGGGAATTCGGCTTCGCATAACCCCGGGAATATCAACACCCATCGTGGCAGTGGCAACAATGGTGGTATCGGAAATGGGAGACAAATTATCGCCGAAGCAGCCACCACTGATGATGGATCCGCCGAGAACCAGCGGATGGGCTCCAAGTGCAATCCCGGCAGGATAAAGAAGGGACGTCATCATAAGAACTGTACCGCTTCCTGTGCCGGTGGAGGTGGAGTAAATACAACTTAAAAGAAAGGACAGTGCGATAAACCATCCGCTTTTCAGATGCGTTACACCACCCAGCCAGATCAGCCCGCTGGTAAGTCCGGACACTTTCAGGATTCCTGCAAAAATCCCACTGAAAATCCAGCAGAAAATTACAACTGTGATCAGATCTGTGGATGTGCCTTTAATAATAGAATAAAAACATTCCTGAGGGCTTTTGGCAAGAAGCAGGCAGAGTACCACGCAAAAGGCGGCAATGACCCAATATGCCTGGAAAGTAGCATATCCTGTGCAGGCAAGAAGAAAACAACCCGTAAGGAAAGTACCAAAAGGAATGATACTGATCAGGGGTCCACCGTGAAATTCCAGATAATCTTTCTTCTGTGTGTTCATAAAATCCCTCCGCTCATATAACAGCATTATAGCATAAGAAATGAAAAAACAGAATAAGACGAGGACATCCCGCAGGGGGATGCCTTCGTCTTGAAGAAGTAAAAAAGGATTGGTTTTTATTCCATGGTATTGAAATATTCCTCTGTATATCCCAGATTTTTGATGTCCATACGCTGGTCAAATTTCCGACCGATGCCGGTAATGGCACATACGAGAAATACAAGACCGATGGCAATTCCGTAAATACCGCAGAAGAACAGTTTGGCCGGAGAGGTAAGTACCGGGCACCATCCATAGGCGGAATTGGCAATCAGTGAGGTTGCGCACATGGTCAGGGCCGGGCCGCCCCAGGGCATTGTGTAACTAAACATTGCCTGTACTGCATCGGAGAAATTGGCAATTCGATAGTGAGACAGATGATATCTGTCTGCAATTTCCAGCATAACCGGTCCGGCAACAATCTGAGAAGTAATATTGTTGCAGAGCCCAAGAGCAGAGAGGGCAATGCATACCCAGCAGGCGATTTCCGCGCCAACCTTTGTTTTGACGAAACGTTTCTCCAGCTTTTCCAGAAGCAGTGTCAGCGCGCCGGATGCCTGCATCAGATGAGCCATTGCAAAAACAAGGAAAATCAGAATAATCATGCCATACCATCCGGTAATGGCATCTGTGATCGTGCCGCCTACGGTGCCTGCAACGGTATCAATGGATACTAGGCTGGCAGGACTCATCAGGCCGGTAACAATACCGAGCACAATGGCAAGAATTCCGCCATAAGTCAGAGCTTCAATCAGCGTCCGTCCTTTCAGTGCAAGAAAAACTATCAGAGCCGCCGGGAGAAGCATGATCAGCCCCTTGGGATGTGCCTGTGTTACGATACTGGTATATTCGGTCTCGGAAATGTTCACGGCATTGGTGCTTAAGGCGCCGCCCACGGTTACAATGATGAGGGTAATGAATCCGGCCACCAGGGTATAAGGCATGCGGTTTTTTACCAAACCGGACACGTCTACGCGCATAGTTGTGGCAGCGGTAATGGTAGTGTCGGAAATGGGAGCAAGATTATCTCCGAATCCGCCGCCGGAGATAATGGCTGCGGCCATCCACCATGGGTCTGCACCGAGAGCAACACCGGCAGGATACAGAAGAACGGTCATGGCGGCAACTGTACCGGATCCTGTTCCCGTTGCAGTAGAGTAAATGCAGGAAACAAGGAAGGTGAAACCGACGAACAGACCACCGGTGAGACCGGTGTTAAGTCCAAGCCAGATCAGACCGTTTACCAGGCCGGATGCTTTCAGAATGCCGGCAACAGCACCAGACCAGAGCCAGCAGAAGACAGCAGTGGTCAAAAGCGGGGATGCGGTTCCACGGCAAATCTCATCGAAATATTTCAAAGGATCCTTACAGAGCCACATACCGATGATAATACAGGCGATGGCGACGAGCCAGAAGCCTTCTACAGTTGCAACGTTGAAGATTGCCAGTCCGAATGATCCGAGAACAAACAAAAGAAACGGAACAAGACTGGTATATACGCCGCCGCGAAATTTCAGGGCGGGAGCTTTTTGCGTCTGCTTTGACGATTCACTTGACATAGGAATCCCTCCATTATAATTGTTGGTAGATATTACAACGAACTATTTATATGCGCATATACAATTTAAACGTTTAACTAAAGTTTAAACGTTTCACTGATTAGATACAATAACATATGTTTGCAGATGATGTAAAAATTTTGCTGTGCAAAATACACAAAATAGCAGGAGAGCTTTCTTTCAACGGGTCGGAATGGTATAATAGAAAAACTGACAGGAAGGATGGAAGTATTTATGGATATGATCAAGACACTGGCCCAGGAGCTTTCGATTAAGCCCTGGCAGGCAGAAGCTGCCGTAAAACTGATCGACGAGGGAAATACGATTCCCTTTATTGCAAGATATCGAAAGGAAGCCACCGGCGAGCTCAACGACGAGGTGCTGCGTGCTCTCGGAGAGCGGCTGACGTATCTGCGCAATCTGGAAGAGAAGAAGCAACAGGTACTGTCCAGCATTGAGGAACAGGGAAAACTGACCGAAGAGCTGAAGAACCAGATCGAGGCTGCCCAGACAATGGTGGTGGTGGACGATCTGTACCGGCCGTTCCGGCCCAAGCGCAGAACCCGTGCCATGATCGCCAGGGAAAAAGGCCTGGAAGGGCTGGCTAATGTGATTCTGCTCCAGATGACGAAGGAGCCGCTGGAAAAAGAGGCGGAGAGCTATATTTCTGAGGAAAAGGGCGTGGCATCGGCAGCAGAGGCGCTGACCGGTGCGAAGGACATTCTGGCGGAGAGCATTTCGGATGAGGCGGACTACCGGATGCACATCCGAAAGCTGACGTTCCAGAAGGGAATGCTGACTTCTGCGGCCAAGGATCCCGGGCAGCAGTCGGTTTACGAAATGTATTATACTTATGAAGAACCGGTAAATAAGGCGGCAGGCCACCGGATTCTGGCGCTGAACCGCGGAGAGAACGAGAAGATCCTGACGGTGAAGATCGCGGCGCCGGAGGACGATATCCTCCGTTATCTGAAAAAACAGATCATCACGAAGGACAATCCGGTGACGGCGCCGGTGCTGGAGGAGGTCATTGAGGACAGCTACAAGCGGCTCATTGCCCCGGCCATCGAGCGGGATATCCGCAACGAGCTGACAGAGAAAGCGGAGGACGGCGCCATCCGTGTCTTCGGCAAAAACCTCACCCAGCTGCTCATGCAGCCGCCCATTACGGGCAAGGTGGTGCTGGGCTGGGATCCGGCGTTCCGTACCGGCTGCAAGCTGGCAGTGGTGGATGCCACTGGAAAAGTGCTGGATACGACTGTGGTGTATCCCACAGCGCCCACCACGGAGAAGAAGATCCGGGAGGCCAAGGACACTGTGGAAAAACTCATCCGCAAGTACCACGTTTCCCTGATTTCCCTGGGAAATGGCACGGCGTCCAGAGAGTCCGAGCAGGTCATCGTGGATCTTTTAAAAGAGATCAACGAGCCGGTTTCCTATGCCATCGTCAATGAGGCCGGGGCATCGGTGTATTCCGCCAGCAAACTGGCCACAGAGGAATTCCCCAACTTTGATGTGGGACAGAGAAGTGCGGCATCCATCGCCCGCCGTCTCCAGGATCCGCTGGCGGAGCTGGTAAAGATCGATCCCAAGTCCATCGGCGTGGGCCAGTACCAGCACGACATGAACCAGAAGAAATTAAGCGAAGCCCTTACCGGCGTGGTGGAGGACTGCGTGAACCGGGTAGGCGTGGATCTGAACACCGCCTCTGCCTCCCTGCTGGAGTATATTTCCGGCATTTCCAAGCCCATCGCAAAAAATATTGTGGCGTACCGGGAGGCCAATGGCCGATTCACCAACCGCAGACAGCTGTTAAAAGTGGGCAAGCTGGGGCCGAAGGCTTTTGAACAGTGCGCAGGATTCCTTCGCATCACCGGCGGGGACAATCCGCTGGATGCCACCAGTGTGCACCCGGAGAGCTATGATGCGGCTACAAAGCTGCTGTCCAAGCTGGGTTACAGCCCGGAGGGTGTGGAAAAAGGCAATCTGACCGGCATTGTCATGCTGGCGGGCCGGAGCAAAAATCTTTCCAAAGAGCTGGAGATCGGCGACATCACCCTGATGGACATTGCCAAAGAGCTGGAAAAACCGGGCCGTGACCCGAGAGAAGAGATGCCCAAACCGATCCTGCGCACAGATGTGCTGGAAATGAAGGATCTGAAGCCGGGCATGATCCTGAAAGGCACTGTCCGCAACGTCATTGATTTCGGCGCCTTTGTGGACATCGGCGTCCATCAGGACGGCCTGGTGCACATTTCCCAGATGACCGATCGCTACATCAAGCATCCGCTGGAAGCAGTCAGCGTAGGCGACATCGTGGAGGTTAAGATCCTGGACGTGGATCTGCAGAAAAAGAGGATCTCTTTGACCATGAAGTTAGGCAAATAGTTCACTCGTACATGTATATCATGAGCAAAAATGAGCTGCGCAGCAGCGGAGAGCATCGCAGATGCGGTTTTGCGAATGGCGCGAGTGAACTGTAGCTCGCTCGTATGTGCGTATGCTGTAGTTGACAACTTGGAAAAAATAGCGTAAGATAAATACAAATAGTACAGGTTCTTCGGGGCAGGGTGCAATTCCCGACCGGCGGTGACAGTCCGCGACTCGCGCAAGCGATTGATTTGGTGCAATTCCAAAACCGACAGTACAGTCTGGATGAGAGAAGAGCGTGGAGCATTTGCGTTGTGATGGATTTACGGGCACTGCGTCTGGCAGGCTCGTACAAGTGATCGACAGAACGCAGATATTACCCATGTTGATTCGCCCCGGTGGAACGCCGGGGCTTTTCTTTTGCCAAAATTTATCAGGTGGATGAAAGAAAACTGAGGAACCCGTCACAAAATCATGAGGAGATGGGACATATGAGAAGTGAAAAAACAAGAACAATGGTAGAGATCGCCATGCTTTCAGCAATCGCAGTGGTACTCATGTTATTTGAGTTCCCGCTGCCCTTTATCGCACCGCCGTTTTACGAGCTGGATTTCAGCGAGGTGCCGGTGCTCATCGGTGCATTTGCCCTGGGGCCCTGGGCCGGCGTGATCATCGAGGCCATCAAGATCCTGCTGAACCTGGTCATCAATGGAACGATCACCGCTTTTGTCGGCGAGATCGGCAACTTTATCATCGGTGTGGCGTTTGTCCTTCCGGCAGCGCTGATCTACAAGCATAAGAAATCCAAGAAAACTGCCATGATCGGTCTGGCCACCGGCGGCATCATCATGATCGTTGCCTCCTGCTTTATCAATGTATTCATTCTGCTTCCGGCCTACGGCAAGGCATTTGGCATGCCGGTGTCTGCGTTTGTGGATATGGCGGCAGCGATTCATTCCTCCATCAACAGCATGGCAGGCTTTGCACTCCTGTGCGTGGCACCCTTCAATCTGCTGAAGGTAGTGCTGGTGTCCGTGATCACCATGCTGCTCTACAAGCACATCAGTCCGATTCTGAAAGGAAGAAGATAATTTTCATAATGATTGCTGAAAAATACAGCAGATCCCCTTTTTGCGGGTTTGTTCTGAAAAACGGAACCAACCTGTAAAGAGGGGATTTTTTTGTGTTTATTTGAATTTAGAAAATCTTAAGAATTGTGCAAGGAAGTCCTAAAGAAATTTTTTTTATAGTCAGATGCGGATGGAGAACAGTCATATTCATACAGGCAGGTTTTTTATGTCATAAAAATTGTCTGCAAAAATAAATGGATATGGAGTTGACAAATAAAACTATTTATCTTATTGTATTAATGTAATAATACAGGTGGAAAGAGTGTGTAATGACGATGGAGGCAGGGGAATGGGACTGATTACGATCAAAGATATGTGTAAGATTTATAATCCCGGAGAGAACGAAGTGCGTGCGCTGGATCATGTGAACCTCACCATTGACCGGGGGGAATATGTGGCGATCATCGGGCATTCCGGCTCGGGAAAATCCACACTGATGAATATGCTGGGCTGTCTGGATGTGCCCACCAGCGGCAGCTATTACTTGAACGGGCAGGATGTTTCGCGGATGACAGACGATGAGCTGTCGGACATCCGCAATGTGGAGATCGGCTTTATTTTTCAGGGCTTTAACCTGATCGCCAATCTGACAGCCATAGAAAATGTGGAGCTTCCGCTGATTTACCGGGGCGTGCCCAAGGCAAAACGCCGGGAGCTGTCGGTGGCAGCGCTGAAAAAGGTGGGACTGGCGCATCGGATGAATCACAAGCCCAGCCAGATGTCGGGCGGCCAGCAGCAGCGGGTAGCCATTGCCCGGGCCATTGCAGCGGAACCGCCGGTGATCCTGGCGGATGAACCCACCGGTAACCTGGATTCCGCATCCACGAAGGAAATCATTGCCATTCTGGAACAGCTGCACGATTCCGGCAGGACGGTGGTCATCATCACCCACGATGACGAGATCGCGGAGCAGGCGGCCCGCCGGGTGCGGATCAAAGACGGAAGAGTGGTACTGGATACAAAATATGAGGAGGAAAAATAGCATGCTTGATCAGGAAAAACGGGAGGCAGAGCGGAAAACGGCACAGAGCCGGAATATAGAGGAACAGTCGGTGGAAGCAGGGAAGACAGCTGCCGGGGAAAACGGCAAAGGAGCGGAAATGCAGAAAGAGGAACCGGCAGAAAAGAATGATCAGGAAACGTCTGTTGCCGCTTCGGAACAGGAGAAAACCGGAAAGAAGAGAAAGAAAAAAGCGAAACAGGCAGAGACAGCCAAAGATCTGCCGGAAACGGTCATGCCGCCGAAGAAACGGAAAAAGAAGATCAAAAAATGGATGATCGTGGCAGCGATCATAGTCATTCTTCTTGTGGTCAATATCGCCACGAAACTGCTGCGGCCCGCAAGTCTGCCGGCGCTGGCAGGCAGCTATGCCCAGACCGGAGACGTGGAGCAGACGCTGGATACCAGCGGATATGTGTCCAGTGAGGTGGAAGAGACAGTGTTCTCCCCAGTGACGGCTTATGTGTCCAGCAGTGTGCTGGAGGAGGGGCAGCCGGTGACTGCCGGAGAGAAAGTGGTGGAGTTCGATACCGAAACGCTGGAAAAAGCGGCGGAGCAGGCAAGACTGACGAAGGTGGCCAGCGCTTACGGTTATCAGGATACGATCCAGAAAGCCAACAAGAACGACCAGGATCTGGCCAATGCCAACACTTCCATTGATATTTTGAATCAGCAGATCGACGATCAGAAGAGCTATATCGCGGACATTCAGAACGAGATCAAAAATAAGCAGAATGAGGCGGCCAGCCAGGTGGCAGAGCAGACGAAGCCCATCTCAGATCGAAACATTGAAATCGGGAATAAAATCCGGGAGCTGCAGGATCAGATCGATCATCCGACGGAGACGACAGATACCAATGCCATCAATGAAGAATTGAGCAAATTGTATCAGGAAAAGACAGAGAATGACAAAAAGCTCTCCGCTCTTACCGCTTCCGCCGGTGTGGATACTTCTTCCCAGGAAGCGAAACTGGCAGACGCCCAGGAGCAGCTGGCCAAATGGCAGGCAGATCTGGCAGAATATGAAGGAAAGAAATCCTCTGCGGAGGCAGGACAGATGTCCGGCAGTGCCAGAGCCCAGCTTTCTACGAATCAGAAGCTGGAAAGCCTGACGGCAAGCACGGCGGCAGAATCCTTGGAAAAAGCGAAGGAAGGCATCACCGCAGACCGAAACGGTGTGGTGACAGACGTGCAGATTGTGGACGGCTCCCCGGTGAGCGAGGGCGCGGCCCTGTTTAAAATTTCTTCTCTGGATGACGTGAAGGTAGATATTTCCGTGACAAAATACAATCTGGAGAGCATTGCCCTGGGGCAGAAAGCGGACATCACCGTGGCCGGAAAATCCTATCAGGGAACCGTGTCCAAGATCAACCGGATCGCCACAAAAAATGACTCCGGCACACCGGTGGTGGGTGCCCAGATCCATATTGACAATCCGGATGCAGAGCTTTTCCTGGGGGTAGAGGCCCGGGTCAGCGTACACATGGCGAAATCCGAGGGTGTGGTGCTGGTGCCGGTAGAAGCCGTGAACACGGGCACCTCCGGTTCCTTCTGTTGGGTGATCAACAGTGAGGGCGTGGTGGAAAAACGAACCGTGGAGACCGGCGTTTCCTCCAGTGAATACACGGAGATCACCTCCGGCATTGCCAGCGGGGAGTATGTGATTTCTGATGCTTCCGCAGAGGCGCTGGAGGGAAGCAAGGCAGCACCGGCAGTGGATGGCACCACAGCCGCACTCCAGTAAGCGGCCGAACCGCAGGAAGGAGCAGGTATATGGCACAATTACTGGAATATATCAAGATGGCGCTGGAAAATATCCGGGCCAATAAAGGAAGATCCATCCTGACCATGCTGGGCATCATCATCGGGATTTCCTCGGTGATCATGATCATTTCCATCGGAAACGGGTTTCAGGATCAGATCAATGATCAGTTAAACAGTATGGCCGGCGGACAGGTGGCGATCTATGTATCAGACGATGGGAAGGGTGACGAATATAACATTACAGAAGCTGATATGGAGGCCATCCGCGAAAAAGTAAGCAATGTCCGGGGCGTGGTAGATAACTGGAATCTGGCAGGTACCGCCCTGTCCCCCAAGGGGGATTTTGATGCTATGGTCACGGCGGGAAACTGGGATCTGGAAAAATACGATCAGAAAGCGGTGATTCGTGGAAAATATTTTACAAAAGAAGATTATTATAACAGCAACAAGGTATGCGTCATCAGCCAGAATGATGCGGTGCGTCTGTTTGGTACCGATGATGTGATCGGTATGACACTGGAACTGACGATTTCCAATGTGACCCAGGAGATGACCATCGTAGGCATCACAGAAAGTGAAAAAAACGCGAGTGGCATGATGTCTATGGGGTATATGTCAGACCAGGTGACGCTGTCGATACCGGCAACCGTTCTGGAGGAGGGATACGGATATTATCTGGGAGAGGGATCCTACTCGGTAATCATTATGTGCCAGAGTGCAGAGGATTCCCGGCAGGTGCTCACCGATTCCCTGCGGCTTCTGGAGGCCAGGCACCAGTGCCAGGGACAGAGTGTTTACATGACCCAGAGCGCTGCGGATGAGATTGACCAGATCAACAACATTCTGGGCATGATCACGGCATTTATCGTGCTGGTGGCTGCCATTTCCCTGCTGGTAGGCGGCATCGGTGTCATGAATATCATGCTGGTGTCTGTGACAGAGCGGACGAGAGAGATCGGTATCCGCAAAGCGCTGGGGGCACGGACGGGATCTGTTTTGCTGCAGTTTCTGTCAGAGTCTGCCATCATTACCCTGCTGGGCGGACTCATCGGTATTATCCTGGGGCTGCTGGGCGCTTACGGTATCTGCTCTCTGCCCATGCTTGGCTTTGCGCCGGGCGTGCGGATCACGACCATTCTCATTGCTACCGTTTTTTCTTCCAGTGTGGGAATTTTCTTCGGTATTTATCCTGCCAGAAAGGCGGCAAAAATGCATCCCATTGATGCGTTAAGACAGAACGGATAAGCAGGGCTTCAAGGGAAATCAGGTTGTCATAAAGAAGACAGTGTGCTATAATGCGTTTTATATAGCACGCTGTTTTTTGATTTCACCGGAAATGGTTTTCGGCGGGATTTTGATGAAACAGAGGATGATAAGGAGAGAAAACATGGAGAAAAAACCGGAAGTTCGTTTTAAAGTGGATGTCGTGATCACGGAGGAGACACTGCGGGATTATCTGATGCAGCGCACGTATTCCAATGCAGGAATCATCATTCCGTCATTATTCGGTATCGGATTTTTATATCTGGCAGTAACCAAGTGGGGACAGGTGGATACGCTGCAGTGGGGCGCATACCTGCTGTTTGGCCTGATTTTTCTGTTTGGTGTGCCTCTCAATGTATGGTCTCGCAGCAGAAGGGATGTCAGAAGAAATAAGTCCCTGCAGAGGCCGGTGCCTTATTTTCTGGATGATGAGGGTATTTATTATGGCGAGGGCGAGCGGGACGTGCTGCCCTGGAACAAGATCCATCATATCATTTCTTCCAAGCGCAATGTGATCGTTTATGCAACGCCCAAGATGGCTTTCTTTTTCCCGAAGGAATGTATCGGCGAGGATTACGAAGAGATGACAAAGTTCATTATGGGAAAAATGGAACCCGGACGTGCAAAATTTGCAAAATAAGGACAGAAGATCGATGACGATAGAGAGTTTCAGCCCGGAAGATACCTTTGCCCTGGGAAAAAGCATCGGGGAAAAGGCACAGCCGGGACAGATTTACACGCTGGAAGGGGATCTGGGCACCGGGAAAACCGTGTTTACCCAGGGACTGGCTGCGGGCCTTGGCATTACGGAGCCGGTGAACAGCCCCACGTTCACCATCGTGCAGGTGTACGAGGAGGGACGGCTGCCGCTGTACCATTTTGATGTATACCGCATTGGCGATATCGAGGAAATGGATGAGATCGGCTACGAAGATTATTTTTATGGAGAAGGGGTCTGCCTCATTGAGTGGGCAGGGCTGATCCGGGAGCTTCTTCCGGACAGGCGGACGACAATTCGGATCGAGAAGGATCTGGAAAAAGGCTTTGACTACCGGAAGATTACGATCGAAAGTGAGGGCGAATGCAGATGAAGCTGCTTGCGCTGGACAGCTCGGGGCTGGTGGCCTCGGTGGCTGTCGTGGAAGATGATAACATGCTGGCTGAATACACAGTTAATTATAAGAAGACTCATTCCCAGACGCTGCTGCCCATGCTGGATGAGATCGTCCGCATGACGGAACAGGATCTGGGGACAGTGGATGCCATCGCGGTGGCGGCAGGGCCGGGCTCTTTTACCGGGCTGCGGATCGGCTCCGCCACGGCCAAGGGACTGGGGCTTGCGCTGGACAAGCCTCTCATTGCTGTGCCTACGGTGGACGCGCTGGCCTTCAATTTATATGGAAGCAGCGCCCGCATCTGCCCCATCATGGACGCCAGAAGAAGTCAGGTGTATACCGGTGTGTATACCTTTGCGGGAGACGAATTCCGGGTACTTTCTCCCCAGCGGCCCCAGGCGGTGTCCGATCTGGTGGAGGAGCTGAACGCCGGTGAGGGAGAAGTGATTTTCCTGGGAGACGGCGTGCCGGTATATCGGAAAACCATCGAAGAGCAGATGAAGGTGCCGTTCCGGTTTGCACCTGCGCACTGCAACAAGCAGCGGGCGGCCTGCGTGGCGGTGCTGGGCATGCGGTATTTCCGGGAAGGAAAATATGAGACGGCGGCGGAGCATGCGCCGGATTACTTAAGACCTTCTCAGGCAGAACGGGAACGGGCGGAAAAAGAACATGCATGAGACAACCGATCGGGTGATCGTTCGCCCGATGACAGAAGAAGATTTGCCCCAGGTCGAGACCATTGAGCAGGAGAGCTTTTCCATGCCATGGTCTCTCGATGCATTCAGGAGCACCATCGCCCGGGAAGACACGATCTACATGGTGGCCTGTGAGGAGGACGAAATCGTCGGCTACTGTGGTATGTACGTCAGCTTCGATGAGGGCGAGATTCCCAATGTGGCGGTGAAGTCCACCAGCAGAAATCGGGGCACCGGAGAAAAGATGCTGGCCGTTTTGCTGGAATGCGCGGCAGCCAGAGGGGTGAGCTCTGTGTTCCTGGAAGTGCGGGAGAGCAACGGGGCGGCCAGGCGGCTGTACGGGAAGCTGGGCTTCCAAGAGGCTGGCATTCGGAAGAATTTTTATGAAAAACCCAGGGAACATGCTGTTATAATGTGGAAGAAGTGACAGCAACCACCACTGGGCAGATACGTATATTTTCGGTACAATTTATTTATAAGCAAAAATAAGCTGCGCAGCAGCGGAGAACATCGAAGATGCGGTTTTACGAATGACGTGGGTGAACTGTATGCATCATAGGTAAACCGCGGCGAGAATCGGGAGGAAAAGTATGCGAAAATATACAAAGAGCGGCGAATTGCTGCGGGCAGTGTGCAACTGCTGTGGAAAAGAACTGAAAGTGGAAAACGGAATCCTGAAAGAAGGGATTTTTTCGGCGGAAAATATCTGGGGATATTTTTCCGATAAGGATATGGAAGTGCATTCTCTGGATCTGTGTGAATCCTGCTATGACAGCTGGGTCAGCGGCTTTGCTGTCCCGGTGGAGGTGCAGGAGGCCACGGAGATCCCGGGGGTCTAACAGAAAGGAAAGAACAGAAAGAATATGATAGATGTATGCCTGCTTGGGACGGGAGGGATGATGCCCCTGCCCTATCGCTGGCTCACTTCTCTGCTGGTGCGTTACAATGGCAGCAGTCTGTTGATCGACTGCGGAGAGGGAACCCAGATTGCAATGAAAGAGAAGGGCTGGAGCTTCAAGCCTATTGATGTGATATGTTTTACCCATTACCATGCGGATCATATCAGCGGCCTGCCGGGGCTTCTGCTCACCATGGGCAATGCGGAGCGGACAGAACCGCTGACCATGATCGGCCCCAAGGGGCTGGAACGGGTGGTGACGGCGCTTCGGACCATTGCGCCGGAGCTGCCGTTTCCCATTCGGTTTTTGGAGATCAACGGTCTGGAGCAGACCTTTGCATTGAACGGTTATCGGCTGAAAGCTTTTCGGGTGAACCATAATGTCACTTGCTACGGCTACACGCTGGAGCTGGACCGGGCAGGCAGATTCCAGGCAGACCGGGCGAAGGAGCAGAACATCCCGCTGGCATACTGGAACCGCCTGCAAAAAGGCGAGACCATCGAGGCGGAGGGCCGGATTTTTACGCCGGATATGGTGCTGGGCGCACCGCGGAAGGGCATCAAGCTGACCTACTGTACCGATACCCGGCCTACAAAGTCCATCGTGGAAAATGCTGCCGGATCGGATCTTTTTATCTGCGAGGGCATGTATGGAGAGCCGGGAAAAGAGGCCAAAGCCAGGGAATACAAGCATATGACCTTCAAAGAGGCGGCCGGGCTTGCCCGGGATGCGGCGGTGAAGGAGATGTGGCTGACCCATTACAGCCCGTCGCTGGTGCATCCGGAGGATTATATGGGCGATGTGAAGAAAATTTTCCCGATGGCGTCTGTCTGCCGGGACGGACGGACAAAGGAACTGGATTTCGAGGAAGAATAGACGGGAGATAGAGAGAAAATGGAAAAAGATATTTATATACTGGCGATCGAGAGTTCCTGTGATGAGACTGCCGCAGCGGTGGTAAAAAACGGGCGCACTGTGCTGTCCAACGTCATTTCTTCTCAGATTGCCCTGCACACCTTGTATGGCGGTGTTGTGCCGGAGCTGGCGTCCAGAAAACATATCGAGAAAATCAACCAGGTGATCACCCAGGCACTGACAGATGCGGACATGACGCTGGATGATATGGATGCCATTGCTGTGACCTACGGTCCCGGCCTGGTGGGGGCGCTGCTGGTGGGCGTGGCCGAGGCGAAGGCCATTGCCTATGCGAAGAAAAAGCCGCTGGTGGGCGTACATCATATCGAGGGACATATCTGTGCCAATTTTATCGAAAACAAAGAACTGGAGCCGCCGTTTATCTGTCTGGTGGTGTCTGGCGGCCATACCCATCTGGTGGTAGTGGAAGATTATGGAAAATACAAGATCCTGGGAAGAACCCGGGACGATGCGGCGGGAGAAGCCTTTGATAAAGTGGCCCGTGCCATTGGCCTTGGGTATCCCGGCGGCCCGAAGATCGACAAGATTTCCAAAGAGGGCAATCCGGAGGCGATCACCTTTCCCCGGGCAAAAGTGGGCGATTCCGAGTATGATTTCAGCTTCAGCGGGCTGAAATCCTCTGTGTTAAACTATCTGAATTCCTGCCAGATGAAAGGCGAGGAGATCAACCGGGCAGACGTGGCGGCCTCCTTCCAGAAAGCGGTCACCGACGTGCTGGTGCAGAATGCCATGCACGGGGTGAAGGCGTATGGGCTGAACAAGCTGGCCATTGCAGGTGGCGTGGCTTCCAACAGTGCCCTGCGTGCAGCCATGAAAGAAGCCTGTGAGAAAAACGGGGTGGAGTTCTACTATCCGTCCCCGATCTTTTGCACAGACAATGCGGCCATGATCGGTGTGGCCGGTTATTACGAATATATGGCCGGCGTGCGTAGCGGTCTGGATCTCAATGCGGTGCCCAATCTGAAGCTGGGAGAGCGGTAGGAGGAATAATGGTGGAAAAGGTAACGGCGATTGTTCTGGCGGCGGGTGCGGGAAAACGGATGCACAGCGCTGTACGCAAACAGTATATGTTATTGTGTGGCAAGCCCGTGCTCTATTATTCCCTCCGGGCATTCCAAGACTGCCCTTTTGTGGATGAGATCGTTCTCGTCACCGGACAGGATGAGATTGCTTACTGTCAGGAACAGTTCGTGGAGCAGTACGGTTTCTCCAAAGTGCACGCGGTGGTGGCTGGCGGCAAAGAACGCTACCATTCTGTCTATGAAGGGTTAAAAGCCTGTCCGGATGTGGCATATGTCTTTATTCATGACGGTGCCCGGCCGCTTGTAGATCAGGAAACGCTGATGCGGGCTTATACAGAGGTGCAGGCATGTGATGCCTGCGTGGTCGGTATGCCCTCCAAAGATACGGTCAAGATTGCGGATGAGGAAGGGAACATCAGCAGTACCCCCAACCGGGCACTGGTGTGGACGATCCAGACACCCCAGGTCTTTTCTTATTCCCTGGTAAAGAGAGCCTACGATATGCAGATGCAGCAGGAAAATGCGCTGATCACAGATGATGCCATGGTGGTGGAGAATATGCTGGGAACGAAGATCCGGTTGGTGGAAGGCTCCTATGAGAATCTCAAGATCACGACGCCGGAGGACATCCCGGTGGCGGAGGCAATCCTGGAGAGAAAAAATGTTGAAAAAAGAGTTGACAAGAAATGACAATGATGGTAATATAAATGACAGCTCTGCAAAACACAGCAGTTCGGAAATAAAATCTCTGAAAAAGGGAAAAGAAAGCTCTTGACATTGTGAATGAAGTGTTGTAGAATATTCAAGCACATGTTTGGAGAGGTGTCCGAGTGGTTTAAGGAGCTGGTCTTGAAAACCAGTGATTCCGAAAGGGACCGTGGGTTCGAATCCCACCTTCTCCGTTTGAATTGCAGACGGTGGCGATTCGTAATTTAATAAGGAAGAAACATTTGTTTCAGGCATCTGGAGAAGTACCCAAGAGGCTGAAGGGGCTCCCCTGGAAAGGGAGTAGGTCGTTAATAGCGGCGCGAGGGTTCAAATCCCTCCTTCTCCGTTCGCTTTGAAAATAATTTAAAAAGTTGTTGACAAAGCGAAAGACAAGTGATAGAATAACAAAGCTGACATTGAGACAGCAAGTTATTGAAAACTTAAGAACCTTGATAATCGAACAGTGAAACAACCCTGAAAATTTCTTTAAGAGATTTCAGAACAGCATAGAATTTCGATTCTAATGCAACCTTAAAAACAGTAAGTAAGGAAAAGCTAGTAAGTTTTTTCTGACAAAGGATTTTAACATGAGAGTTTGATCCTGGCTCAGGATGAACGCTGGCGGCGTGCTTAACACATGCAAGTCGAACGAAGCACTTTT
>JAGTTR010000023.1 GCA_018223385.1 Oscillospiraceae bacterium Marseille-Q3528
GATATACGGCATAATGAATATCTGAATAAGTCGAAACAGGCAAGAGAACCTATTCAGGACTTGGCTTTTATTGAATATCTGTATAATCGTGCGTATGCTTTACTGTATTTGCTTAGGATTAAAACAGATACAGGAAAATTGATTAATTTTAAAGAAATATCTCAGACATTAGAGCGATAGGAGGACAAGAAATTGAGAGAATTAGATATTGAAATCAGTGAAATAAAAAATATAAAAAAGGCGAAAGTTTCCATTCCACTTAATCGAGGAATTTATGGCATTATTGGTAACAATGGTACGGGAAAAAGCACTATTATGACCTGTTTAGCACAAGCAGTATTTTCACATAGTTTAAATGCTTTAAGGGAAGAAGATATAAGCGAAGAGTCATATGTGCTGTTAAGTGACGGAGAAAAAACTGCAAAATGGTTTCGCCAAGGTGATAAATGGAAAACGGTAGAAAAGCCAAGAGAAAGAGTTCATTATGATGGTATGTATGAAGGAAGTTTATTCTATGGAACTAGATTCAATGATTCTAAAATTGTAGATGATTTGCTTGCCACATCGCAAATTCATGATGAGGATATAGTAGCGGCAGATGATTATGTCAAGGATAATCTGAGTTATATTTTGCACGGTAATTATAATTTTTACAGAATGTTAAAGAGAATTAGAAATAAGCAGATAGCTGCTAATTTGGAGTTAGAGAATACGCCATATTTTCAAGAGTATAGAGGTAAGTTGATAAGTCAATATAGAATGAGTTCAGGCGAATGTCTTTTAGTATCATTGTTACATTTTATATATAATGCAATTGTTAGAAGATCATTGCCACAGGATAAACCTATAATAATGTTGATTGATGAAATTGAATTAGCTTTACATCCAATAGCAGTGGTTAGATTACTGGATTTGTTGTGTGAGTTGATAGAACAGCATCACAATTTAGTGGTAATTTTATCTTCTCATTCACCAGAAGTAATTAGAACTATCCAGCCGAATAATTTATTTCAGATAGAGTTGTCTAAACGAGAGGAGGGTCTGGTAGAAGTCAATACACCATGTTATCCAAGCTATGCTATTAGAGATGTTTATATGCATGATGGATTTGATTTTGTGGTTTTAGTAGAAGACTATTTGGCAAAGAATATTGTACAAACAATTATTGATGAAAAAGATATATCTAGAAGTAAGCTTATAAATATTTTACCTGTTGGTGGGTGGAGTAATGTACTGAACTTACAACATGAATTATATATACATTCGACTTTTGGTGCCGGGACAAAGATTTTTAGTATTTTGGATGGTGATATTCAAAAGGATGTAGGGCAACAGTATAAGGAATATCCAAAACTTTTTATACCGATAGGAAGTATCGAAAAGTTTTTGAAGAAAGTATTAATTACAGAAGTAGATACGCAAATTAAAAAGGAGATAAATGACAAATTCTTTTATGTGAAATCTATAGATAATCTTATAGCAGAATATATTAAGACAAATAAGAAAAAAGATGAAGATGGTAAAGAATTGTATAAAATTATCCGAGCAGATTTTGAAAAGCGTTCTATCGCTGAGATGACATTTGTGGAGGGTATTTGTAAAATTGCAAAGAAATATATTGATTTTTCTAAGTTTGAAACTAATTTAGAAAAATTTTTGAAAAATGAATAATTGTGGATTTCGGAAAGTATATGGGGTGAAAGGTATCCCCCTAAGTGGGGTATAAACCTTTTCGCAAAAGGTGACGGTTTCGCTATTTAGTATAAGAAGTAACTTTCACCGCACGTCGAGACGGTTGTTCTTTTGTCCCAACTGAAACAAAAGCCGGATGATTACATTAATGTCACGATTGAACTTGATGATATGGATATAACATCTGCAGAGACTAAGGCTACATATGATGAGATAAAGAAGTATGTGGCTGAACATAATGCCGGCATGAAGGTTTCCAATCTGTATATCTCACAGGTAAAGAGAGTGCAATTGTGGAGGCATTGAACCATTTTAAGATGAATAGTTAATAAAGAGAGGTGCATATGCTATGCCATGTATACTCGTGGTTGAAGATGATGAAAACTTAAATCGTGGAATTACATTTTCACTGAAAAAATCCGGATATGAGGTTTTTTCAGCAGAATCAGTGAAAAAAGCGAAAAGAATTGCAAGTGATCATAATGTGGATGTTACCATTTGTGATGTGAATCTTCCGGATGGGAATGGACTGGAATTTGTAAGGTGGATGAGATGCAATTATAATACATACATTATTTGTCTTACAGCACTAGATCAGGAGATGGATCAGGTCATGGGATATGAAGCAGGGGCAGATGATTATATTACAAAGCCGTTTAGTCTTTCGGTACTTCTTTTGAAAATAGAAGCACATTTCCGCCGCAGACAGGAGAAAACGGAAGCCGGAAAGATGATTTCGGGAGATATCGTATTTATCGCAGGAGAAATGAAAGTCCTGATAAAGAGTCGTGAAATCAGTCTGACAAAAACGGAGTTGAAAATGCTGACTTTTTTTCTTCAGAATCCGAAACAGATTCTTTCAAAAACACAAATATTGGAAAATGTGTTTGATCTGGAAGGGGATTTTGTGGATGAAAATACAATCGCTGTCAATATCAGAAGACTCCGTGAGAAAATCGAAGACAATCCGGCTGCACCGGTCTATATAAAGAATATCAGAGGTCTTGGGTATATATGGAATCAGGAGGTAAGGCAGTGACAAAGAGATATCGCAAGAAGATTACAGTAGTGCTCTCCTTGGTATTACCTGTCATATTATTGTTTGCAATATTAAATTGCTTTACCACGTATGTGTTTTATGAAGATTATAAATATAAAATGAATCTTATGACAGAGATTGCTGCAAAGGAAGAATTTTCCGGGCTGGATGCTGTTTCGGAATTGCTTAAGGATAAGGATATTGAAACTAACGAACAGGGAATGCGATTATTGGAGCAATATGGATACTGGGGGAATAAAGGGAATGCATTTTATTCGCAATTCCGGCATCAGGTTATGGTGACCGGTGCTGTAAGCACTGTGATATGCGTGCTTCTTTTGACTTTTTTACTTTATTGGAAGAAAAAAGAAGATGCGTGTCATCAGAAAATTTTAGACCAGTTGGAAGAAATTCTGATCAGATTCCGTGAAAATAAATTTGATGATTTACTGAAAACGGAAAATCATGCAGAGCTGGAAAAATTGAATGACCAGCTTGAAGCAATCGGACATCACATTCAGTTGATAAAGGAAGAAGCAAGGGCAGAAAAGGAGAACACGAAAGAAATGGTTTCTGATATTTCTCACCAGTTAAAGACACCGGTTGCAGCTTTGGATACATGTTTTAGTGTGCTGATGCAGAATGACTTAAGTGCCACAGAACAGGAGGAGTTTCGTATCCGTTGTCGGAGTGCTCTGGATGGACTGGAGACATTATTGCAGTCGCTTCTTGAAATATCCAAGATGGAAACTGGACTGATTCAGATTAATAAGAAAAAACTTCCGCTTATAGATACTGTCATATCTGCTGTGAACCGCACTTATCCTAAAGCGGATGAGAAAGAAATTGAATTCGTTTTTGACTATGAAAAAGAGCTGGAAACATGCATGATTATGCAGGATAAAAGGTGGCTTGGCGAAGCTGTGATCAACGTTCTGGATAATGCGGTCAAGTACAGTCCGGGTGGTTCAAAAATATTTATCCGGTTACAAAAAAGAAACGATCTTGTAAGAATGGAAATTGAGGATCAGGGAATTGGTATTCCGCAGAATGAGTATCACAAAATTTTTCAACGATTTTACAGAGGAAGTTCCAGGGAGGTCATGGAAAAGAGTGGTACAGGAATCGGACTTTTTCTATCGAGAGAAATTATCGAAAAACACGCAGGTACGATTACGGTAACCTCCGGCAAAAAGAAAAAAGGAAGCACGTTTGTGATTCAATTACCATATGTTGGTTAAATTTTAAGTGAGCAGAAATCTTACAATTCTGTAAGACTTCTGCTCGTTTTTTGAAAGTGAAATGAAAGATTGCCCTGACACAATTTGGATGTAGGATGAAAAGGAGGCAACACATGAGTGTGATATTAGAAACCAAGCAGCTTTGTAAGTTTTATGGCGCAGGTGAGAATCAGGTCAAAGCGGTCAATCAGGTGGACATTCAGATTGAGCGGGGAGAATTTGTCGCAATTGTTGGAAAGTCAGGTTCCGGTAAAAGTACATTACTTCATATGCTTGGAGGGCTAGACACCCCGACAAAAGGCAGTGTTACTTTAGCAGGGAAAAATTTATACAGGATGAAGGAAAATGCCCTTGCTGTTTTCCGCAGAAGAAAAATCGGATTTGTTTTTCAGGCATTTAATCTGGTTTCATCTGTTAATGTCTGGGAAAATATTGTACTGCCACTGGGGCTGGACGGAAGAAAAGTGGATGAAGCGTATGTAAATGATATTATTGCAACTCTGGGGATTGAAAACCGGATTTATAATCTGCCAAATCAGTTATCCGGAGGACAGCAGCAGAGAGTAGCAATTGCAAGAGCACTGGTGAATCGTCCGGAAATTATATTTGCAGATGAGCCGACAGGAAATCTTGATTCTAAGACCAGTGATGAGGTAATCGCTCTGCTTAAGATGACAGCAAAAAAATATGGACAGACAATTGTAATGATTACCCATGATGACGAAATTGCACAGGTCGCTGACCGTATTCTGGTGATTGAGGACGGACAGGTGGTGGATTTCAGATGAAGACAATAAGCAGGATTGCGTATAGCAATGACAAAAGGAACAGGACAAGAAGTATATTGATCATGATGGCAATCTGTCTGACCACGATGCTGCTTGTTATCATCAGTACTGTGGGAAATGGGGTAATTCATTTACAGAAAAGTCAGGCGGCAAGCTCATACGGAAGCAACTACGGCCTGTTTATCGCCGCAGATGGTACGCAATTAAAAGAAGTGGAACGCAGAGCTGAGATATCTGATATCGGCATCATGTGTACGGAGGGCATCCTGAAAGGAAATGAAAATGGCGGCTTTGTCAGTGCGGATGAAACGGTCAGGAAAATGCTTCCCTATAATCAGGAATATGTGTTGAAGGAAGGTACCTATCCGGAAAAGGCGCAGGAAATTGCCGCAGGACGCGCTTTCTTTGATGCAGTGGGATACCATGATGTAAAGGTCGGAGACACCGTAACATTGGAGTACCGTTCCGGCATGCAGTCGGAATACGCACCGGTGGAATTTACTGTCAGCGGGATTTTATATGACCGGGATGAATATACCATCGAGGCTTCCTATGTTGTATTCGGTTCGCAGGATTTTTATAATGAGCGTGTTGCGGAGGGTGACAGGCAATATAATATCTATTTTACCTTGAGCGATTCTGCAAATGTATCTATGAATAATGTTGCGCCTGTTATAAAAGAAATCGCGGATTCCTGCGGCATTGACCAGAAAAACGTGATCATCAATGACCTCTACCTGCAGTGGGTATTGCAGCCGAGCTATGAAATGATTGTGGTTTGTGGAACCCTGATCCTCGGAATCGTGCTGTTTTCCGTTGTGGTCATTTATAATATCTTCCAGGTCGGGATCGCCCAGAAGGTTCAGGAGTACGGAAAAATCAAGGCGCTGGGTGCAACCAGAAAGCAGATGAAGCAGTTGATCTTTCGTGAGGGCATTCTTCTGGCGGTTCCTTCGATACCGCTGGGGCTGCTGTTTGGTTTCCTGATTGCAAAAGTCAGCTTCAACTGGCTGGTGGAGCAGGGAAATCTGGTATCGTCCGGAATCAAGAACCATCAGGTGCCTCTGTTTTCACTGACAATTATGCTCATCTGCATTTTTGTATCGTTTCTTACGGTCGTTTTGGCTCTGCGCAAACCCATGAAAATTGTTTCCCGGATTTCACCCATCGAAGCGACACGGTATCTTGACGGCTCCAAAACGCAAAAACAGGGCAGACGAAAAGGCAGAAAAGATGTCACCGTTTTCTCCATGGCAATGGCAAATGTGACAGGCAATCCGAAAAGAACCATTGCTACGATTCTTACCATGGGGCTTTCCTGTGTATTGTTTGTAATTATCTCTAATTATGTTGGGAATATTGACACGGAGCACGAGGCGCGGATTGCAATCAACCATGGACAATTTGAGTTGCAGCTGGATTATTCCCAGAATTATGATGAAGCCTATCCGGAGAATAATCTGGATACGATTCTGACGGATAATCCATTGAATGATTCAATGATTGAAGAAATCAAAAGCATTCCAGGAGTGACAGATGTCATGACGAGAGAGATTGTCTCTGTAAATCTGAACGGAACAAGATTTCCGGCTGATATTGTGAGTAAAAATGATTTTGATTTTATGCGCCAAGACGGGGATATTGGCTCTATGGACTATGATCAGGCGGTAAAGAATGGTGAAATTTTCTTTGGCTGGTCGGCGTGGATGGAACAAGATGGATATGCTCCGGGTGAATCTATTGTATTTGACTTTGAGAATGGAAGTGAAACCTATACCTATCAGGGAAAGATTGCAGGATCCTTTGTAAGCGCGGACACTTATCTTGTCATTCCGGAAGGTGTATACCGTTCCATGAATCCGAGGGGAACAGCCTATGGCTATCTGTGGGTGGACTGTGATAAAAAAGATGTTGCATCTGTGGAACAGAGTCTGAATACTTTGATTTCTAATACTTCGCATATAAAAATGGATACCTATCATGCACAGTTACAATCTGCAGAATACGCAAGCCGTATGATGAAGCTTGGCTGCTATCTGTTCATGGCAATTGTCGGTCTCATTGGGTTTATGAATCTGGCAAACACCATGATCATCAATATCACCACGAAGAAGCAGGAATACGGTGTGCTGCAAGCGGTAGGCATGACCAATAAGCAGTTGAATCTGTGCTTACAAATACAGGGCTTGATTTTTACGGTTGGCACCATCTGCGTCGCACTTGCTGCCGGTCTGCCCCTTGGCTATGCACTGTTTTCCTATGCGAAGCATAATGGGATTTTTGGAATGAACGTTTATCACGTTCCTCTTATCCCGATTCTTGTTATGATTCTTCTGGTTGGTATTCTACAAATTGTGCTTTCCTGTGTTTTAAGCAGTAATCTGAAAAAGGAAACGCTGGTAGAAAGAATAAGGTATCAGGGATAGCAAGTATTGCTGGGATATCCTCAGTATCATAACAGGAATTAAAAGCACTTGGCTTCAAAAAGTTTTGTACTTTTGACAAAATGCAACCGATTTTTCATCAATTATAATAAATTTGATGAGCTTGTGAAACTTTTTCTGTAAAATAACCTAAGTAAGGTCCTTCTATGATACAATAAATATCATTAGGAGGGCCTTTTACTATGGCAAAACAAAAGAAACCGGTTCACAGAGTTGAAATGACTGAGGGAAAAAGAAATATCATCCGCCAACTTCTCGAAGAATACGATATCGAGACTGCGGAAGACATCCAAGATGCTCTCAAAGATCTCCTGGGCGGCACCATTAAAGAAATGATGGAGGCGGAAATGGATGACCACCTTGGATATGAGAAATCCGAGCGTTCTGATAACGATGATTATCGCAACGGTTATAAACGCAAGCAGGTAAACAGCCGATATGGTTCTATGGAAATCGAAGTACCGCAGGATCGAAAATCGACCTTTGAACCACAGGTTGTGAAAAAGCATCAGAAAGATATTTCTGATATTGATCAGAAGATCATCTCTATGTATGCCAAAGGAATGACCACTCGCCAGATCTCGGAAACAATCGAAGATATCTACGGCTTTGAAACATCAGAAAGTTTTATATCTGATGTGACAGACAAGATCCTTCCCCAGATTGAAGACTGGCAGAATCGTCCGCTGGATGAGGTGTATCCGATCCTCTACATCGACGCGATCCACTATTCTGTGAGGGATAATGGAGTTATTCGTAAACTTGCAGCTTACGTCATTCTGGGCATTAATACAGCAGGGAAAAAGGAAGTCCTGACCATTACGATCGGTGATAATGAAAGTGCGAAATACTGGTTGTCTGTTCTGAATGAACTGAAAAATCGTGGCGTCAAGGATATCCTGATTATTTGCGCCGATGGACTTACGGGCATTAAGGAGGCGATTTCAGCAGCGTTTCCAAAAACAGAATACCAGCGGTGTATCGTTCATCAGGTAAGAAACACCCTGAAATACGTTCCAGATAAGGACAGAAAAGCCTTTGCTACAGATTTAAAAACTATCTATCAGGCTGCTGACGAGCAGAAAGCTCTGGCTGCTTTAGACCGTGTAACTGAAAAATGGACTCCGAAATACCCGAATTCCATGAAACGCTGGAAGGACAACTGGGATGCCGTTTCACCTATTTTTAAGTTCTCAGCCACTGTCAGAAAGGTCATTTACACGACAAATGCGATTGAATCACTGAATTCTACATACCGGAAGCTAAACCGCCAGAGAAGCGTATTTCCAAGCGATACAGCCCTGTTAAAAGCTCTGTATCTGGCCACTTTTGAGGCTACGAAAAAATGGACGACCACAATCCGGGATTGGGCTCAGGTTTATGGAGAACTGAGTATTATGTATGAGGGGCGTTTACCAGAATAATTAAAAACTTGGTTAAAAAGACAGGCGGGAAACCGCCTGCTCTTGACATGCCTATAGGTAACTGTTATATATAAAGCAAGAGCGACAAGCATGATTCACAAGCTTATCGCCCTTAATTATCATAGAAGGATCTTATTTACAGAGTTTTTCTCATACTCTCAATTTGATTAAGCAGCCTGTGTGTAATAAAGCATACAGGCTGCTTGCATTTTATAACTCTAATGAATCTTCTGTATCTACCCACATCTGTAAATTGCCCTCAAGATATAATCTCGCATATTCAAGTGGTTCATCGACTGCAAGTGAAGTCAATGCACAGTCTGATCCGGGTGTGGTTTTTAAATCCTTTTCGGCTTCCCAGCAGTCAATGCGAAGCATATAGCCAACATTTGTATAAATGTCAATGCTGTTTCGTTGTGGATTGTATTCTGCAAATATTGTTCTCATCGTATCCTATCTCCTTATCATTTAATCAATCATTAGTAGCAAAAATTAAGAAGCATTTCAATCAGTCCACCATGTCACTTTTATTTTGTGTTATACTATTTTATATAATTTTTTTGGTCTCCGCTGCCGCTCTTCGTTCCACTACGGTCGGTTCAGAGCCAACGTCCACTGGACGTTGTGAACCGGTCGGCACAGAGCAGATGTCCACCGGACATCTTGTGCCCTTGTATTTGCCCTTATCAGAGTTCATAAACACTGATGGGACGATATAACACAAGGGAAAAAATAAGGGAAAGCTCACCTGCGACAAATCTAGTGTTTTCAAGGGTTTGCGGAGAATTTAATAACAAAATGTAACAGTTATTAAATCTCTTAAAACAGGTGAAATCTCAATCGGAATTGTGGAGGTGCTTTTATGGAATTAAAGAGAATTCATCAAGACTTCTCAGTCTGCCAAGTAGAAGATTATTCACTTGTGAATTTTGAGTCTCAATATTGCTTTATTGGAAAGACTGACGAAGAGAAATCACTTGTATGCGCTACAGGCGAAGCTCCAGCCAATGCTGTTCGGTGCGATGATGGATGGAAAGCTTTTCGCATTCAGGGCATTTTGGATTTTTCGCTGGTTGGAATATTATCGAAAATTGCTGTAATTTTGGCAAATCATGAGATCTCTATTTTCGCTGTATCCACTTATAATACAGATTATGTTTTGATAAAAAGCGAAAATTATCAGAGAGGATTGGAAATTCTGGAAGCCGCAGGGTATAAGATTGTGGACTGACAACTTCAGTATTTTGAAAACAGGTATAATGTTATCGTCTGGGATGCGCCGGCACACATTCTTTTTTGTCCGGAAGCGTGGTTATACATTGCACATAGACGCACCTGAGGGAGGGACGAAAATGGAAACTGAAAAAGTATATGCTATGCCATTTGCAAAAATATATCCTATACTGGTGGCAAAGGCAGTCGGCAAGGGGCGGACGCAGGCAGAAGTAGATGAAATTATTGGGTGGCTGACGGGTTACAGCGCCCCGCAAATTGAGGCTGCGGTGCAGAATGGAACGCTGTATGGAGATTTCTTTCGAGACGCTCCGCAGCTCAATCCGGACCGGGTGCTCATAAAGGGCAGCGTCTGCGGCGTAAAGCAGGAGGGTATCGAAGAGCCGCTGATGAAGGAGATCCGCTATTTGGAAAGCTGGTGGAAGAGCTGGCTAAGGGCAAAGCGATGGAGAAGATCAAGCGGACAAACAAATGAGGAAAAGCAGCCTATTACACACCGACAGAGAATGTGGTATAATCCTTGAAAAAACACTGTATGGAAAGGACAAACATGATGAACGCTCTGGATATTATGAAACACCCTGCCGCCTATGTCAGTGGCTATGAAAACATCCCCACGGAGGAACAGTACCGTGCAAAGCAACTGTGCTGGGAGTACAACCGCACCGCTCCCAACGAACAGGAAAAGCGGCGCAGTATCCTGCAGACCCTGCTGGGCACCTGCTCTCCCATGACCGGCATTGAGTCGGATTTCCACTGTGACTATGGCTTCAACATCCATACCCACGGCTTGGCGGTCATCAATTATAACTGTGTTATTCTGGATACCTCTCCGGTAAACATCGGAGCAGGTGCCTTTATTGCCCCCGGCGTATGCCTTGCCTGCTCCGGTCATGCCATCGATCCGGAGCAGCGCAGCCACGGCATTGGCACCTCGTCACCCATTACGCTGGAGGAAAACGTCTGGATCGGCGCAAATTCCACTGTCTGTGGCGGCGTTACCATCGGGGCAGGCTCGGTTATCGGGGCGGGAAGCGTCGTCACTCATGACATTCCCGCCGGCGTCATCGCTGCAGGGGTGCCCTGCAAGGTGATCCGCCCCATTACCGAAAAAGATAAGTTCAAGCCGGAGGATATTCTGTTCTGAGAAATTCAGATCGGAAACTCTGAAAAAAGCCCTCCGGGGACATTTTTGTTTTTCGCCATGTTTTTCTGCGGGGAGAAGGCATGGTATACTGAGAGCGACAACTCGGAATTTATAAAGGAGAATATTGATGAAACTATTTTTATGTTCGCACTTTTCAAGTGTAGGAAGTCTGATAAAGGAAGAAATTGAAAATAAGAAAGTCGCATTTATTCCAACAGCTTCACTGCGTGAAGGCTACACCGGTTATATCGGTTCGGCTCGAAAATTATTCAAAAAGTTGGGAGCAATCGTAACTGAAATTGATATTTCAACGGAGGCTTATTCAACGATACAGTCTGTTTTTGAAGAAGCAGATGTGATATATTTTACCGGCGGAAATTCTTTCTTTCTTATGGACCAGCTCCGTAAAACGGGAACTGATGGACTGCTGAAAAAGGAATTGGCAAATGGAAAATTGATGATCGGCGAGTCGGCAGGCGCAATTATATGCGCTCCAAGCATCCAATATATCGAGCAAATGGATGAAAAGCCGGAGGACTACTCACAAGAAGATGATGCAGGGATTGATTTGATTGATTTCTATGTTCTTCCGCATTATCTTACAGCACCATTTAAGAAAGTTACCGAGAAAATAATGACTGAGTTTTCGGATTTGAATCTATGCCCAATTAACAACCGTCAGGGAATTGTAATTGATGGTGAAGATTCAAAGGTTATTTGCAAAGACTAATTTGAAAATTCCAGTTTTTGAAACTGAGAAATCGCAATTTAAGGAGGCAAAGTACAATGAAAAAAGCTATTATTATGATGATTGTGGTATTTGCTTTAGTTGTTTGGCCGTTCAGCGGTGTGTGGCAGCTCTTGTCTGGCATCATTGGCGGTGGAGTCCGAGAATCCTTTATTTATCCGATTTATGGTGGAATTATTCTTCTTTCAGGTATTATAGTCGTTTGTACTGAACTCATTCTGGAAGAAATCAAATCGTTAAAAGACGATATAAAAGATAAAAAAGAAGGATGCTGACAACTTCAAGTTTGTTGATGCAAAGCAGAGGCGGTAACTATTGATAAGTTCCCGCAAACCGATGAGGCACTGGACATGTTTCCACAAACCGATGAGGTAAAAAAGAGAGCAGTTCAGACGTCTAAACGCATGTCGAGACGGTAGCTTTGCTTCTGTAGCGCATTCAGCGTGGCGTAAGACAAATTAAAAAACATAAATTCCGGGCTTTTTCGGGAGTTGGGATTAGAAGCTTGACTTCTGAAAAGGCGCGGTTATTTTATGTGGAAACATATCTACTGCAAAATGTGTGTCAGGTTGTAACCTCGGATTAGATGTCACGATTTGAGGCGGTGGATTAGATGTCAGGCATATTGGGACGATTTTTGGAAAACGAAAAGGGCTGACAACCAATCTGGCAACTCAACCATTTGGGGGGTGCAGGCGGTGGAATAGATGTGAAGGAGAATTGATTAGATCAGAAGTAGAAGGAGAGTCTCTCGCTATGATCAGAGAATTACGAAAAGCAGATATCAATATAGTTGCAGATATATGGTTGGATACCAATATAAAGGCCCATTATTTTATCTCTGCTCAATATTGGAAAAGAAATTTGGAGCTTGTGAAAGAACTGCTGTTGCAGGCAACCGTCTATGTCTATGAAGATAATTATGAGATACAGGGCTTTATCGGAATGAATGGTGAATATATAGAAGGCATTTTTGTTTCTGAGGCAATGCAGTCGCAGGGCATTGGCAAAATTCTGCTGAATTATGTAAAGGATACAAGGAGCAAACTGCTTTTAAATGTATATCAAAAAAATATACCGGCCATATCTTTTTATCAGAGAGAAGGATTTGAGATTCAGTATAGCGGCCTGGATGAAGCTACCGGGGAAAAAGATTATGTAATGGCATGGCAGCAGAAATAGAAATTCTAATTGTTTTGTAGGAGGTAAAAAATGTCAGATAAAATGGAGGTATACTATTTCAGTCCCACAGGAGGGACGAAAAAAGTGAGTAGTATTTTTGCGGATGCGATGGAAAAAGAAGTAATTTGGCATGATCTGGGAAGTAAGGAACCTATGATGGAGAAGCCGGAAGGCAAAATGATTGTTGTTGCAGCTCCTGTTTTTGGAGGCCGTATTCCTTCGGTTGTACGTGAGAAAATAGAAAAACTCTCAGGAACCGGAAAAAAGGCAGTAACGATAGCGGTCTATGGAAATCGGGCATATGAAGATGCTCTGTTGGAAATGAATGACATTTTGATGAAATGTGGATTTACAGTAATTGCTTCAGGTGCATTTGTAGCGCAGCATTCCATGGCACCTGAAGTAGGAGCGGGAAGACCAGATGGAGAAGATGAGAAAGAAATCCATAAATTTGCAGAATCTGTCAAGAATAGCACTGCTACAGAGAATGTTCATGTTCCAGGCAATCGTCCATACAAACCAGAGATGAATATGCCGGTTACGCCAATTTCTATACCATCCTGTACGATGTGTGGAAAATGCGTAACGGTCTGTCCGACAAACGCTATTTCAGTTTCAGATGGAGCAGTGATTACGGATGCAGAGAAATGTATTCTTTGTATGGCCTGTACTCATGTCTGTACGGAACAGGCGAGAATTCGTCCACTTCCATTACAGCAGAAAACGGAACAGATGCTTGGCGCCTTAAAGAGTGTCAGAAACAAAAACGAAGTGTTCTTATAAGGTGAAGTAGCATACCGAAAGACAGCAGTATTTGTGATGACATCATTTATCGAAATAGCTCAAATTTTCACAGGACGAACGACGGATATGGAACTGCTGGCATCGATTGCCAGACTACAGGATATTTTCATTTGATACATTACTTTTTTTTTTCGGGAAAAGCTTTCAGCTGCTAAGACTGAAGAAATTATCAGGAAGATAGATGCGGGTCAGGGGAACAACGATCATAGAGAGGAAAATAAAAATGCGAGGTTTGGGAACGATCATCAATGCGCTGGCCATTCTGGTGGGCGGCGTGCTGGGCATCCTGTTCAAACGCTTTCTGAAGGAACGTTATCAGGATACCATCATTAAAGCCACAGGTTTTTCTGTGGTGTTTCTGGGAGCGGCAGGAACGCTCTCCAAAATGCTGGCCATCGGGTCAGACGGGACTTTGAGCACCAGAGGATCCATGGTGATGATTCTGTCACTGGCACTGGGGGCACTGCTGGGAGAACTCATTGATCTGGATGCGCAGTTTGAGCGTTTCGGCGAGTGGCTCAAGCATAAGACCCGCAGCGATGGTGACAATCAATTTGTCAGCGGTTTTGTGGCGGCCTCCCTGACGGTAAGTATCGGAGCCATGGCTGTCATCGGTTCCGTTCAGGATGGCATTTACGGCGATCATTCCACACTGGTGGCAAAGGCAATTCTGGATTTTATCATCGTTCTCATTATGGCATCGTCTATGGGAAAGGGCTGTGTGTTCTCATTTATTCCGGTGGCGGTGCTGCAAGGCACCATGACTGCCCTTGCCGTGGTGCTCTCCGGCTTTATGACGGACGCAGTTCTGAACAATCTCTCACTGGTGGGTAATATCCTGATTTTTTGTGTGGGAATCAATCTGGTGTGGCCTAAAACCATCAAGGTGGCAAATCTGCTGCCGTCTCTGCTGATCGCAGTGGCTATGGCGTATGGGGGCTGATCCTGTGAATACGCATGTGCATGCGGATGTTTGCTTTGGCAGCGGGAATGCAGCTGATGAAAGAAGAAAGTGGGGAAAGGAAAGAATGGGGAAATATGGGAATGGAATTTAAGATTTTGGATTACCTGCAAAATATACGGACTTCTGTGGGCGATGCAGCGATGTGTTTTGTCACCATGCTGGGCGATGCGGGGATGATCTGGATTTTGTTGACGGTCATACTGCTGACAATTCCAAAGACGAGGAAAAGCGGTGCTGTATTGCTGGCAGCGTTATGTGCAGATCTTATATTATGCAATGGGATATTAAAAAATTTGTTTGCCAGAATACGTCCATACGATATAAATACACAGGTTCAGCTGCTCATTGCAAGACCGGATGATTTTTCTTTTCCCTCAGGTCATACAGCAGCATCCTTTACAGCAGTGGCGGCATTATATTTTTCAGGAGAAAAGAAACTGTGGAAAATGGCGTTGATCCTTGCGTGTCTGATCGCATTTTCCAGACTGTATTTATATGTACATTATCCGACGGATATACTGGGTGGAATTTTGGTTGGAATTGCGGCCGGTTATATAGGCTATATTGTGGTGAACAGATGTGGTACAATACAGAACAGATAAATGAAAAAATAGGAGGAGAACAAAATGCCCTGTACAACAATACTGGTCGGCAAAAAAGCATCTTACGACGGCTCTACGATCATTGCCCGCAATGATGATTCCGGCGCCGGTCATTTTACACCAAAGAAATTCGTGGTGGTGCACCCGGAGGAGCAGCCGCGAAAATATAAATCTGTGATTTCTCATGTGGAGATCGATCTGCCGGAGGATCCCATGCGCTATACCTCCATGCCCAATGTGCTGGAAGGAAAGGGCGTGTGGGCGGCCAGCGGCGTGAACGCAGCCCATGTGGGCATGACGGCGACGGAGACGATCACCTCCAATCCCCGGGTGCTGGGGGCAGATCCGCTGGTGGAGTATCAGCCTGCCGCGGATGGCAGGGAAGAGGTGCCCGGCGGCATCGGCGAGGAGGACATCGTTTATCTGGTGCTTCCGTATATCCACACCGCCAGAGAGGGCGTGGCGCGTCTGGGCAGCCTGCTGGAACAGTATGGCACTTACGAGATGAACGGCATCGCATTTCAGGATAAGGACGAGATCTGGTGGCTGGAAACCATCGGCGGTCATCACTGGATGGCAAAACGGGTGCCGGACGATCACTATGTGGTGATGCCTAACCAGCAGGGCATTGTGGATTTTGATCTGGAGGATGCGCTGACGGCGCAGAAGGAACACATGTGCTCCGCCGACCTGGGGGAATTTATTGAAAAGTACCACCTGGATCTGTCTGTGGATGGAAAGTTTAACGCCAGAGCGGCGTTTGGCAGCCACGATGATGCGGATCATGTATACAACACGCCCCGGGCCTGGTTCCTGCTGCGGTATTTTAACCCCCGCACGAAAAAATGGGATGGTCCGCTGGCAGATTATACGCCGGAGTCCGATGATCTGCCCTGGTGTATGGTGCCGGAGAAAAAGATCACGATAGAGGACGTAAAGTATGCTCTTTCTGCCCATTTTCAGGGAACACCCTATGACCCGTATGCCGCTTACGGAGACGATTCTATGCGTGGCGCTTACCGTTCCATCGGCATCAACCGGAACGATTTCCTGTCAGTGATCCAGATGCGTTCCGAAAATCCGGTGGAGTGGATCGCTTTTGCTTCCAATGCGTTCAACGTGCTGGTGCCGTTTTACACCGATGTGGAGGAGACACCTGCCTATGTATCCAACACGGCGGCGGACGTTTCCACGGATAATTTTTACTGGGTGAGCCGCCTCATCGCGGCCATGGCCGACGCGTCCTATAAGGGTTCCATTTTCCATCTGGAGCGCTATCAGGAGAAGGTCATGTCCGAGGGGCATGCCATCATCAACCGCTACGACGATCTTCTGGCGAAGGAGAGCGATCCCAAGGCACAGACCCGGCTGCGGCAGCAGGCCAATGAGGAAATGGCACAGCTGCTGAAAAAGGATGCAGCCACCACGCTGGATCAGGTGCTGTTTGAACTGAGCAATCAGATGAAAAACTGCTACGCTCGGTCAGACGCATAGCAGGAGTGAAAATCCGTAGAATTGCATGGAGAAAACCCCGCGCCCGGATCGCAGAAGCGGCTGGGCGCAGCCTGTGCGTTTGTCGGAAAATGGGGATGTGCATGTGATGAAATGGAAAATACAACGAGCCGGATGAAGGAACGAGGAAGGACAGGTGGAATCCTATGGAATGGAAGGTCAGACGGATCCAGGAAGCGGACTATGGATGTGAGGAGCGCCCTGCCGGTGAGCCTTTGCAGGTGCTGGTGACGCTGGAAAATCCCGCAGGAGAGCAGAAAACACTGCTGGTGGCGGATGAGTGGCTGTATGCACACGAAATCGACGAAGGGAGTGTCTGGACAGAGACGGCCCTTCTGTGATAAGATGGGTGCATCAAAAAACTGTGCGATGGAGGAATGACATATGTATATTACCTGTCTTGATGTGGAAGGCGTACTGGTACCTGAGATCTGGATTGCTTTTGCAGAGGCAAGCGGCATCCCGGAGTTGAAACGGACGACCCGCGATGAGCCGGATTACAATAAGCTGATGAACTGGCGGCTGGGTATCCTGAAGGAGCATGGCCTGGGATTGAAGGAGATTCAGGCAACCATCGAGAAGATCGATCCGCTGCCGGGTGCAAAGGAATTTCTGGATGAGCTTCGTTCTTTTACCCAGGTGATCTTGATCAGCGATACCTTTACCCAGTTTGCCACCCCGCTGATGAAGAAGCTGGGCTGGCCGACACTGTTCTGCAACAGCCTGGAGGTGGCAGAGAATGGAGAGATCACCGGTTTCAAGATGCGGACAGAGCAGTCCAAACTGAGCACGGTGAAAGCGCTGCAGTCCATCGGCTTTGAGACCATTGCCAGCGGCGATTCCTACAACGATCTGGGCATGATCCAGGCCAGCAAGGCAGGGTTCCTGTTCCGAAGCACGGATAAGATCAAGGCAGATCACCCGGAACTGCCCGCTTATGAGAAATATGAGGATCTTCTGGCGGCAATTAAGAATGCAATGAAATAATTCACGGAGACAGACGATGGAAAAACGAAGGAAGTGGATACAGGCTGCCTTTGGGGTGGGCCTTTGTACCGCCCTGCTGGCTGGCGGCTGTGGCCAGACAGCGGGAGCCGGTGGGACAAGTGCAGAAAGCACGGTAAAAACCAGCGGGGATGACCGGCTGGTGGGGGCTTTCATTACTGATACGTATCTGGTGTTTCCGGCGGCTGAGGAGGGGGATGACCGCCCCTTGGAAGAGCGGGAGCGGAAATATGCCATCATTGACAAGAAGGACAGCGACGATCCAGGCGACTGGGAAGTTTCTTTCCAAGATATTTCCGGTGTAAAAATGATGAGCTCCTGCTGGCCGCTGGTGGATGGCGGCGACTGCTGGTTTAGTCTCTGTGATCCGGCGGTGCAGGACGTTCGATTAAACGTGACAGAGACCGACGATGGCACCAAGATCAGCATCAGCGGGACGATTTACGTGGTTTCTTCCAACGATGCCAGCGGCACCTACTATGCGAATCCGGTGTATGAGACAGCGGACGGAGAACTGTATGTGCAGGCAGGCAACGGATTTGCCAATGAAGGCGGCGCTGCGGAGGGCGGCAGCTTTCAGATGGGACTGGGGGATCCGGAATCTTCCGGCAGCGTTTCTCTTACCTATGCATGGATGAACCGGCCGGTGAGCATCACTGTTGTGCAGATGGATAAAAATAACGAGGCGCTTTCCCGGGAGACCTACGACCCCGGCACCTTACCGGAGACGCTCCGGACAGAAAGCGGTGCGGCCTATCTTCTGGTGGAGATCGAGAAGACAGACGGCGACGGCAATTCCTATATGGAGCGGCAGCTTTATGATCCGTCGGATAAGGAGCAGCTGATTACCTTTTATGCCATGGAAAACGGGCTCATGGGCGCGCAGGATACGACGGTGGAGTGGCAGGCAGGAGAATGATTTAGGGTATCCTGACAATAAATGTGGGGTGCCTTGCAGGAAATGTGTTTGACGAAACAAGGCAACTACAGTATGATGAAGTAAAATAAAACTTCCCCTCTCCGGGATTTTCCGGGGAGGGATTTTTTGCGCAAAATGGAGGATCAGGATACAATGGATAAAAAAATAAGCTGTGCAATTTTTGATGTGGATGGAACACTGCTGGATTCCATGGGGGTGTGGATCAATATTGGAGATATTTATCTGCGAAAAAAGGGCTATGAGCCTGACCCGGAGCTGGCGGAGAAGGTAAAGGTGATGACTGTGCCGCTGACGGCCGCCTATATGAAGGAGACGTACCACATGCCGGAAACGGCGGAGGAGATCACCCGGGAGATCGAGGATACGGTGAAGGATTTCTATTATTATCAGGCCGAGGACAAGCAGGATGCCAGAGCGTACATGAAGAAGCTTTACGACCAGGGAACAAGGATCTTTGTGGCAACGGCTTCCGAGCGGGATCCCATTGAACATGCGCTGGCACGGGTGGGCATGTGGCCCATGGTGGAGCAGCTGTTTACCAGCTCAGAGCTGGGCTGCGGCAAGAGTCAGGACGGTTACTGGGCGCTGGTGGCATCCAAGATCGGTGTGCCCGTGGAAGATCTGACCATTTTCGAGGATTCCCTGCACGCGGTGGAGACGGCGGTACAGGCAGGCTGCACGGTGGTTGCTATTTCTGACCGGTACACGGTGGAGGACGAACCGGCGCTCCGCAAGCTGGCCGATCGCTATATTTACAACTTCACGGAACTTTTATGATCTGCAAAGCAGCGGAGAGCATGAAAATACGATTTTTCGAATGATATGTGTGAACGGTAACTTGTCTGTCCTTATAAAAATCAGTCTGGCGGGAAACGGGGAAATATAGTATGATAGAGAATATACCTGTTGACCCCAAAGTGACAACAAAGGATGGATTTATGAGAGATACGGGAAAAATTGTGACCGCATGTATGCTGGCGGCAGCGCTGTTTTGGCAGGTGGGGATGACCGGAGAGGCCACCGGTACCAAGACCCAGAAGCAGATTGACAATCTGAAAAAGCAACAGCAGGAGACGCAGGATAAGCTCGACGATGCAGAATCGGAGAAGAAGAAGCTGGAAGCTGCGAAAACAAATCTGGAGAACTATCTGCTGGAGCTGAACAACCAGTTTGCCCGGTTGAGTGCAGAACTGGATGACCTGGAGACTCAGCTTACAGATAAACAGGAAGAGCTGAATATCACGGAGCAGGATCTGGAGGAAGCGAAGGCAAAAGAAGAGCAGCAGTATGTGGATATGAAAAAACGCATCCAGTTCATGTATGAGAATGGAAATATGGATTACCTGACTTTATTTTTACAGGCGGGAAGCATCAATGACTTTTTAAACCAGGCGGATTATGCGTCGGAGCTGGTGGCCTATGACCGGCGGATGCTGACGGAATTCCGGGAAACCAAGGAGCAGATCGAGGCCACCGAGGCCCGACTCCAGCAGGAGAAGGAAGAGCTGGAGACGCTGCAGGCCCAGGTGAAGGAAAAGCAGCAGGAGGTAAACGATCTGGTGCAGTCCACCGGAACGAAGATCAACGAATACACGAATGAGATCGCCCAGGCGCAGAAGCTGGTGGATCAGTATGAAGGAAAGCTGGAGAGCCAGCAGAATGCGCTGGATTCCCTCATTGCCAAGGCCAAGAAGGAAGAGGACGAGGCAGAGAAGAAGAAAGCCGCAGCGGCAGCCAGCAAAAACAGCAATGTACAGACCACCACCAGCACCGGGACGACCAACAACGGGGCGGCAAGCAATGTGCAGGCCAGTGACCTGGACATGCTGGCGGCGATCATTTACTGTGAGGCCGGTTCGGAGGGGTATGATGGACAGCTGGCGGTGGGCGCGGTGGTCATGAACCGCGTACGGAGCAGCAGCTATCCCAACAGTATCATGGGCGTGATTTATCAGAGCGGCCAGTTCAGCCCGGTGGCCAGCGGTCGGTTTATCCTGGCGCTTTCTCAGGGCAGTGCCACGTCCAGCTGTCGGCAGGCGGCTCAGGCGGCGGTGGGCGGAAGCTCCAATGTGGGCGGCTGCTTAAGCTTCCGGCGCAACACCGGGGACATCAGTGGCATTGTCATCGGCAACCATGTTTTTTATTAAATCTTTACGGAATTGTATTTGTTTTTAACACAATTTTAATCAGAAGCTTGGTATTCTAAACCCATAAAAACAATAACATTTATTTAAAGGAGTGCTTTTTATGGGAAACAAGTTTAGAGAAGAGCTTTTAGACGGAGAAACCGTATTATGGGAAGGCAAAAGTGAACCGTTTGCTGTTTTGTCCGGTGCGTATAAACAGAAGCTGCCGGTGCTGTGGATCGTGTGCGCCATTTATATCGTGGTATTTGCAGTGGCTTATCTGCCTTTTGCATTCCGCACCCAGACAGACCCGATCCAGCTCATCTTTGCCTGTGTACTGGCATGCATCGTTCCGGTGAGCCTCTGTGCCCATTCTTTTTCTGATCCGAAGATGATCAAGAACGATCTCACTTACGTGCTGACCAATTACCGGGCATTTGTCATCGGAGACGAGCGGGCCAATATGATGCGCATTGACAAAAACACCGATTACCGAACCGAGATCCAGGAGGATGGAACGGAGATCATCTACATCGGCGATGCCTGCAAGACCAAGGCTTCTGCCAGCAGAGCTAATACCGTGCTGGGCGTGCGCAAGGACAAGGAAGATCCGAGCAAAATCACCGGCCTGGTATTTTACGGCGTGAAGGACGCTGCGGACGTGTGCAGCAAATACGCCGCATTTGCAAAATAACATAAGACATTTGTAGGGCAGCCGCCTGTGGGAGTTCTCTCCTGCGGGCGGCTGTTGCCGTCGTTTTTTGTCGAAAAGAATTCCTTGTACGATTGCTTCCTGTTATTGTAAAATTATCCTATCTGAAAAACATTTAATTTCTATAATTAAAATCAAATTCTGCAAATCATCTGGCAGTTCTGCCGCGAGATTTCATGAAGAAAGAAAAAGATCAAACATCATGGGAGGATATGGAATGGAAGAAAATTTCGAATTATTAGAGGGCTATCAGTTTAACTTAAGCGATTTCGCCTTGTTTTTGTCGGTGATGAAAGATCCGCGGGCATATCGCTGCGTGTTAAGTGTGTTTATGGACGAGCCGGACATTGAATTGCAGGATGTGAAGGTGGAGCAGGTGGTGTTGGATAAAAGCGGAAAGCGTGCCATTCGGCTGGATGCCTGGGCTAAGTCCGTGGACAATCGTCAGTTTAACATGGAAATGCAAAACGATGCCAGACAGGATGATCTGCGGAAACGTTCGCGTTTTTATCAAGGGATGCTGGATACGCCGATCCTGAAGTCCGGGAAAGAGACCCGCTATCGGATGCTGCCATCCACCGTGATCATCTTTATCACGCAGGAAGATATTTTTGGAAGAGATCGGGCGAAATATACGTTTACAGAGCAGTGTGAAGAGGTACCGGATTTAAAACTGGATGACGGGACAACAAAAATATTTTTTAATATGGAGAGCAAAAATGGCGCACCGGAGCTGATAAGTATGTTATCATATATGAAAGATACAAGGCTGAATAATCCGGATATTTTGGTAAAAGATAAACGGATCGTGGAACTGAATGATATTGTGGAAGAAGTAAAGGATTCAGAAGAATGGGAGGCTGTGAAGATGAACATTCTGGAAATTGGCATTGAAAAAGGAATGCAGCAGGGCGCCGAGAAAAAGATGCTTGAACTGGTGGAGAAAAAGCTGAAAAAAGGACAGACGATCTCGCAGATCGCGGATGCACTGGAAGAAAGCGAGGAGAAGATACAGGAAATTGCGGATTCGATTCAGAAGGACAAATCCCCGCTGTAACTGATGTCTTGCAGCCCCATCCAAAATAGATTATAATAACCATAAGATTACGCTTTGTGGAAAGGGGCGGCCATATGGATAACCGTTTGTTTGGCAATACACATATTTTAACATGGCTTCAATATTACGCGGATAATACGCAGGTGGATCTGGAGAAGGTGAAGATCCTGGATATCACCCGCAGGAATAAAAATCTGATTCCGACGGTGGAATCCAATGACGCAGTGCTTGTGTTCACGGAGGCAGGCCACCCGGATATTTTTTACCGGATGTGGGATGTGGGCCTCGGTGAGTGTGACGTGTGGTACAATGTGGGATCTGAGCCGGAGGGCCCGATCTGTCACAACAAAGTAAAAGAGATGATCGACCGGGGCATCAACGCGTCAGCGGCAATGCTGATCCTGAATCCCAATGCGCGCAGCACATACAAGATCGGCATGCGCAACAGCAGCTTTTCCAAGGGCTCGATTCATTATGTGGGCAGCGAGATCCGTTCGGTGATCCTGAATAAGATGCACGTTTCCTACGGGGATAATGTCTGTATCATCAGCGGGGAGAGTATCGCGGTGGAGGCTGCGATTCTGGCCAGCGAGGGAAATATCATTGCGGTGGAGTACAACCAGAGTGACCGCAGGACGATGGAGGAGAATATCCATCAGTTTGGCTTGAACAACATTACGATCATTGATCATGTGACCGATGAGACGGTGAAGGATCTGCCGGTACCGACACTGACTTTCCTGGTGGCGTCTGCCAGCATGGAGCAGGAGATCCAGTGCATGCTTCGGCTGAACCCGCATATGGAGTTTGTGGTATACACTCTGGATTTCCGGTGTGCGGCATCTCTTCCGGCGCTGTTTGAACAGTACGGCATCGGAGAGACCGAGGTCATCCAGGTATCGGTATCCAAGCTGACGTCCAGAAATACGTTCCAGACAGAACCGGCGCCGTGGATCGTGTCCGGTCATGCCTGAAATTTTTCTTGACAGATACCGTTTTTTTGATTATCATAGGTTTTAATTTCAGATGAGAACAATGAAGATGGAGAGAGTAGAAGCTGACTGAACGTTTCAGAGAGCCGACGCACGGTGGAAGTCGGTACCAGTAAGTCTTTTTTGAAAATCACTCCGGAGTTTCAGGCCGAAATACAGAAATGGTGTCCGGAAGGATCCATGCGGCACTGCCAGATTGCAGATGCCCGGGAGAGTGGATGCCGTGGTACAGTAGGTTCTGACGGTATTCCCCGTTATCAGAAGCGCATATGATAGTATGCAGGTAACAGGTGGTATAACGATTGCACAGGCTTTCGTCCTTTTACGGGACGGGAGCCTTTTTTAATCCTGTATTACAGAATTCCATATTCTATTTTAGTTGAGGAGGAACGCACAGATGATGAAAGATATGACAGAGATCCGCTGGCATGGCCGGGGCGGACAGGGTGCCAAGACGGCATGTCTGCTGCTGGCAGATGCGGCATTTACTGCCGGAAAATATGTACAGGGCTTTCCCGAATACGGCCCGGAGCGTATGGGTGCGCCGATCACGGCTTACAATCGGATCAGTGAGGAGCGCTGTTCCATCCATTCCAACATTTATGAGCCGGATTACGTGGTGGTCGTGGACGAGACGCTGCTAGAATCGGTGGACGTGACGAAGGGACTGAACCCGGAGGGGGCCATCGTCATCAATTCCGAGCGCAGCGCGGCGGAACTGCGGCCCATGCTGCGAGGCTATGAGGGAAGGGTCTATACCATTGATGCGAGAAAGGTTTCTGAGGAATGTCTTGGAAAATATTTCCCCAACACGCCTATGCTGGCGGCTATCGTGGAAGTGAGCCGGGTGCTGGAGCCGGAGCAGTTTATCGCTGATATGGAAGCATCTTTCCGGCACAAATTTGCGACGAAACCACAGGTGGTGGAAGGAAATATGCAGTGCCTGAAGCGGGCAATGAAGGAGGTACGGGCGTAATGGGAATCAAAGCATCTGACATTAATGAGCAGTCACCCTGGCAGGAGATGACCGTGGGCGGCGAGGTATATGAGGGCGGAACCGCCCGCGCGACCATCACGGGAGAGTGGCGTTCCAACCGGCCGGTATGGATCGAGGAGAAATGCAAGCAGTGTCTGCTGTGTGCCCCCTTCTGTCCGGACTCTTCCATTCCGGTAACCGCCGGAAAACGGTGTGAATTTGACTACGACCATTGTAAGGGCTGCGGCATCTGCTGGAAGGTATGTCCCTTTGAAGCCATTGATTTTGTGAAGGAGGAAGAAAAATGAGTATTCGAGAGAGAATGTCCGGCAATGAGGCGGTTGCCTATGCCATGCGCCAGATTGATCCGGATGTGTTTGCAGCATTTCCCATCACTCCTTCCACGGAGATCCCCCAGTATTTTGCCCAGTATGTAGCGGATGGCAAAGTGAACACCGAGTTCGTAACGGTGGAATCGGAGCATTCTTCCATGTCTGCCTGCATCGGCGCGGAGGCGGCAGGTGCCCGGGCGGTGACGGCCACTTCTTCCTGCGGTCTGGCATTTATGTATGAGCTTTTGTATGTGGCGGCTTCCTCCCGCCTGCCCATCACCCTGGCCTGTGTGAACCGTGCGCTCACCGGCCCCATCAACATCAACAACGACCATTCCGATTCCATGGGAGCCCGGGATGCGGGATGGATCCAGATTTATGCGGAAAATAACCAGGAGGCCTATGACAATTATCTCCAGGCCATGCGGATCGCGGAGACGCCGGACGTGCGTCTGCCTATTATGATCTGTCAGGATGGTTTCATCACCTCCCACGCAGTGGAGAATATTCTGCTGGAAGAGGATGAGAAGGTAAAGGCTTTCGTAGGAGAGTACCAGCCGGAAAATTATCTGTTAAAGCATGACAATCCGCTGGCGGTGGGCCCATATGATACGTGCCCGTATTATATGGAGCACAAAATGCAGCAGGCAGTGGCCATGAAAAATGCGAAAAAAGCAGTGCTTGCCGTGGCTGCGGATTTTGAAAAAACCTTCGGACGCCATTACGGTTTCTTCGAAGAGTACCGGATGGAGGATGCGGAGGCAGCCATCGTACTCATCGGCAGTACGGCAGGAACGGCCAGAGCGTGCGTGGATCAGATGCGTGCCGCCGGGAAAAAGGTGGGCATGATCAAGCTGCGGGTGTTCCGTCCCTTCCCGGCGGAGGAGCTGGCAGCAGCGCTGGCCCATGTCAAAGCTGTGGCAGTGATGGACAAGAGCGAAGGCTTTTCCGGCACCGGCGGCCCTGTTTACGCGGAGACGGCAGCGGCCTGCTATGATCTGGAAAACCGGCCGAAGCTCATCAATGTGGTATATGGTCTGGGCGGCAGAGACTGCACCGTGAGCCATGTGGAAAACGTATTCAACCATCTGTTCCGTATCATCGAGACCGGGCAGGTCGGCGAACGGTATCTGCACATGGGACAGCGAAGCACAGAAAAGGAGGTGCTCTGATATGGCATATAATCATAAAGTAGAGCTGAGCAAGCCCGAGCGGTTTGTGGGCGGGCACCGTCTGTGTTCCGGCTGCGGCGCGGGCATTCTTTCCCGTGCGGTGACCCGTGCCCTGGATGAGAAGGACAAGGCAGTCATCTGCAACGCCACCGGATGTCTGGAGGTTTCTTCCTTCTTGTATCCGTTTACCGCCTGGGAGGATTCCTATATCCATTCTGCCTTTGAAAATGCGGCAGCAACGTGCAGCGGCGTGGAAGCTGCTTATCTGGCGCTGAAACGCAGAGGAAAAATTGACGACACGTACAAGTTCCTCGTGCTGGGCGGTGACGGCGGTACCTATGACATCGGTTTCCAGTCCCTGTCCGGTGCCATGGAGCGTGGTCACGACATGGTGTACTTCTGTTACGACAATGAAGCGTACATGAACACCGGCATCCAGCGTTCTTCCTCTACGCCTCGGTTTGCCAATGCCACAACGACGCCCATCGGCACGGAATCCTTTGGTAAAAAGCAGAACAAGAAAAATCTGACGGAGATCCTGGCAGCCCATGAGATCCCTTATGCGGCCCAGACAACGTTCATTGGTAACATGAAAGATCTGCATGAAAAAGCCCACCGGGCTATCTACACCCCCGGCCCGGCCTTCGTCAATGTCATGTCCCCCTGCCCCAGAGGCTGGCAGTATCCGGCGGAGGATCTGGCGCTGGTCTGCAAGATGGCGGTGGAGACGTGCGTGTGGCCGCTTTACGAATACATTGAGGGAAAATGGTATCTGAATTATGAACCGAAGAAAAAGCTCCCTGTGACAGAGTTTATGAAATTACAGGGACGATTCCGTCACTGCTTCAAGCCCGGCAATGAATGGATGCTGGAAGCTGCCCAGGAGCACGTGGATCAGGAATGGGAAAAATTAAAAGATAAGTGTCAGTAAATGGAAATGGAACGTAGATGCACTGCGGCGGGATAGAAAGGTATCGCAAAAGCGACCCGCCGCAGGCACCTGCAGTCTGAGGAACCCTGTATTACGGGGTTCCTTTTTAGCGTGAAGCTGCCCCGGGATATTTTTCTGCGTAATACATGCGTTTTCGTTCAAATGTGGAATAATTCATATGCAGGGAGCGGGCGGCCTGCCGCACACTGTTGTGGTGGGTATAGGCCCGGCTGATATATTCGTATTCGATCTGCTCCAGTACCTCTTTTAAGTTCACATTTTCATCGGGCTGGAACGTGCGGGTCTTGCCATAGCCGATGAGGGGCAGGTCATCCAGGGAGATGAGATTGTCCTCGCTCATGATGACGGCCTGTTCAATAACATTTTTCAGCTCCCGGACGTTGCCGGGCCAGCTGTATTCGGTCAGAAACTGGTAGGCCAGATTGGACAGCTTTTTCTCAAAATGATATTTCTGGTTCAGACCATCCAGGAACCGTTTCGCCAGCGGGATAATATCGTTCCGCCGCTCCCGCAGCGGCGGAATGTGGATGGGAACGATGTTCAGTCGGTAATAGAGATCCTGCCGGAACTGCTTGTGCTCCACCATATCCAGCAGATCCCGGTTGGTGGCGGCAAGGATGCGGACGTCGATCTTCACGGGCTCGGTGCCGCCGATGCGTGTTACCTGCTGATCCTGCAGCACCCGCAGCAGCTTCACCTGCATATCCAGCGGCAGTTCGCCGATCTCATCCAGAAAGATCGTGCCGTGATTGGCGACCTCAAACAGGCCCATTTTGCCCGTCTTGCTGGCACCGGTGAAGGCTCCCTTTTCGTAGCCGAACAGTTCACTTTCGATGAGATTTTCCGACAGGGCGCCGCAGTTGACCTTGACGAAGCGCTGTTTGGCCCGGGAGCTGTTTTCGTGGATATATTTGGCCACCTCTTCCTTGCCGACGCCGGTCTCGCCCAGGATCAGCGTGGTGGAATCCACTTTTGCCACCTTGTAAGCCCGGGTGAGTACATCCAGCATTTTCTTGTCCTCGGCCACCATGTCTATGGCAGGGGGCAGGAACTGTTCTTTCAGGGCACGGATCTCCGCCTGGTATTTGTCTGCCAGCTGTTCGGCAGCGGCCAGCCGTTCTTCCAGCCGCTGGATCTCTTCAAAATTCCGGCTGTTGCTGATGATCATTTCCAGGTTGCCGTTTTCATCATAAATGGGTTTGCTGCAGATGAAGGCGTGCCGGTTGGTGCGCTGGAAAACCAGCTCGATATTGGCCTCCTGGCCGGTTTTCAGCACCTGGAGGGAACCGGACTGGGAAATGTACTGTTTTTCCATATCACCCATGTGCAGGCCCAGGATCTCCTCCCGTTTCAGCCCCGACAGCTCCTCGTAGGCCTTGTTCACCCGCATGGTGCGGGCCTGGGCGTCGGTGACATAGATGGTATCGGGAAGGTTTTCAATGATATCCTCAAAACGGTGGCAGAGCCGCCGCGTTTTCTGCAGTTCCAGAAGCAGCGCCTCTCGGTCCATGGTTTCTATTTCCGTATCTGTTTTTAAAATCGATGTATCGTAGCGGTGCAGGGTATCCAGAAGTCTCTCTCCTTTTGAAAAAGCGCTCCGAAACCAAAGCCTCGAAGCGCTGAAAATGTACGCTGTTTATAAAGTTTTTTATAAAGTTTCAATATAGGGGCTGACTACGCCCAGGAATTCTTTCTCCCGGAGCCACCAGTCTTTCTTGGAGGTGTTGCACAGCAGCGTGCCGTCTACCTTGTACAGCGGCGCCCGGTCGGTCAGGCCCAGCAGCCAGGAGCGGAAGTCTTCGTAGCGCATTTTTACCACATTTTCCACGTAATGCAGATGGAATTCCGGGTTGGAAACCTGGCAGAAATAAATCTGGCAGAAAGCATTGTCGTGGTAATCGCCCTTGTCCACCACCTGACGGATGTTGCCGATGTGGCGGATGTCGTCGCGGGTCAGCACAACGCCCAGCTTGTTTGCCGTGTTTTCAATGATGGCGTCCTCAAACGTCTCCTCCGGATCGATGTGACCGCTGGAAATCAGGTCATACAGACCGGGAAAATCCTTCCGGTGCATGGAACGCTGCCGGAAATACAGCCATTTCTCGCCGTTTTTTACTTCCATCATCCACAGATGGACGACCTGATGCAGCAGGCCTTTCTTGTGTACCTCAGAACGGGGTGCAACGCCAATGACATTATATAAGTTGTCGTATATTTTTAGAATCTCTTCTTCCATATTTTAAACTCCCCTTTTTATATAGAAATCATTCTGCACCTCCATTATACACGCCCTGAAAATAATGTCCATGTATTTCTTCAGATATTTATAACAGTTGTGTGGTGATCTGTGGGCGGCGCAGGAGGTGTGGGTGCCGGCGGGGATCGGAAGAGGATCATTCGCCGGTAGCATCCCGGTATGCCTGGGACGGCACATCTGCCCAGGCGTGTTTTTCTCCTGGTATGACGTCCAGTGTCTGCGGATTTACCGCATAAAATTCCATAATCGAAGTTTGGGTTTCTCCATCAGACGGCATGGTGTCCTGATAATATACGAACAGGTCAAAGGCGCCGTTTTCTGATACCCGGTCGTAGACGAGACGGTTCTGGATCGTATCTGTGCCGGACTGTGTTTCCTGAAAAACGACATAGGGCGTACCCTTGGCAGAGTAGGAGATGGAGAGCGCGTCCATGCCATCGGCGGGAAGCTGCCCCTCATCCGCTAGCAGCTGGTACACCGCCTGAAATTCCGAGAGGAGAGCCGTGTCGGATTCAGAGTCAGCAGACGCAGAAGAGCTGGAACTGTTAGTGCCAAACTCGGATGTTCCATCATTGTTAGGAGCATGGATGCCGGTTTCGGACGCATTGGGTGAACCATTGCCATCAGCGTCGAATGAGCGGTCATCCGTAATTTTGTTCTCATACGTATCAATATGGTATTTTTCCCGCTCTTCCTCAGTCAGCCGTCGGCAGAGCAGCGGCCCCATGGCCTGCTGATAGTAATAAATGGACCCGTCCATGAAGGTGTCTTCCCGCATATAGATCAGTCCGTCTGCGGTGATACTTTCCTCTGTAGGCGCATGGAGAAAGACCAGCAGCATACACCCGGTGCCATAGAGCAGGAACATACCCTCCAGACAGATGAGTACGATGCCAAGAAGCACTTTACTGATGGCGGGCAGGCCAGTTTTGTGGCACATGGCCCCAAACAGCCGGTATACCCAGTAGATGGACAGGGTACACCAGAGCAGGAACAGCAGAGATACCGATGCCGTTTCAAAAAGAGGGCGATAAGTCACGCCATCAGGCAGCAGATTCGGTACAGTACCGAAGACGCCGGTGTACAGCAGCAAAATACCGGTAAAAATGATCAGCACAGGCGCTTTGGGCTGCGGCGCCTGATCCCAGTTTCGCAGAACATTCCACAGTGGCGAACCTTCCCAGACGTCGGAATTTTCTTCCACGAAGGCTTCCTCCAGCTCCTGCGCATTCATGGCCGCCTTTTCCACCGGTACCAGATGACAGGCATCCAGATCATCCCGCCAGATGCTGTCCTGGAGAAGAAATTCTGCTGCTGCCCGGTAAAGATAATAGCTTTTCAGCTGCGATTTGTTCAGTTTCTCGGGAGAGAGCTGCCGCAGAGCCTGACTGGCCTGGTCGGGGCAGTGCATGAGCAGCTGATATTTTGCCATGGACAGGAGCAGGGTCATCTGCATTGCCCGGTTATTTTTATAAGTAGTGCGGTAAAGCACATAGTTGTAGTCGTGGCAGTCCTGAAAGCTTTCCCGGTGAAGGCGGCGGATCTCGGTACGTGTCTTGGCAAAAAGGAGCAGCCCCATGGAAGCCAGGACGCAGAGATAGAGAAGGACACAGCTTCGTATGCGGGGGCCGGGATCGTCGTCCCATCCGGCGGTGGTAAAGATCAGTGCCAGGACAAACAGCGCCAGCAGGCCGGTGAGTATGCGGAAAATCCGCAGCCGCAGAAGCCGCTGTTTTCCCAGATTGCCGCCGTAGCTGTCCGGCAGGTGCAGATTGGTCTGTGTCAGGTCATACATATTCAAAGTCAGTTTCCCTCATTTCCTAAAATAAAAAGTGAAAAACAAGAAATATATCCCTACTTTACCATAAAATATAAAATAGAAGGAAGAAGAATGCCGTCGTTTTTATGGAAAATTAATAATTTTTTAACGTCCTCTTGACAATATTGTCTGAAAATGCCTATACTGACAAGTGTTGAGAACTGATAATAGTCTAAACAGGAGGAAAAGTGATGAAAAAGAGAGTAGTAAGCTTACTTGCAGTCATGGCACTGACCGTGGGAATGCTGGCAGGATGCGGATCTTCTTCCGACAGCAGCGCTGATACGAAGGATGCCGCAGCAGACGAGGGTGCAGAGGCAGAGGACACTGCAGATTCCGCAGAGGGAACCACAGCTGCAACCACCGTAAAGGCAGGTTTTATTTTCCTGCATGACGAGAATTCTACCTACGACCTGAACTTCTTAAACGCAGCGAAGGAAGCATGTGAGAAACTCGGCATTGAGTACATGACCAAGACAAACATCCCTGAGGGACAGGAGTGCTATGAGGCAGCCTGCGAGCTTGCTGATGCAGGATGTAACTACATCTTCGCAGATAGCTTCGGACATGAGGATTACATCATCGAAGCTGCAAAGGAGTTCCCGGAAGTACAGTTCAGCCACGCTACCGGAACAAAAGCACACACAGAGAATCTGGACAACTACCACAATGCATTTGCATCCATCTATGACGGCCGTTACCTGGCAGGCGTTGTTGCAGGAACCAAGTTAAATGAGATGATCGCAAATGGCGAGATCACAGAGGATCAGGCAAAGATGGGTTATGTCGGCGCTTATACTTATGCTGAGGTTATCTCCGGTTACACCTCTTTCTTCCTTGGCGCACGCTCTGTTTGCCCGACGGTTACCATGGATGTAACCTTCACAGGATCCTGGTATGATGAGACCGCAGAAAAAGAGGGCGCAAATAAACTGATCGAGAACGGATGCGTACTGATCAGCCAGCATGCTGACTCCATGGGTGCACCGACCGCATGTGAGACCGCAGGCGTGCCGAACGTTTCCTACAATGGAAGCACAGCAAGCGCATGCCCGAACACCTTCCTGGTATCTTCCAGAATCAACTGGGAGCCTTACTTTGAGTATGCCATCAAGTGTGTAGAAGAGGGCAAAGCGATCGATACCGACTGGACAGGCGATCTGGCAACCGGTTCTGTTGAACTCAGCGAACTCGGCACATCCGTGGCAGAGGGCACACAGGAGGCTGTTGAGGCAGCAAAGGCTGACATCGAGGCTGGCAATGTGCATGTATTCGATACTTCCAAATTTACTGTAGAGGGCAAGACTCTGGACAGCTATGAGGCAGATGTTGATACGGATGCAGATTATACGCCGGATCACGAGGTAGTCAGCGATGGTTACTTCCATGAGTCCGAGTACCGTTCCGCACCGTACTTTGATGTGAAAATTGATGACATCAACCTTCTGGATACCGCATTTTAATAGCGAACCGTGCAATATCTGACCGTATAAAAGATTGCACAGGGCGGCACAGCGTATATCGCCGCGCCGCCCTTTTTCTATCAGCCCGGGGCAACCGATTCCGACAGGAAAAGGCTTTCCCGGACCGGCAGAAAAGGGGCGGATCAGCCACTAACTCGAAAGGGGACAAATGATGGAAACCAAGATAGCCGCAGTTTCAATGAAAAATGTTACAAAAACCTTCGGCTCCGTAATCGCCAATGATAAAGTTAGTCTGGACATCTATAAGGGAGAGATTCTGGCACTGCTGGGCGAGAACGGAAGCGGAAAAACGACGCTGATGAACATGCTTTCGGGCATTTATTTCCCGGATGAGGGACAGATTTTTATCAATGGCAAGGAGGAGGTCATCCGCTCCCCCAGGGCAGCCTTTGATTTAGGGATAGGCATGGTGCACCAGCATTTCAAGCTGATCGATGTGCTTTCCGCTGCGGAAAACATCATCCTCGGCCTGGAGGGGAAGCTGAACATCAAAGAGGCTTCCCGGAAAATCGAGGAGATCTGTGAAAAATACGGCTTCGAGGTGGATCCGAAGCAGAAGATATACGATATGTCCGTGTCCCAGAAACAGACGGTAGAGATCGTAAAAGTGCTGTACCGCGGAGCGGATATTCTGATCCTGGATGAGCCCACGGCTGTGCTGACGCCCCAGGAGACAGAGAAGCTGTTCCGGGTGCTGCGGAAAATGCGGGACGACGGCAAAGCCATTATCATCATCACTCACAAGATGCATGAGGTAGAATCCCTGTCTGACCGGGTGGCTGTGCTGCGGGCCGGAAAGTATATCGGCAGCATGATGACAAAGGATACCAACGTAACCGAGATGACCAACATGATGGTGGGCCACGCGGTGACACTGAACATTGAGCGGCCCGATCCGGTGGATCCCAAGCCCCGGATCGAGGTGCAGGGGCTGACCGTGCGAAGCGAGGACGGCATTTTGAAATTACAGGATGTATCCTTCACCGCCAACAGCGGAGAGATCCTCGGTATCGCAGGCATTTCCGGCTGCGGCCAGAAGGAACTGCTGGAGGCCATTGCCGGGCTGCAGCCCACGGAAGCGGGCACGATCCGTTACGTGGAGGATGATGGCAGCAAGGAAGAGCTCATCGGAAAGGATCCGCTGAAGATCGCCCAGATGGGCGTGTCCCTTTCCTTCGTGCCGGAGGATCGGCTGGGCATGGGTCTGGTGGGCAACATGGATCTGACCGACAACATGATGCTGCGTTCCTTCCGCAGAGGACATACGCCTTTCACCAACCGCAAGCCGTCCAAGGAGCTGGCGGAGAACGTGGTGGAGAACCTGGAGGTGGTGACCCCGGGCATTACCACACCGGTGCGCAGACTGTCCGGCGGTAATGTACAGAAGGTGCTGGTAGGCCGTGAGATCGCCTCTGCGCCGACCGTGCTTCTGACGGCTTACGCCGTGCGCGGCCTGGATATCAATTCTTCCTATACGATTTACAAGCTCATCAATGAGCAGAAGAAAAACGGTGTGGCCGTGATTTTCGTCGGAGAGGATCTGGACGTGCTCATGGAGCTGTCTGACCGGATCCTGGTGCTGTGCGGCGGCCAGGTCAGCGGCATCGTGGATGCGCGGACAACCGACAAAAATCAGGTGGGAATGATGATGACTTCGGTAGGAGGAAGAGAAAGCGATGAATGAGAAAAAGAAAGAACCGTTTTTTCATGTGGTGAAGCGGGATGCGCTTCCCTGGTATCAGTCGGTGGGCATCCGGGCAGTGGCCATCATTCTGGCACTGATCGTGTGCGGCATCGTCACGACACTGACCACCGGCATTAACCCGGTAGAGGTGTATCAGTCTGTTTTTGCCGGTGCATTCGGTACTGCGAGAAAAACATGGATCACTCTGCAAAATATGTCCGTGCTGCTGTTGATCGCGCTGGCGCTGACACCGGCGTTCAAGATGAAGTTCTGGAACATCGGCGGCGAGGGACAGGTACTCATCGGCGGACTGGCGGCTGCAGCCTGCATGATCTGTCTGGGAGAAAAAGTTCCTAACGTGGTTGTGATCATCTGTATGGTGATTTCCAGTGTGGCTGCCGGCGCCATCTGGGGCTTTATCCCGGCATTTTTCAAGGCAAAATGGAACACCAACGAGACGCTGTCTACCCTGATGATGAACTACATTGCAACCCAGCTGGTGGCTTTTTTCACCATCCTGTGGGAGGTGCCCAAGGGCTCCGGTAAGATCGGCATCATCAACCAGAATTCCAACGCGGGCTGGCTGCCCCAGCTGTTCGGTTCCAAATATCTGCTGAGCATTTTTGTGGCTGTCATCGTCACCGTATTTATGTATATTTACCTGAATTACAGCAAACAGGGCTATGCCATTTCTGTTGTGGGCGAGAGTGAAAATACCGCGAAATACGTGGGCATCAAAGTAGAAAAGGTCATCATCCGTACGGTGGTGCTGTCCGGCGCACTGTGCGGCCTGGTGGGTCTGCTTCTTGTGGGAAGCATCAACCACACCATCACGACGACCATCGCGGGAGGCCAGGGCTTCACCGCCGTGCTTGTTTCCTGGATGTCCAAATTCAATCCGCTGACCATGGTATTTGCCACCTTCCTTATTATTTTCATGGATCGGGGCGCCAGCGAGATTTCCACAGCGTTTGGCCTGAACCATGCGTATTCCGATATCCTGACAGGTATCATCCTGTTTTTCATCATCGGCTGTGAGTTTTTCATCACTTACCGGCTGCAGTTCCGTAAAAAAGCAGAAAAGGAGGAACAGTAATCATGTTGAGTTTTTTGCTTGCATTTATTCCGAGAGCGATCGTGCAGGGTATCCCGCTGCTGTACGGAAGTACCGGCGAGATCATCACGGAGAAATCCGGTAACCTGAACTTAGGCATCCCGGGCGTCATGTATGTGGGCGCCATCAGCGGTGTCATCGGTTCCTTCTTCTATGAGCATTCCGTGGGGGACGCGTCGGCCATGAACCCGGTGCTGGCGGTGCTCATTCCGGTGCTGTGTTGCCTGCTGGGCGCACTGCTCATGGGCCTTCTGTACTGCTTCCTCACCGTTACCCTGCGGGCCAACCAGAACGTGACCGGCCTTGCCATGACCACCTTTGGTGTGGGCTTCGGCAACTTCTTCGGCGGTTCCCTGATCAAGCTGGTGGACAGCGACGTGCCGTCCATTGCCCTGACCGCAACGAGTAACTTTTTCAGCAAATCCCTGCCTTTCGCAGGAAAAATGGGCGGCTTCGGCAAACTGTTCCTGTCCTACGGCTTTCTGGCGTATCTGGCAGTCATCATTGCCCTGGCGGCATCCTATATTCTCAATCACACCCGGACGGGACTTCACCTGCGGGCCGTGGGCGAGAATCCTAACACGGCGGATGCAGCGGGCATCAATGTGACGAAGTATAAATATTTTGCCACCTGTATCGGCTGCATGATCGCTGGTCTGGGCGGCCTGTATTATGTGATGGACTACGCCTGCGGCGTATGGTCCAACGACGCTTTCGGTGACAGAGGCTGGCTCGCCATCGCCCTTGTGATCTTCACCATCTGGCGTCCGAACTTGAGCGTTCTGGCATCCTTCCTGTTCGGCGGCCTGTACATCCTGTACCTGTATCTGCCCACCGGCATGGATCATATGGAATACCAGGAGCTGTATAAAATGATCCCCTACGTGGTAACTCTGGTCGTTCTGGTGGTGACCAGCATGCGCAGCAAGCGGGAAAATCAGCCTCCGGCAAGTCTCGGTCTGGCGTACTTCCGCGAGGAAAGATAAAGGGATAGCTGAAAGCGGGAGATCAGGAGAGAACTCTGGGAAATAGAAATGTGATAAAAATACAAGAGGCAGCCCTCATCACAGGATAAATGTGAAGGGGCTGCCTTTTACTTACTTGCGGAATCCGAACAGGCCTTTTTTCTCATAGGGCTTGGCGGAAACAGAGGTTACGGTATAACCGGTCTTGTCAATGGTTTCGCGCAGCTTGTCCTCCGGGATATCCTCCTCGGTGAGGATCACGGTCTGTCCCTTGCTGTGGGAAGAGGTTACCTTCTTCACGGACGGGAATGCGGCTCTCACCGTATCGTTTACGTGCGCCTCGCAATGTCCACACATCATACCTTCTACACCAACTGTAATTTCTGTCATTTTCTTTTCCTCCTATACTTCTTTTTTATTATGATAAACAATGGTTTTGATTGTTTCAAATCATTCCTGTTTTTATCTCGTGTGAAGAACGTGTTTTATGTTCACACGGATATTAAAATGTATTCAGGAATTGTTTTTTCAACAGATATCGATTGATTTGTCTTTCCTCGAAATCTGTTGTCGATGGAAAATCCTGTAGGATTATCGTAACACTTTCTTTAAATCATATCCAGCTTCTTTGATGGTCGCTTTCAGTGTCTGGTCGGAGACTTCCCCGGACAGGTGCACAACGGCGGTGCCTGCCTCGTGGCTGGCAGTAGCTTCTGTTACACCGTCCAATGCCTCCAGGGCGGATTTCACATGGGCTTCGCAGTGGCCGCACATCATTCCTTTGATTTTCAGGGTGATGACGGTGTCGTTGCTGTTACCATCTATTGCTGTGCTCTGATTGGTAACGCTGTTGCTCTGCGCGGATGCATCTGAGGACATCTGGTCTGCAGTGCGGGTGTTGCCTGCGGCTGTCTGTGATGTTTTGGTATTTGCAGCAACTGCGCCTGTATCGGCACTGACATCGGTTGTACTGCTGAGTAACGGGGCGTTTCCCAGGGCGTTTTTATGGGGCTTGTCGTGGCTGGCGTCATGCATCTTGAAGAAATTCAGGCGTAGGGCGTTGGTAACCACGCAGAAGCTGGAAAGGCTCATGGCTGCGGCACCGAACATGGGGTTCAGGGTCAGGTGGAACAGCGGAATCCACACACCGGCAGCCAGCGGGATACCGATGATATTGTAAATAAAGGCCCAGAACAGGTTCTCATGGATGTTGCGTAAGGTAGCGCGGCTCAGCCGGATAGCAGCGGGCACGTCGGACAGGCGGCTCTTCATGAGCACGATGTCAGCGGCATCGATGGCGATGTCGGTTCCGGCGCCGATGGCGATACCGATGTCAGCGGAGGTCAGGGCAGGTGCATCGTTGATGCCGTCGCCTACCATGGCAACCTTGCCCTTCTTTTTCAGACGGCTGATGACCGCCTCTTTGCCGTCCGGCAGTACCCCGGCGATGACTTCATCTACACCGGCCTCCGCGCCGATGGCTTTGGCGGTGCGCTCGTTATCGCCTGTGAGCATTACCACATGGATGCCCATGTTCTGTAATTCTTTCACGGCCCGGGGGCTGTCCTCTTTGATCACGTCAGCCACGGCAATGATACCGATGAGCTGCCCATCCTCACTGAAAAACAGCGGTGTCTTGCCTTTTTCTGCCAGGGCGCTGGCCTGTGCTTTCAGGTCTTCCGGCACGGCAGCATTTTTCTCGATGAAGGAAAGATTACCGCCTGCCAGGGTATGGCCGTTTAACACACCGGTGAGGCCGTTGCCGGGAACAGCTGTAAACTGCTCGGTGTCTCCGCCGTCAATGCCCCGCTCCTGTGCCAGGGCCAGGACAGCCCGGGACAGCGGGTGTTCACTTTTCTTTTCCAGTGCGCAGGCTTTGGCGAGAAGGGTTTCTTCGGTATAGCCGCCAGCGGGAAGAATGTCGGTTACCCGGGGTTCACCGCTGGTGATGGTGCCTGTTTTATCCAGGGCAACGATCTGGATCTTGCCGGTCTCTTCCAGAGAAACGGCGGTTTTGAACATGGTGCCGTGCTTGGCGCCCATGCCGTTGCCTACCATGATGGCAACCGGGGTGGCAAGACCCAGGGCGCAGGGGCAGCTGATGACGAGAACGGAAATGCCTCTTGCCAGGGCGAAACCAATGGTTTGTCCGGCTAGCAGCCACACGATGGTGGTAATGATGGCAATGGTAATTACGGTAGGAACGAAAACGCCGGATACCCGGTCAGCCACTTTGGCGATGGGGGCTTTGGTGGCAGCGGCGTCGCTGACCATCTGGATGATCTGGGACAGAGTGGTGTCCTCACCCACACGGGTGGCTTCGCAGATCAAATGGCCGGACTGATTCAGAGTTGCGGCAGAAACGGTATCTCCCGGGGCCTTGTCCACGGGGATGCTCTCGCCGGTGAGGGCGGATTCGTTGACGGCACTGGTGCCCTCGGCAACCACGCCGTCTACAGGGATATTTTCACCCGGGCGTACCACAAAACGGTCGCCGATGTGTACCTGTTCGATGGGAATCTCGGTCTCCACGCCATCCTTTAAAACAACGGCGGTCTTGGGAGCCAGCTTCATGAGGCTCTTCAGCGCGTCCGTTGTTTTTCCCTTGGAGCGGGCCTCCAGCATTTTACCCACAGTGATCAGCGTCAGGATCATGGCTGCGGACTCAAAATAAAACTCATGCATGTAGGACATAACTGCCTCGGCATCTCCCTGCACCTGGGCACCGGTCATGGCGAACAGGGCATACACGCTGTAAACGAAAGCGGCGGTGGAACCCAGGGCAACCAGGGTATCCATGTTGGGCGCCCGGTGGGCCAGGCTCTTAAAGCCATTGATGAAAAATTTCTGGTTCACCACCATGACAGCCACGGTGAACAAAAGCTGTACCAGACCCATGGCGATGTGGTTGCCGTCAAAGAAGTGCGGCAGCGGCCAGCCCCACATCATATGTCCCATGGAAAAATACATGAGGGGGATCAGCAGGCAGAGGGAAACGATGAGCCGTTTTTTCAAAAGCGGTGTCTCCTTGTCTTTCAGCATATCCTCATAGTCAGAGGCGCTGCCGCCCGCATTTTTGGTGGCGCCTTTCAGGGAAGCGCCGTATCCGGCGTTGACTACCGCCTCGATGATGTCCTGGGAGGAAGCGGTGCCTTCCACGCCCATGGAGTTGGTCAGCAGGCTGACCGAGCAGGAGGTGACGCCGGGCACCTTCTGGACGGCCTTCTCGACCCGGGTGCTGCAGGCGGCACAGCTCATGCCTGTAACGTTATATTGTTCCATTTGTCTCAGTCCTTTCTTGAAATGTCGTAAATCTACATACCCTTTTGTGCTCGCATGTAGCCGGGAAGGGATGCTGTTTTCTGCATTGCGGATGGATTTTAGCGCATCAGTTTTTGCAGAAGTGTCACCAGCTCTTCGATGACTTCATCGTTGCCCTGGCGGATATTATCAGCCACGCAGGTGCGCACATGATTGGCAAGGAGCACCTTGTTGAAGCTGTTCAGCGCTGCGTTGACGGCGGCCACCTGCACGAGGATGTCAGCGCAGTAGGCGTCATTTTCCAGCATGTTCTGAATGCCGCGCACCTGGCCCTCGATGCGTTTCAGGCGGTTCATCAGGTCGCGCCGTTCCTTGTCGGTGCGCTCCTTTGTCTTTGCGTGTGTGTCACCGCAGCAGCAACAGACTTTTTCCTGCGGTGTTGCCGGGGATTGTATTTGTTCACTCATAGTATGATGGCTCCTTATTGATATTTTATGATCAATATACCCTGAGGGGGTATTTACTACGGTATGAATATATACCTGTAGGGGGTATTTGTCAATACAGAATTTTATCATTTTACGCATTTATTGAAAAACAGTTCACCCGCGCCATTCGCAAAACCGCATCTGCGATGCTTTCCGCTGCGATGCAGCTCACTTTTGCTCGTCAAAAATATTACAATATTCTAAAATTTTGGAAATCGTTCCCCACAACGGTTTTTTTCATATATAATATGGTTGGTGTGAATACACTGTAGAGAAACAGGGACAGGAAACGGAAAGAGAAAATGGCATTTGACAGTTTTGAATTTTTATTCCGGTTTTTACCGGTTTTTTTCATGATATATTATCTCGCGCAGCCCAGATACCGGAACGCGCTGCTGCTGGTGGGCAGCTTCGTGTTCTACGCTTCAGGGCGGGTGGAGCATGCGGCGCTGCTGGCGGTGTGCGTGCTGGTGAATTTCTGGTGTGCTCGCCGGATGGAGAAACAGGAGAAGGGCAGGAAGTTGTGGTTATGGGCTGCACTTACTTATGATTTCAGTGTGCTGATCTTCTTCAAATATACAGGGCTGGCCGGGGCGCTGCCGCTGGGTATCAGCTTTTATACGTTTCAGATCACCGGCTATATGATCGATGTCTACCGGAAAAAGTTCCCGGCGGAGCAGTCGCTGTTAAAGCTGGGCACCTATCTGACCATGTTTTCGCAGCTGGCCTCCGGCCCCATCGTGAATTACGGGGAAGTCCGGGAGGCGCTGGGGAAACGGGAGCTGTCGGCGGAGGGGCTGGAAGAGGGCTTGCGCATGCTGATCCTGGGACTGGGAGCGAAGGTGCTGGTGGCAGACCGGATCGGCCTTTTGTGGAACGACATCCAGACCATCGGCTTTGCCAGCATTTCCACACCGCTGGCGTGGATGGGGGCGTTTGGCTACTCGCTGGAGCTGTATTTTGATTTCGCGGGTTATTCCATGATGGCCATAGGCATCGGCAAAATGCTGGGGTTTGCCATCCCGGAGAATTTTCATTTCCCGTATATGTCCAAATCGGTTACGGAATTCTGGCGGCGGTGGCACATCACGCTGGGCCGCTGGTTCCGGGAGTATGTATATATCCCCCTGGGGGGTAACCGGAAAGGAAAGGCGCGGACGTTTCTGAACCTGATCGTGGTGTGGAGCCTGACGGCGCTGTGGCACGGCTCGAAGCTGAATTTCCTTATCTGGGGCGGTGCGCTGCTGGCGCTGATGCTGGTGGAAAAGCTGTTTTTGTTCCGGTTTCTGGATAAAAGTAAGGTCATCGGGCACCTGTATGTGCTCTTTTTCCTGCCGCTGACGTGGGTGGCTTTTGCCATCACGGATGTGCAGCAGCTGGGCGTGTATATTACGCGGCTGTTTCCGTTTTTCGGGGCGGGTGCTGCGGGGGCGCAGCCATTGGATTACGTGCAGAAATGGCAGTCCTACTGGCCGTTGTTTGTGGTGGGCGTGTTGTTTTCCACGCCGCTTCCGGCCCGGCTGTTTGAGAAAATCCGGGAAAAATGGACAGGTGCGGTGTGCATCGTGGCGGTGCTGGCGGCGTCGGTTTACTATATGACCGTGTCGGCCAATAATCCGTTCCTGTATTTTAGCTTTTAAAGTGCATTAGATTGGATAATGGGGATGAAATGGATGAAACGATGGAAAGGGTGTAAGGTATGCATCCTTCTGGCCGTCGGCTGGCTGGTGTTGTCGGCGGTGGGATATATGGAAAAAGATGATGTGTATGCCGGGTACACGGTGGATACCCGGACGACACCGTATTTTGAACTGGTATTTGCCGGGCTTCACGACGGTATCTACCCCTGGAGTGCACCCCGGAAGCAGACGGTGGCAAGCGAGGCAGAAACGGCGGGGCAGGGCGCACAGCCCGGCAGCGCTTCGGATCAGACGGTGGAGGCAGCCGGGCAGCCTGGCGAAGGCGGAAACGGAGATGCGGCGGGCACAGCAGAAGAACCGCCGAAACCGAAGGAATTCGTGGAGGTGGGCGACGATTATTTTGCGGACGCCCTGTTTATCGGGGATTCCCGAACGGTGGGCCTGCGGGATTACGGGCATATGGACAATGCCTCTTTCTTTGCATCGGTGGGGCTGACTGTGTACGACATGTGGGATAAGACCATCACGGCGAAGCTGGCGCCGGGGAATCTGGTAACAGAAAGTGACGGTACGGCAGACAGTGAAGCCGCAGGAGACGGCAGCGGAGAAGATCAGATAGTGTCGGATGGAACAGATCAGTCGGAGGAAGCGCAGGCAGCGTTGGACGGAGCAGAGCAGTCTGGAGAAGCCCAGGTAGCAACGGAACCGGTTGTGGAGCAGATGACATTGGAGGAGGTGCTGACCACCCGGCATTTTGGGAAGATTTATCTCCAGATCGGTATCAACGAGATGGGCACGGGTACAGTGGATACCTTTATGAAGAAATATGAAGAGGCGGTGCAGCGGATCGGGGAATTGCAGCCGGATGCAATTATCTACGTGGAGGCCATCATGAAGGTTGGAAAAGAAAAATCAGAGACAGATCCGATTTTCAATAATGCCGGGATCACCGAGCGTAATGACCGGATCGCTCAGCTGGCGGACGGGCAGAAAATTTTTTACATAGATATGAATGAAGTGGTGTGTGATGAGGAGGGCAATTTAAGTGCTGAGGAATCCTTTGATCAGCTGCATTTGTATGGCGGCAATTACGGACTTTGGGTGGATTTTTTGAAGACGAAGGGGATTGAAAAATAAATTTCTTAACGAAATATTTATAAAATTTACAGGTGCTTTTGCTTGACGGAATGTTTTTGGAACCCTATAATAGGAGACAGTTTCCGGCCGACCGACTGGTCGGTCGGATTTTTGTTTCTGTGGGAAGGGGAGAAAATCCAGACTCACAGGAGATGTCAGAAAATAACGCATAACGGGGAAAACGGTTGCGTGTGCTTTATGAAAAAGAGGAGGTCCAATATGAAAAACAGACGTGTATTGGCACTGGGGCTGGTGATCGTGCTGGGGGTATCCATCACGGGATGCAGCAGCAAGAAGCAGACCGAGGTGACTGCAGAGAAGGTAAATGTAGAGGTACAGACTCCGGGATCCGGGGAAGTGGCACTGGATACGGATTATATAGGAACGGTTTCTCCGGAGCAGCAGGTGTATGTGACGCCTCTCGTGTCGGGAACGGTGACGCAGGTGAACTATGCTGTGGGAGATACCGTACAGGAAGGCGATGTCCTGTTTAAAATTGACGATGAGGCGGCACAGCTGCAGATGAGCAGCGCGAAAGCCGCTTACAGTCAGGCCGCTGCAGGGGTAACTGCGGCCACCGGTGGATCCCGGCATCTGCAAAATTACCAGACCGAGCAGAGCATTGATACGCTGGAGGACAGTCTGGATAAGGTGCGCAGCAGCATTTCAGATATGCAGGGGCAGATCGATACGCTGGGACAGCAGCAGGAGCAGCTGACGCAGGCAGTGCAGGGGGCACAGGCTGGGGCCGAGGCGAAGAATCAGGCATTGGCCCAGGCTCAGGTACGCCTGGATGATCTGAATAAAGAATTGGAAGCTCTGGAAAATCCAGGTACAGATGAGTCTGGCGTGGAATTACCCAAAAATGAAGAAGCAATTAATGCCAAAAAGGCAGAGATTCAGGTGCAGGAGACAACAGTAGCAACGGCCAAACTGGATCTGGCAACAGCCCAGTCACAGCTTTCCGACGCCCAGGCCGGTCTTTCTCAGGTGACCTCCGGCAAATCCCAGCTGGAATCCGCCCTGGAGACAGCCAAATCCCAGAAGGACACCTTAAAAGATAATCTGAAAACCGCCCAGGACACCTACGACATCACCCAGGATGAGGTATATCCCCAGACGGATGCTACCTATGCGGCCCAGCTTTCCGCAGCGGGTGTCGGTGTAAAGTCCGCTCAGTATCAGCTGGATTTCTACACCGTGACAGCGCCAATTTCCGGACAGGTGGAAACAGTTTCTGTGGAAAAGGATGCCATGGCGGCAGCCGGTAACGTTGCCTTTGTTATTTCCAATAAGAATTCCATGACAGTGACCTTTCAGGTAGCTGAAAAAGTGAAGGATCAGCTGCAGGTAGGGGATGCCATCACTGTGGAGCGGGGCGACGAGACTTTTGGCGGCACCATCATAGAGGTGGGCACCATGGCCGGGGCCCAGACCAAGCTGTTCCAGATCAAAGCGACCATTCCCGGGGGCAGCGACAAGCTGCCCAGTGGCGTATCCGTAAAGGTACATGCCACAACCCAGCGGGAAGAGGGCGATCTGATCATCCCTTACGATGCGGTTTATTTTTCTGCGGGAGATGCGTATGTGTACTGCGTGGAGGACGGCAAGCTGGTGAAGACCCCGGTAACGGTAGGGCTGATGAACGACACCCAGGTGTCTATTGCAGATGGGCTGACAGCGGACAGTCAGGTGGTCACCACCTGGTCTTCCAAGCTGCGTGACGGCGCGGAAGTCACCATTGTATCCGGTGCAGACAGCACAGACGGCAGCAATACTGCATCTACAGACAGCACGGATAGCAGCAACGCAGCCATCGCAGACGGCGACATCACAGCAGACAACGCAGCCGGTGACGCTGCAACCGGCGATACTGACAACAGTAACGCCGCAGACGGGACAGGTACAGATGACAGCAACAGTGACCGGAAAGATGCGGAGGCAGGGGAGTAAGTATGGATTTGACAAAATTTTCCTTAAAACGGCCTGTCACAACGCTTCTGGTGGTGCTGGCGCTGGCCGTATTCGGTATTTCCTCCCTGATGGGACTCCGGCTGGAGCTGATGCCGGACATGGATATGCCGATGATGCTTGTGATGACTATTTATCCGGGCGCAGACCCGGAGTCGGTGGAGGAGCTGGTCAGCTCCCAGATCGAGGGAAAAGTGGGATCGTTGAGCGGTGTGGATTCTGTGACAACCTATTCCCGGGAAAACAGCTCCATGGTTTTGTTACAGTATGATTACAGCACAGATACCAATGACGCGTATCTGGATCTGCGGGCGGCTCTGGATTCCATAGAGACATCGCTGCCGGATGACTGCCAGACACCTATCGTCATGAAAATGGATGTCAATGCCATGCCCAGCATCATGTACTCTCTGAGTACCACGGACGGCAGTGATGTGGTTTCCCTGGCCAATGAGGATATCGTGCCGGAGCTGGAAGCTATCGGTTCTGTTGCCAGCGTGGAGGTCAGCGGTGGCCGGGAGAATTATGTGCAGGTGCTGCTGGATGAGGATGCAATGAACCAGTATGGCCTGACCATGAGCAGCATTGCCCAGTATATTGCGACGACAGATTTTACCATCCCCATCGGCTCTCTGGAGCAGGGCAGTCAGTCTATCAGTGCCATCAGTTCAGCAGATGTGGAGAATGTGGAGGATCTGAAAAACATCCCGCTGTTTACCTCCACCGGCAGTCTGGTACATTTGTCTGATGTGGCAGAGGTGCAGTGGGCGGAAAAAGATCCCGACAGTATCAGCAGGTACAACGGAGAAGAGACACTGACAGTCAGCATTACCAAGAACCAGAGCGCCAGCACGTTAGGCGTGGTGCGGGATGTGAAAAACGTGATGCGGCAGATGGAGGACAGTCACCCCGGTCTGGTGGCCACTGCTTCCTATGACGCATCCGACATGATTTTACAGTCGGCAAGCTCCGTGGGGAGTACGCTGCTCATGGGTGTGATCCTGTCCATGATCGTACTGTTCATTTTCTTCGGCGACTGGAAAGCCAGCCTCATTGTCGGAAGCGCCATGCCCATTTCTCTGCTGGTGACGGTTATCGTCATGGCAGTGGCAGGCTTTTCGTTGAACATCATTACCCTGGGGGCGCTGGTTATTGCCATTGGTATGATGGTAGACAGCTCCAGCGTGGTGCTGGAAAACTGCTTCCGGTCGAAGGATAAAAAGCTGCATTTTAAGGATGCGGCACTGGTGGGCGCACGGGGAGTTGCCAGCTCCATTGTGGCATCCACCATCACTACGGTGGTTGTTTACCTGCCTCTTTGCCTGCAGGATGGGCTGGCAGGACAGATTTTCGGTCAGTTGGGTTATACGATCATCATCGCCATGCTGGCATCTCTGGTGTCCGCGCTAACGCTGGTGCCGCTGTTCTTCTGGATATTCCGGCCGAGGGAAAAGAAAGAACTGAAAATCAACAGTCTTTTGGATCGGATCAAGGGAAAATATGAAAAAATGGAGCGAAAACTGCTGTACAGGAAAAAGCTGAGTATGGCAGTGGCGGTACTTCTTCTGGTGGCAGCCTTTGCCCTGGTGGGACTCATGAAGGTGGAACTGATGCCTTCCGTAGATGAAGGGATGGTCTCTGTGGAGGCAACCTTCCGTTCCGGTACAAAAGTATCTGAGGTGGATGCCCGGATGCAGGAGCTGGAAGCGATGGTGGCCGCCCACCCGGATGTGGAGAGCTACACCCTGACATCTTCCAAGGGCTCCGGCAGTATTTCCGTCAATCTGAAGGATAAGCGGAAAATGTCCAGCCAGGAGGTGGCAGACCAGTGGATGGAGGAGACAAAGGATATGACCGGTATCCAGCTGGATATTAGCGTCAGCAGTCAGATGTCTTCCATGATGGCCACCGGTTCAGGCGCTTCCGTGACGCTGTCCTCAACGAACCTGGACGATCTGAAAGAGGCGGCAGCTCTTGTAGAGGAAAATGCCTGGGATATCCCCGGCGTGCTGAACGTGTCCTCTGATGCGGGTGAGAGTGCGACCCAGATCAAAGTGCTCATCGATCCTCTGCAGGCCATGGCCCACGGCATGACACCGGTACAGGCAGCTGGCGGTCTTTACAGTATGATCAGCGGAACCGAGGCCATGAAAATCACATCCAACGGCGACGAATACAGCGTCATGCTGGAATATCCGGAGGGGACTTACACCAACGCAAGTACACTTTTAGATGCGTCTGTGGGCGGCGTACCGCTGTCGGAGATGGCAACGCTGCAGTATACCGATTCTCAGCAGACGGTCATGAAGTCCGATGGAAAATATCAGACAACGATCACCGCAGCCTGCGTATCGGGTAACACCGATGCAGTAGAGGAAAAGCTGGATGCTCTGGTGGGCAGCCTGCAGCTGCCGGATACGGTGGAGCAGGCAGAGGACACCATGGATCAGATGATGCGGGAAAACTTTACCGCTCTTGGCAAAGCCATTGCGGCAGCAATTTTCCTCGTTTTCCTTGTGATGGCCATGCAGTTTGAATCCCCGAAATATTCCCTGATGGTCATGCTCAGCATCCCGTTCAGCCTGATCGGCTCCTTTGGGTTACTGTTCCTGTCGGGACAGTCACTGACCATGACCTCCCTTATGGGTATCATGATGCTGGTAGGTATCGTGGTAAACAATGGTATTCTGTATGTGGATGGCGTCAATGCCCTGATCAATGAGGATGGCCTGTCGCTGGACGATGCCCTCATCGAGAGTGCCAAGACGAGATTGCGCCCGATTCTGATCACCACCCTGACTACCGTGATTTCCATGGTGCCCATGTCGCTGGGCATCGGTACCGGCACGGAAATGATGCAGGGCATGGGCATCATTATCATCGGCGGCCTGATCGCTTCTACTCTGCTGATCCTGATCCTTCTGCCGGTGTTCTACCGCATGGTATACGGGAAAGAGAAGAAGGAAAAACGCAAAAGAATCGGAAAAAGGAGGAAGCCAAAGAATGGAGCCACAGAAGCCGGAAACGGAAAACGAACTGAAACCGAAGGTCAGAGCTCTTTATGAGGCTGTCCTGGAACTGTTGAATGAAAATGCGGATATCAGTACCATGAAGGTGTCTGATATCACTTCCCGGGCCGGCATTGGCAAGGGAACCGCGTATGATTATTTCAAAAGTAAGGAAGAAATCATCGCCTGCGCGGTCATGTATGACGCAAGAAGGCAGGGGATGGAAACACGGGAAAAACTGCGGGAACTGCCTGATTTTCAGGCCCGCATCCGGTATTGTTTTCACTGGGTGGAGGAATGCGTGCGGGAACAGAAGGCTTTTGGAAAGCTGTTGTTCTTCACCAGCCGTCCCGGCGGCGTCCCGGATGAGGTGCTGGTAAAGATGAAGCAGAGCTATGAGGAAAACAAATCCGGCTGCGTGCTGGAGCCGGTGGAGATTCTCAGTGACCTGTGCGGACAGGGACAGGCAGAGGGGTATATCCGGGAAGAAATTTCGCCGGAGGATGCCGCTTATATCCTGCTGGGCAATCTGTGCTCCCTGTTCATGTATATGGGACAGGAAAAAGGCGTAGATGCGCAGAAATGCGGGAAAATGCGGGAATTCCTCTGTGAAGGATTTTTAAAAACGGTAAAATAATAAAATAAAGAGAACCACGCAGAAAATAATCGGCAGAGAGGTGCAGGATAACGGCATCGCTCTGCCGATTTTGCACTCCGCCAGGGTGCAAAGCGCCAGTTGCACTTGTTACGCACTGGGCGAAGAACGTAGATGCACTGCTGAGAGGGCGAAATTTTTGGTGGGCAAACGGCTGTAAATAAGGTAGAATGAGAAAAAGACATGGAGGAGGAATGAAAATGTTAGAGGTTGGAACGAAGGCACCGGATTTTTCCCTGCCGGATCAGAACGGAAACGTCCACACACTGGAGGAGTATCGCGGGAAAAAGGTGATCCTGTATTTTTACCCCAAGGACAATACCCCGGGCTGCTCCAAACAGGCCTGCGGCTTTGGCGAGTTATATCCCCAGTTTGTAGAAAAGGGTGCAGTGGTGCTGGGCGTCAGCAAGGACAGCGTGGCATCTCATAAACGGTTCGAGGAAAAATATGGCCTGCCGTTTACGCTGCTGTCAGACACGGAACTTTCCTGCATCCAGGCATACGATGTGTGGAAGGAAAAGAAGATGTATGGAAAAGTCAGCATGGGCGTGGTGCGGACGACCTATCTCATCGATGAGAATGGCATCATTGAAAAAGCTCACGACAAGGTGAAGGCAGCGGATAATCCGGCACAGATGCTGGGAGAACTGGCATGAGGATTTTACTGTCACCTGCCAAAAAAATGAGGGTAGATACTGATTCTCTGGCGCCGCTGGGCCTGCCGGTATACCTGGAACAGGCCCGTGAACTGATGCATGCTGTGCAGAGCCTTTCTCTGGCGGAGGCGAAAGCCCTGTGGAAGTGCAACGATCAGCTGGCAGAGCTGAATTATGAGCGGTTTGCCCATATGGATCTGGAGCGGCAGCTGACCCCGGCGGTGCTCGCCTATGAGGGGCTGGTCTATCAGTATATGGCGCCCGGTGTCATGACGGAGGGTATGCTTTCTTATTTACAGGAGCATCTGCGGATCCTCTCCGGCTTTTATGGCGTGCTGCGACCCTTCGACGGGGTGGTGCCCTACCGGCTGGAAATGCAGGCGAAGCTTTCCGGTACGCGGCAGATGGTTGATTTACAGGAGAAAGATCTCTATGCGTACTGGGGTGATTTGCTGTATCAGGGCACCCGGGATGCGGACGGTGTCTTTATCAATCTGGCTTCCAGGGAATATGCAAAAGCGGTGGAAAAATATATCGCCCCGGCGGATCACTTTATCACGGTGGAATTCTGTGAGCAGGTGGACGGCAAACTGAAGCAGAAGGGCACCTTTGCCAAAATGGCCCGGGGCGAGATGGTACGCTTCCTGGCGGAGCGGCAGGTGGAAGATCCCACCCAAATGCGGGATTTTACCGGGATGGGGTATCGGTTTGATGAGGATGAATCGAATGAGAACACCTATGTGTTTGTTGCCCGGCGGGAAAAGAAAAAAGCATCACGCTTTGTCTGACGCTCCTGCCAACATAGGTTTCGGTTGAATGTGATCTATTTACTGTATGATCAAAGATTTTCAGCAAGTTACCAGCAAGTTAATCGAACACTACATTTAGCCTATTTAATCCCAATTTTATACTATATCTTGCATTTTTGGTCTGGAAATCACGTCAAACTTTTCCAGTGAGCAAGTTGCCGGCAAGTTAAATCACGCCCAGATTGGAGCATAAACTGGGAGTAGAGATTGATACAGCGACACAAAGCATACAAGCGGTAATGGCAACCTATCGAATTGCAGCACTTTTGGAACTGGCAGAGCAGACATGTATGTTAAAAGTTAATAGAACAGCATATACAAAAAGCGGAGAGTGTTTTGAATATTCAGAGAGTTCTTATGTTTCAAGCAGGTATATGCTTACGATGACTTTAAAACGATAATAAAGACTGGGTTTTTGCTATCGACGGAGAAAATTTTAGGTGAGTTGAAAAGGTGAATTGCAAGTGAGGGAGAAAATTTTATTTTGAGAAAATAACAAAAACCAGTTGACAAACAGAAAATGTTTATATATAATATCACTTGGACGTTCGGCAAGGGAGTACATCTTCTGAACGGATGATCCAAATCGAAGTGTGGCTCAGCTTGGTAGAGCGCTGCGTTCGGGACGCAGAGGTCGCGTGTTCGAATCACGTCACTTCGACTTTGAGAGAGTCAGAATTCTTTTAAAAGGATTTTGACTCTTTTTTGCGTAATGATAATTCGAAGAACTTTTAGTCACGCTGATGTTTTCTGACAACTTATTTTAATTAAAATCCTATAATTCGAACTCAACAAGTTCTAAATATGATTATTTAGGTTCTATTTATTGACTTTTTGATGAATTTTTTCGTATAATATATAGAGATAACTATTGTTGATTTTGAGAAAAGAGGGATTGATTTATGGGACAGACTACATTTAGTGTTCGGATGGATGAATCTTTAAAGAATCAGTTTGATAATTTATGCAAAGAGTTTGGGATGAATGCATCGACCGCTTTTAATATTTTTGCCCGCGCAGTTGTTCGGGAGAGGAAAATTCCTTTTGAAATTTCTGCGCCGATAAGAAATTCTTTAGAAGATGGACGTGCTGCATTTCACGCATTACGTTTAGCAGCTAAAGATAATCATCTGCAGGATATGTCGCTGGATGAGATTAATAAGGAAATCCGATTGGCCCGTGACAGTAAGGAGTGAAGAAGGCGCCTATGAATGATTTGGTTGTCATTGATACGAATGTTTTGATATCGGCATTGTTGTCCAAGTATAGAGATGCGGCAACTGTTCGAGTGTTGGAGGCCGTTTTTGATGGAACGATTATTCCTGTTTTCAATGACGAAATTCTTGAAGAGTATTCACAGGTGCTTCGCAGGCCAAAATTTAAATTTGATAATGGTGTTATTGAACTATTGTTAAATGTAATGAAAGCAAATGGGATATTTGCAGAGCGGCTTATTACAAATGAGCGACTTCCAGACCCAAAGGATCTTGTGTTTTGTGAAGTCGTTATGGCAAAGAAGGAGGATAATGCGTATCTGGTTACAGGGAATGGGAAACATTTTCCTCAAAAGCCTTTTATCGTTACACCGAATGAGTTGCTTGCGATTATTCAATAAAACTTTTAGTTACAAGAGGAATAAAGAAAAATCGGAGCGCCGTCTTGCGACAGGGCTCCGTAAGAGAGAGGTATGTTATGAAAAAGTTATTTCTTTTACATGATTTATCATATAGGAAGATTATGAAGAAACTGTGATGTTCCCTTTAAATTAATGTGAACTTTTTGCGTATTTTCTGTGGTGCCCTGTCAGAACGGGAACCGGCGGAAACAGTGGGAAAAAGGAAGCTGTGTTGCATGAAAGGGGAAAGAAAGGAGAAGCAATGGAAAGAAAATGGTGGCATGGAAAGGTAGCCTATCAGGTGTACCCGAAGAGCTTTCAGGATACGAACGGGGACGGCATCGGGGATCTGCGGGGGATTATCAACAAACTGGATTATCTGAAGGATCTGGGTGTGGATATCGTGTGGATTTCGCCGGTATACTGTTCCCCCTTTGTGGATCAGGGATACGATATTTCAGATTATTACAATATCGATCCGTGCTTTGGCACGATGGCGGACATGGATGAGCTGCTGGCAGAGGCGAAGAAGCGGGATATGTCTGTGTTGATGGATCTGGTAGTAAACCACTGTTCCAATGAGCATGAGTGGTTCCAAAAGGCGCTGGCAGACCCGGACGGGGAATACGGACAGTATTTTTACATTCGGGAAGGGAAAAACGGGCAGCCGCCCTGCAACTGGCGTTCTTATTTTGGCGGCAGTGCCTGGGAGCCGATTCCCGGAACGGACAAATACTATCTGCATCTGTTTGCGAAGGAGCAGCCGGATCTGAACTGGGAGAACCCGAAGCTGCGGGAAGAGATTTATACGATGATGAACTGGTGGCTGGACAAGGGGCTGGCCGGTTTTCGCATCGATGCCATCATTAATATAAAGAAGGATCTGCGGTTCCAGGATTTTCCGGCGGACCGGGCGGATGGCCTGTGCAGCTGTGCGACGATGCTGGCGGCAGCGGAAGGGCCGGGTGCATTTCTGCGGGAGATGAAGGAGAGAACCTTCGACCGGGTGGATGCGTTTACCGTGGGCGAGTTGTTCAACTACCGGGAGGAGGATCTGCCCCGGTATATCGGTGAGAACGGTTATTTTTCCACGATTTTTGATTTCAGTTCGGAGGCGGCCGGATGCAGCGAGAAGGGCTGGTATGACCGGCGGAAGCTTTCGCCGGATGAGTATCGGGATATTTTGTACCGGGTGCAGCGGATCACAGCCAACGTGGGTTTTATGGCAAATATCATTGAAAATCATGATGAGCCCCGGGGCGTCAGCCGGTATCTGCCGGACGGCGGCTGCACGGAGAAGAGTAAGAAAATGCTGGCAGCGGTGCTGATGATGCTCCGAGGCCTGCCGTTCATTTATCAGGGGCAGGAAATTGGCATGGAAAACTGTGCCTTCAAAAATATTGAAGAAATGGATGACCTCAATTCCAGGGACGAGTATCGGGTGGCCCTGGCGGCCGGATGCACAGAGGAACAGGCCATGGCGGCGGTGCAGCGCTACAGCCGGGACAACTGCCGGACGCCGTTCCAGTGGAATGCCGGGACAGAGGCAGGATTTACCACAGGGACGCCCTGGCTGAAAGTGAATCCCAACTATACGCGCATCAACGCCGAGGAACAGATGGACAATCCGAATTCTGTCCGCTCCTGGTACAGGCAGCTGATCGCGCTGCGCAAATCGGAAACATATGGAGAGACAGTTGTCTACGGCGCGTTCCGCGCGCTGTTTGAAGAGGAACATGACCTGATCGCTTTTGTAAGAGAGCGGGAGGGACAGCGGCTGGTGGTGCTGGCAAACTTCCGGGAGGAACCCCGGACGCTGCAGTTGGAGGCACCGGTGAAGGAGATTCTGCTGACCAACCGGGCATACACGAAAGAAGAGCAGGCGCAGGCGGCGGAAGGCGTGATCACGCTGGACGGTTATCAGGTCATCATTGCAGAGTGCCAGCAAGTCGATGTAGAAAGCAAAAAACGTAATTTTTCTGGAATTTAGCCAGATCAGGATTGCGTTGTCTTGCTAAACAGAGTTTAGAAAAAGTTTAAAATCCCATATCTTCCTGTTTAATGTTTTATTTTAGCATAAAACTGATAAAGCATAGAAAGGCAGGAGCAGATATGGGTACAGAGCTGGCGCAGAGCATCAAGAAAACGGAAAATGGGCAGCATCTGGATCAGCTGTTTCTCTGGATCGAAGGGGCGGCGTCTGCCGACGGCACGCTGCTGGTGCGGCTGGATGATGAGAATGGTACGCTGGTGACCCAGTCTGTGGCCATGGCGGATTATGCCGAGGATGTGGCCAAGGTATGGGTGCCCATGGATCAGGATCTGAAAAAGGGCAAATCTTACACAGTTACGCTGAACTACGAACGCACCGCGGCCAACGGCGGAAGCCATGTGCAGGCAGATGCGGCGTCTGCTGGTGATCCGGGTGAGGCACAGGGCGTGATTTATTTCCGCAGCAGCGGCAGCGCGGCGCTGGAGATGCCTGCGGTGGGAGATGGCGGCACGCTGGAAGACGGCATCACCGTGGTTTTTGACTATGAGCGGATGAACATCCGCGCCTTTGCCCGGGCCATTTTCCTGGTGCTGGTTCTGGTGGGACTGCTTGCAGTGCCTGCCTCCTTTATTCAGGGAATCTTGCGGAAGATCGGCGTCGGCGGTCATGGCGCCTGTGGAACTCTGACAGAGCCCCCGGGTGAAGGCCCATATCGGCATTCACGCAAGACTGGGGCAGCGGGAGCAGGGAAGCCGCCAGGAGGAATGCCTGGCATTCGGCGATCTGAAGATTTATCCCAAGGCATACCGGGTATTCTTAAAGGATAAGGAGATCGCCCTGGCAAACCGGGAGTTTGAGTTGCTGCTGTTTCTGGCGTCCAATCCCAACATTGTGTTCTCCAAGGAGACGCTGTTTGAGCGGATCTGGGGCATGGATGCGCTGGGGGACAGCGCCACAGTTATGGCGCATGTGAACCGGATCCGGGAAAAATTAAAGGATCCGTCGGATGACCGGGAGTATATCCAGACCGTGTGGGGCGCCGGATACCGGTTCTGCGCGGAGTAATGGAGGAAGCGGAATGCAGGAAAATATAGAACAGTTACTGAAAAAACAGCGCGATTTTTTCAACACAGGCAAGACACGGGATATCCGCTTTCGAAAGGCGGCGCTTCTTCGCCTGCGGCAGGCCATCCGTCGGCGGGAACAGGAGATCAGCCGGGCGCTGCAGGCGGATCTGGGAAAAGCGCCTTTTGAATCCTACATGACTGAGGTGGGGCTGACGTTAAGTGAGCTGACCTATGTGCTGCGGCATCTGGATGGCTGGACGAGGGAGAAAAAGGTCCCCACACCGCTGGCCCAGTTTCACGGGAAAAGCTTCACCGTGCCGGAGCCGTACGGCGTGGTGCTGGTGATGGCACCCTGGAATTATCCGTTTCTGCTGACGATGGAGCCCCTCATCGGTGCTCTGGCGGCAGGCAACTGCTGTGTGCTTAAACCTTCGGAGGATGCGCCCCGGACGTCGGCGGTCATCGCTTCTCTGCTGGAGGAGATTTATCCGAAAAGCTATGTAACTGTGGTGGAAGGTGACCGGAAGATCAGTGCAGCTCTGCTGGAACAGCGGTTTGACTATATTTTCTTCACTGGCAGTGTATCGGTGGGAAAGCTGGTGATGGAGCAGGCGGCAAAACATCTGACGCCGGTGACGCTGGAGCTGGGCGGCAAGAGCCCCTGTATCGTGGATGAGACGGCGGATCTGTCCCTGGCGGCCAGACGAATTGTTTTCGGCAAATTTTTAAACAGTGGGCAGACGTGCGTGGCGCCGGATTATGTGCTGGTACAGCGCTCCGTGCAGGAGAAGTTTATGCAGGAGCTGTGCCGCCAGACAAAACGGCAGCTGGGACGGGAACCGCTGGCAAATCCCCATTATCCCCGGATGGTCAATGAGCGGCACTATGATCGGGTGATGCATCTGCTGGCCGGGGAGCTGGCGGTCATCGGCGGCTATGGCAGACGGCAGACGCTGCAGATCGCGCCCACCGTTTTGCGGGATGTCTCACCCGAAACGCCTGTGATGCAGGAGGAGATCTTCGGCCCGGGGCTTCCGGTGCTGGCCTATGACCGGCTGGAGGAAGCCATCCGTTTTGTAAAAGAACGGGAAAAACCGCTGGCGCTCTATCTGTTCACTGCAGATCGGAAGACCGAGGCCAGGGTGCTGCGGCAGGTTTCTTTTGGCGGCGGCTGTGTCAACGACACAGTGATCCATCTGGCAACCTCAGCCATGGGCTTCGGCGGCGTGGGGAACAGCGGCATGGGAAGCTATCATGGCCGGGATTCTTTCGAGACGTTCAGCCACCGGAAGAGCATCGTGGACAAATCCACCTGGATGGATCTGCCCGTGCGGTATCAGCCCTACCGATGGTGGAAGGAAGCACTATTAAAAGTATTTCTGAGATAGTATATTTGATGCCAGAAGATTGCTCCGTGCTTTGCACTCCCGAAATCTTCACTGCTCTTCGCATATCGTGAATCTTTTGATTCACTTTTATGCTCAGATCAGGGCGGGTCATGAAGCCATGCACACATTCATGCGCAAGCGCATCATGGTGCCGGCTTCTGACCCTGGCATTAACAATCAACACCGGATGTAGAATTCAAAACGACATTTGGCCATATTTGTCGTTTTGGATTTTACACCCGGTTTTTTTTGTCTGTCGATTTTTTCGGGAACGGAGGCTACAGTATAGGCAGACAGAGGAACAAAGGAGATTCCGGAAAGGGAGTGAAACAATGAATCTGGCCGAGATACTGATCATTTCGATAGGCCTTTCGTTTGACATCTTCGCGGTAACTGTCTGTGTCGGTGCTACGCTGCAGAAAATAGAGAAAAAGAAACTGGTCTGTATGGGCCTGATTTTCTGTATCTGGCAGCTGATCGCTGTGGGGCTTGGATTTCTGGTTGCGAGATTCCCGGTGATGCAGACCCGGACATCGGAGATGCAGAACATATGGGATGGATTTTCGGTGATTATTTTTCTTGCGTTAGGGGTATATATGTTTGCGAAGGGCTGGCGGAAGAAAGACTTCCTGGAGCGGCGCGGACAGATCAGCTATCAGAAAGCCTGGGCAGCCGCCATGATGACCAGCCTGGATGCATTTTTCGCAGGCATCGGGTTTGGTTTTCTGGGTACAGAGATCCTGGCCGTGGGGCTGATCCTGGAACTGGTCACCCTGATCTTTGCGCTGGCGGGGACATTCGTGGGATACCGACTGGGTTATGAGCAGCGGACGAAGGCCTACGCCATTGGCGGAATCATACTGATTATTGCAGGTATTGATGTCATCATCCGATACCTGATACAATAGATATTTTTAAAGAGATATGGAGGATACGGTTATGGGAACATTAACACATAAGGCTGCAAGAGCAGCATTTTCAACGGCAATCGATCAGACATTAAAACATATTTACAAAGACAGAGAAAAAGGACTGCTGGATATCGTGGATATCTCAGAGAAGTTCCTGGGAGACACATTTGGAGATCAGGTATATGACAATGCCAGAAAGATGATTCAGGATCCGGACAGCAAATGGATGCAGTACATCAACAGAGGTCTGGACGAGATCAATCCCCACGTGGCAAAGATGACCGCCCTGAACTTAGGGTTCGAGGCTGCTTTCCATGGCACCAAGACCATTCGGAAAATGCGTGAGATCCACCAGTGCAACATTCCGTGGCTGATCCTGATGGATCCCACCAGCGCCTGCAATCTGCACTGCACCGGCTGCTGGGCAGCAGAGTACGGCCACAAGCTGAATTTAAGCTTTGAGGATCTGGACAGCATCATCACCCAGGGCAAGGAGCTGGGCGTTTACTTCTACATGTATACCGGCGGCGAACCGCTGGTGCGCAAAGCAGACATCATCCGTCTGTGCGAGAAACACAACGACTGCGAGTTCCATGCATTTACCAACGGCACACTGGTAGACGAGGATTTCTGTAAGGAAATGCAGCGGGTAGGCAACCTGTCCCTGTCCATCAGCCTGGAGGGCTTTGAGGAAGTCAATGATTTGCGCCGTGGCGAGGGCGTGTTTGACCGTGTCATGAAGGCCATGGATCTGCTGAAAAAATACGGCCTGATCTTCGGTACATCTATCTGCTATACGAGCAAAAATATTTCCACCGTTACTTCTGATGAGTTCCTGGATATGATCATCGAGAAGGGCTGCCGGTTCACCTGGTATTTCCACTACATGCCGGTAGGAAACGATGCGTCTGTAGACCTGCTGCCTACCATGGAGCAGAGAAAATATATGTACCATCGGGTACGGGAGATCAGAGGCGCCACAGGCGGCAAGCAGATCTTTGCCATGGACTTCCAGAACGATGGTGAGTTCGTGGGCGGTTGTATCGCAGGCGGCAGAAACTATTTCCATATCAACGCCAACGGCGATGTGGAGCCCTGTGTATTCATCCATTATTCCAGCGCCAACATCCACGATGTGACACTGCTGGAAGCACTGAAGCAGCCGCTGTTCATGGCATACCGGGATAACCAGCCCTTCAATGGCAACCACTTAAGACCGTGCCCGATGCTGGAGAATCCGGAGCTTCTGCAGAAGATGGTGGAGGAGACCGGAGCCAAGTCCACAGACCTGCAGTCCCCGGAGAGCGTGGAGCATCTGTGCGGAAAATGTAAAAACTATGCGAAGGAATGGGAAGGCCCGGCCGCAGAGCTGTGGGATTCCAAGGAGCATAAGAAGCCGAAATACGAGAATTACAAGAAAAAATAAGCTGGGAAATTCTGTAAAATAATTAAAAAAATAACGCAAGCCCTTTGCATTTTGCCTGAAAATATGGTACCATTTGAGAGATTTATGGTTTAGGAAAAATCAGGATTGGACAAAGGTGAAAAAGAATGGAACAAAAGAAAGATCTGACAAAGAAGCTGATTGCTGAAAGCTTCCAGAGCCTTCTGGAGAAGCATCCGTTTGATAAAATTACGATCCGCATGATCACCGATCAGGCGGGATTGATCCGACCAACCTTTTACAACCATTTTCAGGATAAATATGACCTGGTGGAGTGGATATTTTCGGAGGACATTGTCAGTGAGGTGGATCGCCTTCTGCAGCACGGTATGCAGCAGGAAGCCATCAAGTTCCTGTTTACGGGTATCCATAAGAACCGGAAATTCTATGCCAAGATGCTGCAGGTCAGCGGACAGAACAGTCTGGAGGAAGTGCTGGTGCGACGGCTGGAAGAGCTGTTCCGCCGGGAGATCACCGAGAAGGGCATCAAGGACATTCCCCAGAACCGGGTGCTCAACGTTACCTATGTAAGCCGGTATTATGCGTTGGGGCTTGCGACTTCCATCGAGGCCTGGCTGGCCGGCGGCGACAACGAGGTGTCGGTGGATGAGCTGACAGAAGCATATGAATTTTTGATCACGCATTCGATTTATGATATCATCAATGAAGGTGTCTGATTTCGTGCCATGTATTTCACAGGAGATACATGGCACTTTTTGTCCCAGTTCACTTGTATATTCGTATGGTCAGATTTCATGCTTGCATGAAAATCTGGCTGTGCGAATATACAAAGGGAGCGCCTTCTAATGAGCAAAAATGAGCTGCGACGCAGCGGGGAGCATCGAAGATGCGGTTTTGCGAATGGCGCGTGTGAACTGGTTACATGTGAACGAATAGATGTTGTTTTTTATAAGAATGTGTTATACTTGTTATCAGAAACTGATGCGCAGCCCAAAGAAAGGAAGATCCTGTAAGACAATGAAAGAGGAAAACCGAGAGAAATACCTGTATCCGGCGCTGTTTAAGATTTTGGTTCTGGCAGCGGTCATCATTATTTTCTTTATTTTTTATCGATTTGGAGAATTCAAGAGTGTGATCACGCGGGTGGTCGATATCCTGAAGCCTTTTCTGTACGGTGCTGTGCTGGCGTATCTGCTGCGGCCTTTCTGCGATTTCATTGAACACCGGGTGAAAAAGCTGCTGGACAGGCATGCGCCTGGTATGAAGCGGGCGGGCACGGTGGCCCGGGGTGCCGGGATCGTAGGTGCATTGATCCTGTTTACGGGCATCATCTATATGTTCGTGGCGCTGGTATTTCCGCAGATCATTTCCAGTGTCACGACGATTATTCAGGTATTGCCGGAAAATATCAACCGGGCTTCCGCCTGGCTGGAACAGTTTGCCCGGGACAACGATACGGCCAAGCAGGTCATCGACAGTGCTTCGGCCATGATCCAGGAGAGCGTGACAAACCTGACCCAGGGCAATAAGCTGATGCCCAACATCCAGGCTATCATCGCGGAAGTGTCTGTACAGGTGTGGAGCATCGTTGTGTTATTGAAAAATTTTCTCATCGGTATCGTGGTCAGTGTCTACCTGCTGAGCTGTAAGGAGAAGCTGGCGTACCAGGTGAAGGTGATTCTGCTGGGTGTGTTCGGGGAGAAATGGTTTCAGCGGATCCGGGAAGAGATCCACATTGTGGACGGTATGTTTGAGGGCTTTATCAACGGCAAGCTCATCGATTCACTGATCATTGGGCTGATCTGCTTCTTTTTCATGAATATTTTCAAATGGCCTTTTGCCGTGCTGATCAGCACCATCATCGGCGTGACGAATATTATTCCGTTTTTCGGGCCGTTTATCGGTGCGGTGCCGGCGGCGCTGCTGATGCTCATGGTGAGCCCGCTGAAAATGGTCTATCTGCTGATCTTTATTTTTGCACTGCAGCAGTTTGACGGCAACATCCTGGGGCCAAAGATCCTGGGCAACACCACGGGACTGTCCAGCTTCTGGGTGCTGTTTTCCATCACGTTTTTCGGCGGTCTGTGGGGCATCGTCGGCATGATCGTGGGCGTGCCGCTGTTTGCGGTGATCTATGATCTGGTGGGAAAATGTATCCGCTATTTTCTGCGGCTGCGGGGCATCAGCCAGGAGCAGGAGGAAGCGCTGCGCTGACGGTTCAGGTACCGGCGGAGCGCGCCGGTGGATCCATATACAAAATGAGAGTGGGGATGACGTGCAGAGATGTTTTCATTTCTGAGAAAAAAGGAGCCCGTGAAGGCGAAACGCAGCGGGCTTGGATTAGATGAGAAAAAACATATCCGCTGTAAATATAAAAATAAGAAAAAGTGCCCGCAGGACTGTGCAGAGTGCTGCTTTTCGATTAAACTGAAGGGCGATTTCATGATGCAGGTGCAGGCCTACGATTCGGCGGCGGAGCTTTATGAGGATGCGGTATCCCGGGAGCCGGACTATGCGGACGCCTGGCTGGCACTGGGCAACGCGGCCACCTTCCGGGGAGACCTGGGACGGGCGCTGGAGGCCTATGAGGAGGCCATTTTTATCGATGACCGGTTTGGGGAAGCGCTGTATGGACGTGCCGTGGCGCTGAAAAATCTGCATCGGCCCAAGGAGGCGCTGGAAGCGGTGGAGACAGTCATGGCACTGTACGACTACGAACCGTGCCAGACGCTGAAAAAAGAGATTTTACAGATGACAGCGGCAGATGAGGCGAAGGAAGCGAAGAAGCAGGAGGAGAAGAACCGCCTGTTAAAGCAGATGATCCGCCTGGCTGTGAAGAAGGGCTATGTCCAGGATCGGCTGCCGGTGGCTGCCGATGTGACGGCCATTGCGGACTGTTTTATCCCGGAATGCATCATCCGGCTGACAGGCCAGAAGAAATATACGCTGGAAGAGGTGAAGGCGGCAGCAGTGTGCTGTTTTTACGGCGGTGCGGGCATCGCCCAGCTGTGGAAACGCCACTGGGGAGACTTCTCCGCCCAGGGCATTTCCCGGGGCCTGTTTGATCCCAGAGGGTTTGCCTGCATGGACGAGTACGCCTGCACCCTTATGGGCATTGCCTATGAGAGCGTGGAGGGACAGGCACTGAAACGGTTTTCCGCGGAGCTGAGCAACCTGGTGATGAGCGCCATCATGACCCAGATCGGCGCGAAGAAGATGAACGACCGTCAGGTGGAGGCAGTAGTAAAGGATGCCATGCGGGATGTATACACGGTGGGAGCCGGGATCGGGCTTTCCAGGTAAGGGGAAGACAGGATATAATGATGAAAGTAACGTACATCCATCACAGTGGATTTCTGGTTGAAACAGAGGATTGTTATTATATTTTTGACTATTACAGAGGCGATATACCGGAACTGGATAAAAGCAGGGAGGTTGTCGTCTTTTGCAGTCATTTTCATCAGGATCATTTTAATCCCCGGATCTTTGCAATCCTTGATGACAGGGGGATGAATTATCAGGCGGTTTTGGCAAAGGATATCAGCAAAAGAAAATATCCGCTGGGTGTCAGGGTTACGACAGTTTACCACGATAAAACTTACGTTCTCGATAACGGCACGCAGGTCAGCACGCTGCTTTCCAACGACAGTGGCGTTGCTTTTATTGTAAAAACGAGAGAGGGTACCATTTATCACGCAGGTGATCTGAACGATTGGTACTGGGAAGGGGAACCGGAGGCTGACAACCGTCAAATGGTCGCTAGGTACCGTGCCGAGATCAACAAAATAAAAGGGATACATTTTGATATTGCATTTGTTCCGCTTGATCCGAGACAGGAAAGCCACTATGCAGATGGCATACTGTATTTCCTGAAAAACATTGATTGCAATGCTGTTTTTCCCATGCATTATTGGGACGAGCCGGGTGTTATCGACAGATTGATTGCGGAATATCCGCAGTATCAGTCAAGGATCAAAAATACAGAAGCGGCGAAAGAAGAAGCTTGTCCGTAAAGGAAATGCGATTATCTGGCTTTTTGCCATAAACCATTTTTGTCCTTTACCAGAGCTTCTTCATAGCAATCTGTATTTCGGTATATGCCTATCATGTATGTTTCCTCATGCAAGGGAAGCGTGTATACATTATTGGCCCCGATTGTGCCGTTTATGCCGCCAAAAGCGGAATAGAAGTCCAGGTACAGATGTCCTCCGTGCTGCTGATGGACAACAGCTTTTCTGATATATCCCATGGGAGATGATACATGGGTATGAATCGTGATTTCGGTGCCGTTTGCGCTGACTGTATAATCATGAATATATACGTCAGGGTTTTTTATAAATCCTGAACCAACAAAGTAAATGGAAAAAATGATCGTAATAACAGCAATGACTAAAACTGCTTTTCTTTTCCGGATGATGTGATCTGATATATGGCTCTTCTTCCTGTACAAATCTGATCAAATCCTCTCTTTCTATTCTGGTAAGGCCCGGTTTTCCTTTTTATCGGAAAAGATCCATGATACGCAGATACTTTTCCGGTGCATCATTGAGCAGCATACAGTTCTCATTGGCGAAAATGAGCATGGCACCGATAAAGATGCTGCAGATAAAAAGAACCGGGAGAATGCTGCGGATGCAGCGGTCTTCCTCCAGCCGGGCTTCATATTCCAGTGCCAGAAGCAGGGCCAGGATACCAAGGGGAAGCGTAATGTCGCACAGATAACGGATGAAGATTCCGCCAAGGGAAAAATCAAGGAACGCAACCGTCAGGGATCCGAGCAGCAGGAACAGATAAGTCAGCCGCTTGGAATGCTGTTTTTGTTCAATCGACGGGTGTGAGAACAGAAACAGACAGAGGAACAGCGGGATACAGAACAATCCCATGTTGTAAGTGTGGTATATGTAATTGCCTAAGGTGGATACCACCTCTTTATGCAGACTGATAAAAGGAAAGATCAGACTGACATCCGGGGGCTCCAGGAAATCATAATAAACAAAGGCCAGCAGCCGGGAAGGGTCTGCCCGCAGCGTGTTGTAAGTGATGTCGCTGACGGTGAGCTGGTAGCTGGTGCCGAATTCCGTGGGCGTTCCGAATCTTGCCATGTTGTATGTACAGATCAGGGCGCCGCCGACGGCGACCGGAATAACGAAGGCTGCCAGATCGAGAAGCTTATATTTCCAGACAGTGTCCTTCTCTGCCAGATACAAAAGGGCAGTGGGAGCAGCAGCGCACATGACCGCAATGGCTGCATTGGGCCGACAGAGTACCAGCAGGACAAAGGCTATGCCGGCTGCTGCGGCACAAAGTCTGCGCGGGATGCCCTGTTTCATGGAAAATGCATGAAAGAAAAACAGGAAAAACAGCAGGGCAAACGCCATTGCCCCATTGACGGCAATGTAGTAGAAGTTGGAGCTGACCATGACAAGTGGGATCAGGCTGGCGAAAAATAATGTAATATATCCAAATACATACAGGAACAGGTGCACACGGGGCAGAAATTTCTTCCGGAGTTCTTCCAGAACTGCCAGCAGGAGGACGGCACAGAGTGCAGAATATATCATGCTGACAAAAGCATCCCCGGGCAGTGCCCCGGTGAGCAGATAATACGGATAATATACGGTCAGAAGCGGGCCGATACCAAAATAGGAGTAATAATGCCCGTTATAAAAGGCCCGGTCCCAGTAAGGCTGCTTCCAGTCGGCAGTGTCAGAGCTGTGGCTCCGCTCACTGTAGTCATAAACGTTATACAGGGTATTCAGGCGGGGATCCGTTTCCAGATCCAGAAACAGGTGCCCTTTCTGAAAGGCATCAAACTGCTGGACGTAGGCACCGTAGGAGGCCACCGGTTCTTCCAGAGGATAGGAGATGGGATCTGCACTGCCAAAGGAAGACAGGGCTCCGTAGATCCAGAATACCACCGCCAGGCACAGGGCAGCACCTGCAGTCAGTACAAGCCTGTGCTTCCGGCTGGAAGGATCATAGAAAAGGGTGCGCAGTGTCCGGGAACGGCAGGCCCATATGAAACAGGCGAAAAGAAGCAGCAGACAGAACCGCAGTTTGTCAAAATGGAAGCCTCTGCGTTCATTCAGAACGATGCGGTCAATGGTGAAATTCCCGTGCATCCGGTCAAAGGACAGAAGGATTCCGTGCAGATTCCCATTGCTGATGAGTGGTTCGCGGGAAAAACAATGCCCACCGGCCGGGTGAAAGTACAGAAGGCACGCCTGTTTGTAGTCATATTGGCTGGCATCATCCGTCAGGAAGCAGGAGGCGATGGATACCGTCCCTTCCGGTGCGGATGTATAGATGGTGATGGTATGCGCTTCTGTGGACAGACCGGTGAATTCCAGTTCGGCACCGGCGCTGTCAATCTGAATGGTCCCGTCGGGGAGCAGTGTGGCTCCCTTTGCTGAAGTCAGTGCTTCTGACGGAAGAACGGTCACGGGGGCATCTTTGATAGAAAAATCCCTCCAGTTAGATAAAAGAAGTTCTGCTGCCAGGCAGAGGACAAAAAGGATTGCCAAAATATACATATTTTTCCGCCGTCCGGCAAGCAGCTGCTTGATCTGTTTCATAAATAGTTCCCACCTCATTTGTATACTGGTTCTATTTTACACTATTCCGGGCGGTTCAGCCATCTTTTTTCACCGCATTCATTAATAATGTGGAAAGGAAATGCTTGTTTGGCGGTATGAGTTGTGCTAAAATATGCATGAACAGCTGTCAGGAAGGCAGCACCATTTGTATGTGAACGGAATCAGGATAAGACAGATGAGAATAACTGACCAGGAAGGCATGGCGTCGGAATCGGACGCTTTGTTTTTCTGGTCTTTTTTCATCCGGAGGGACGCTTTGTGTGTCAGGATCCGGAAAACATGCACTGGTTTTGGAAGAAGAACAGGAGAGAGGCTTATGGACATCAAAACAATGCTGGAGCAGGTGCAGGCAGGGCAGATGCCCGTGGAACAAGCAGAAGAGCTGCTGAAGAATCTGCCCTATGAGGATCTGGGCTTTGCCAAGCTGGATCACCACCGGAAGCTGCGGTCGGGGTTCGGGGAAGTGGTGTTCTGTGCCGGGAAACCGGATGAATACCTGGTAAAGATTTTTCAGAAGTTTTATGAGGAGGATGCGGAAGTCATGGGCACGCGGGCCAGCCGGGAGCAGTATGAGCTGGTGAAGGCGCTGGTGCCGGAGATCGTCTACGATCCCATCAGCCGCATCATGAAGGCAGAGAAGCCGGATAAGGCACATGTGGGCAATATTGCCGTCTGCACCGGCGGCACGGCGGATATTCCGGTGGCGGAAGAGGCTGCCCAGACGGCGGAGTTTTTCGGCTGTCATGTGGAGCGCATCTATGATGTGGGCGTGGCGGGCATTCATCGGCTGCTGGCCCAGCGGGAGCGCATCCGGGAGGCCAACTGCGTGGTGGCAGTGGCAGGCATGGAGGGCGCTCTGGGCACAGTGATTGCGGGGCTGGTGGAGCATCCGGTCATCGCAGTGCCCACCTCGGTGGGATATGGCGCCAGCTTTCACGGGCTGTCGGCGCTGCTGACGATGATCAACTCCTGTGCCAACGGCATTTCGGTGGTAAATATTGACAATGGATATGGTGCGGGCTATCTGGCTACGCAAATAAACAGACTGGCGGTGAATGGAAGATGAAAAAAATATTATATTTAGAGTGTTATTCCGGTATCAGCGGAGATATGACCGTGGCGTCCCTTCTGGATCTGGGCGCAGACAGAAAAGTGCTGGAGGATGCGCTGGCAAGCCTCCATGTGGATGGATATGAGATCAAGATTGGCAGAACCTTCAAGTGCGGCATCGACGCCTGCGACTTTGACGTAATTCTGGATGAGAGTGCGTATGTACACGATCACGGAGAACATGACCACGAGCATGAGCACCATCATCACGATGGCGACGGACACGATCATGCCCACGATCACGACCATTGTCATGAGCACAGCCACGGCGACCATTGCCACGACCACGACCATGAGCATCACCATAATGACGACGGGCATATGCACGACCACAATCATGATCACGAGCACAGCCACGGCGACCATGATCATCACCATGACGAGGATGCTCACAGTCATGAGCATGAGCATACGCACGAGCATGAGCATACGCACGAGCACAGTCACGACCACCATCACGATCATATGCATGCCCACGTGCATCGCAACATTGCGGATGTGTATGCCATCATTGACCGGATGGAGGCATCGGACAGAGCAAAAGAGCTGTCCCGGAAGATGTTCCGCATTGTGGCAGAGGCAGAGGCCAAGGCCCACGGTCTGCCCATCGAACAGGTACATTTCCATGAGGTAGGCGCGGTGGATTCCATTGTGGACATCATCAGCACGGCGGTCTGCTTTGACAATCTGGGCATTGACGATGTGGTGGTTTCTCCGCTTTATGAGGGAACCGGCCATGCCCGGTGTCAGCACGGCATCCTGCCCGTACCGGTACCGGCGGTGGCAAACATTTCTGCCATCAATGGCCTGCCGCTGAAAATTACAGACAACCAGGGGGAGATGGTGACCCCCACCGGTGCAGCCATCGCGGCGGCGCTGCGCACCCGGAAGGAACTGCCGGAGCAGTACCGGGTGCTGGGCATCGGTATCGGCGCCGGAAAGAAGGATTTCCCCAAGGCCAATATTTTACGGGCGATGCTGCTGGAGGAAGAGACGCCTGCGCACACAGACAGCAATCAGTCACTCCCCGGAGCTGATCAGCTGATGTCCCGGACAGACATCGAAGGGGCACAGACAATGCCGGGAGGAAATGCAGGACAGCAGAATGCAGCCTCCTGCGATGAGAACCACATCTGGGTGCTGGAGACGAACATTGACGACTGCACCGGAGAAGCCTTGGGCTTTACCATGGACTGCCTGCTGGAAGCAGGCGCGAGAGATGTATTTTATACCCCGATTTATATGAAGAAAAACCGCCCGGCGGTGCTGCTGCGGGTGATCTGCACCGCAGATAAGGTGGAGCAGATGGAGGATCTGATCTTTGCCCACACGACCACGGTGGGTATCCGCAAGATGCCCATGGAGCGGACGGTGCTGGATCGCCGGATCGAGACGGTGGACACCCCTTACGGTCCGGCGGATGTGAAGGTGTGCATGAGAAAGGGAAAGACCCGGATGTATCCCGAGTATGAGAGTGTGAAAAAGATCTGCCAGGCATGCGGGGAGGACTTCCAGACGGTATACCATAGCATCCTGCAGGCAGCGATGGAACAGAGCCGTGCGTAACGTGAAAAACTCCGGCCGTTTTGCTCGAATGGGAAAACGAATCCTCCTTCTGCTGCTGTGTATGCTGCTGCTGTCGATGGTTGTATTTTTTATCGCACGGCTGGCGCCGGGGGATCCCCTGCAGTCCTTTTACGGGGATGTGCTGGAACGGATGACAGAGACAGAGAAGGCTGCCGCCCGGGAAAGACTGGGATTAAATGAGGGGCTGCTGACCCAGTATGTGCGCTGGTTTTCTCATGCATGCGGGGGAGACTTCGGCTTATCCTTTAAATACAAAATGCCTGTGCTGGATGTGATCCGGACGCTCATCGGAAATACCCTGCTGCTGGGCCTGCTGGCCTATGTGCTTGTTTTTGCCCTGGCTGTTTTGCTGGCGGTGTTCTGTACTCTTCATGAAGAACAGCTTCTGGACAAAGCAATATGCAAAATAGGCACGGCCACGTATTACATCCCCAGCTTCTGGCTGGGAGTGGTGCTGGTGCTGATCTTCAGTGTGAACCTGGGCTGGCTGCCCAGTAGCGGCGCCTACGATGTGGGAATGAAGGGGGATATCGGCAACCGGATCCGGCATCTCATCCTGCCGCTGATCGTGATGATCGCCGGTCATCTTTGGTATTATGCTTATATGATCCGCAATCGGCTGCTGGATGAGGTGCGGAAGGATTATGTGCTGTTTGCCCGGGCAAAGGGCTGCACCAAACGGGAGATCGTGTGGAAGCACTGCCTGAGAAATGCGGCTCCCACCATCGTCAATGTGATGGCGATTTCCATTCCCCATGTGACGGGAGGAACTGTGGTGGTGGAAGCGGTTTTCAACTATCCGGGAATCGGCAATCTGGCGGTGGAAAGTGCAAAGTACCATGATTATAATTTGCTGATGATCACGGTGCTGATCACCGGGATCGCTGTTTTTGCCGGAAGCTTTCTTGCGCAGACGATCAATGAGGAGATCGACCCGAGAATGAAAGAAATGGAGTCTGTAAAGTGGTAGAGCAGAAGAAGGAAGACCTGTTTGCTGTGGTCGGCGCAGGCGCGCAGTCCTATGTGTCTGTGAAAAAAAAGCGGAGTTTCCGGGAACGCATCAAGGGAAAACCGGTATTTTCGGCGGCACTTTTACTGCTGATCGTGCTGGGCTGTGTTTTTGCACCGGTGTTTGCCAACCATGATCCGGCCGGGTTCTACCTGGATGCCTGTAATGTGCCTCCCGGTGCGGAATTTTATTTCGGGACGGATTCTCTGGGGCGTGATCTCTATTCTATCATGTTCTACGGCGGGCGGACGTCCCTGACGATCGGGCTTCTTGGTGCGGCTATCATTGCTGTGATCGGTACGGTGTATGGCTGTGTCAGCGGTGTCCTGCCGGATCGGGCAGATGCGGTAATGATGCGTCTGGTGGAAGCGGGGGGAAGCATCCCGTCGATTTTGCTGGTGCTGATCCTTTCTGCGCTGTTTCCAGGCAGGAATGTGTTTACCCTGTCTTTCGTTATCGGCGTTACCGGCTGGTTTGGCATGGCAAGGATTGTGCGCAGTGAAGTCCGGCAGATCCGCAACAGTGAATATGTGCTGTACGCCAGATGTACCGGCGGAAGCTTTCTGTATGTGATGGGGCGGCATCTGATCCCCAATGTGCTGTCTGCGGTGATGTTTGCCGTTGTTTCCAATATCAGTACGTGTATCACCATGGAATCTACGCTGAGCTTTCTGGGGCTTGGACTGCCGGTGGATGTGCTGTCCTGGGGCAGCATGCTGTCTCTGGCCAACCGGGCGCTGATCATGAATACCTGGTGGGTCATCGTGATCCCCGGCCTGTTTCTGGTGGTGACGCTTCTGTGCATGACCAGTATCGGCAACTATCTGCGGAAGGAGACGAACCGCAGACACAGTAATCTGTAGCAAACGATAAATCAATCAAAAAGGAAGAAAGAGGAGAAAGAAGATGAAGAAAAATGTAATTGCATGGGTGCTGATTGCAGCGGTATGCTTTGGCCTGTGTGCCTGCGGCGGGCAGGGGGATCAGGAAAATCAGGCAGCGCCTGCCGGGCAGACGGGAGACGCATCGGATCTGTCCAACACGCTGGTGTATGCGGGGGAAAATGAGAGCACCATCAATCCGGTGCTCAGTTCCCATGATGAAATTGTGGAGCTGGTATTTTCCGGCCTGATGAAATATGACGGCAATGGACTCCCGGTGCCGGATCTGGCGGAAAGCTACGAATATGACACGGATTCCTGTACCTATACATTTCATCTGAAAAAGGATGTAAAGTGGCATGACGGAGAACCATTTACCGCGAAGGACGTGGTATTTACCTATCAGGTTCTGACGGAGGATGAGACACTGACCAGTACACTGACCAGCAATTATGAAGATATCATCGAGGTTTCTGCGCCGGATGACGATACCGTTGTGATCACGCTGGATCAGTACTGTGCCAATATGCTGGGCTATTTTACCATTGGCATCATTCCGCAGCACCTGCTGGAGGGAGAGGATATGAACACCACTTCCTTTAACCAGCATCCCGTTGGCACCGGCCGTTTTCGTTTTGTGGACTGGGATATGACCGGCGGCATGATTACCTTTGCCCGGAATGAGGACTATTACGGAAAAGTGCCGAATATCGAACGGATCATTTATAAGACCGTTGCGGTGGAGAGCACGAAAGCGACCATGCTGGAATCCGGCGAGGCGGATCTGGCCTGGCTGAACGCCAACTATGCGGAGAGATTCCGCGGAAAAGACGGGTATACCAACTGGGATTTCAAGACGGCGGATTACCGGGGCGCTTCCATGAACATGGAAAGCGATTTCTGGAAAAAGAACAGTGACTCCATCGGTGTGCTGAACGATGCGCTGGATAAGCAGGCCATTGTAGACAGTGTGCTGAACGGACAGGGATGCACGGCTTACAGCCCCATTCAGAAAAATCCGCTGGGCACCAATTCAGAGGCAGATATTTATGCCTATGATCTGGAGCGGTTTGCAGAGGAAATGCAGGCACTTGGCTGGGAAAAGGGAGAGGACGGGATCTATGTCCGGAACGGCGAGCGGTTCCATTTTACCATCCAGACCCGGGATTACGAGGAAGAGAGAATCGATATTGCCAATCTCATGTCCGCCATGCTGAAGCAGGCCGGGGTGGAGATGGAAGTGGTGCTGGTGGCCAAATTTGACTGGAATGCGGGATACGATGGTTTTCTGGCCGGTTTTGCCACGCAGTTTGACCCGGATATGGCCTACGGGCAGTTTGTGACAGACGGCAGTGACAACACCATGCATTATTCCAACGCGGAGGTTGACCGGCTGCTGACGGAGGCCCGCCACACGGAAGATCCGGAAAAACGTCTGGCGCTTTACGGAGAATTTGAGAAAGTGTATGCGCAGCATCCCGGCGTACTTCTGGTGGCATACCTGGATGGCAACTATGTGGGAACCAGCGCTCTGTCCGGGCTGGACACATCCCGGGTGCTGGGACACCATGCAGTTGGTGTCATGTGGAATATCGAGGAGTGGACGCTGCAGAAATAAAACCACAGTTTGAGGTGTAAACATTGGCAGAGAAAGTTTTGGAGCTGGAGGATCTTGCGGTCAGCTTTGACACGCCACAGGGAGAAGTGGAGGCGGTCAGAGGGGTTGACCTTTGTGTGGAGCAGGGAGAGATCCTTTGCGTGGTAGGAGAATCCGGATGCGGGAAAACGGTGATGTGCCGGTCGGTGATGCATCTGCTGCCGCCCATTGCCCGTATCCGGCGCGGAAAGATCACCGTCTGCGGGCAGGACATCACCCATGCAACAGAAAAACAGATGCGCACGGTCCGGGGCAGTGTGATGTCCATGATTTTTCAGGATCCGCTGGAAACGCTGAATCCCACCATCCCCGTTGGAAAGCAGATCATGGAGGTGATCTGCAGGCACCGGAAAGTATCGGGAGAGGAAGCAAAAGCCAGAACCCTGGAGCTTCTGGACATGGTAGGTATCGAAAATGCGGCAGAGCGGTTTTTCCTGCAGCCTCATTTTCTGTCCGGCGGCATGCGGCAGCGCTGCGTCATTGCGGCGGCGCTGGCGGCCGATCCCAAGCTTCTCTTTGCGGACGAGGCCACGACGGCGCTGGATGTGACGGTAAAATCCAAAATCCTGGATCTTTTCCTTGCGATCCGGGAAAAAACGGGTGCAGCGACCGTGTTTGTGACCCATGACCTGGGCAGTGTGGCCAGAATCGCGGATCGCGTGGCCGTCATGTATGCAGGGAAAGTGGTGGAGATCGGAACGGCAGAGGAGATTTTCTATGATCCGCGCCATCCGTATACGTGGGGCCTTTTGTCTTCCCTTCCGGCACTGGCGCTGGAGAGCGGGAAGCTTTCCTATATTCCGGGAATGCCGCCGGATTTACTGGATCCGCCGCCCGGAGATGCTTTCGCAGCGAGAAACCCGTATGCGCTGGCCATCGATTATGCGCAGATGCCGCCCATGTTTCGGGTGTCGGATACCCATTACGCTGCGACGTGGCTGCTGGATGAACGGGCACCGAAGATCACGCCGCCCATTGCATTGCGGGAAAGGAGCAGAAAATGGATACAGAGATGATGGTGGAGCTGCACCATGTCAAAGAATATTTCCGCATCCATGACCAGCTGACGATCCGGGCGGTGGATGATATTTCCTTTGGCATCAGAAAAGGAGAGGTATTCGGTCTGGTGGGGGAGAGCGGATGTGGAAAATCCACGGTGGCCCGGCTGATCTCCGGCATTTACCGGCCGACAGAGGGGGAGGTTCTGTTCCACGGAAATCCGAAAAAAGAAATGCAGATGATCTTTCAGGATTCGGCGGCTTCTCTGAATCCGCGGATGACGGTGGAGCAGATCATTCTGGAGCCGCTGTGGATCCAGGGAAGAAAGCGCGAGGCGGCCAGCTTCCGGCAGCGTCTGGAAGCCCTGCTGGAAGAGGTGGGGCTGTCGGTGGATTTTCTCGGCAAATATCCGGGGGCGCTTTCCGGCGGCCAGCGGCAGCGGGTTACCATTGCCAGGAGCCTGCTGCTGCAGCCGGGGCTCATCGTTGCGGATGAGCCCATCGCCTCTCTGGACATTTCCATTCAGGCCCAGATCGTGACGCTGCTGCAGCGGCTGCAGAAGGAAAAACGGTTTTCTTTATTGTTTATCGCCCATGATCTGTCGGTGGTCCGTCTGATCAGTCATCGTGTGGGTGTGATGCTGAACGGAAAACTGGTGGAACTGGCGGATACGGAGGAACTTTTCCGGCATCCCATGCATCCTTATACGAAGGCGCTGCTTTCCGCCATTCCCATTCCAGATCCCGTGCTGGAGCGCCAAAAGACCATACAGGAGTATGATACCAGCCAGCCCTTGGGAGAGACGATGACAGAACGTGCGCCCGGGCATTTTGTGCTGGAGTAACGCCATATAGAAAAAAGACAGGAGCGATCATATGACAGAACAGTTAAGACAGAAAAAAGAAAATCTTGAACAGTGGATGGCGGATCACGTAAAGGAAGGCATCTGCATTGCGTTTTCCGCAGGTGTGGACAGCAGCCTTCTGCTGAAAATGGCCTGTGATGCGGGGAAGGCAGCTGGCGTACCCGTCTGGGCGGTGACCTTTTCCACCAAGCTGCATCCCCACGGGGAACTGGAGGATGCCAGACAGGCGGCGGCCGAGCTGGGGGCAGAGCATATTGTGCTGGAGGTGGATGAGAGAAGCCAGGAGGGCATTCAGAACAATCCGCCGGATCGCTGCTACATCTGCAAGAAATATCTGTTTACGAACCTGCTGGCAACCGCTGAAAAAGTGGGCGCCAGGTGTGTGGTGGAGGGCACCAACGAGGATGACCTGCACGTATATCGGCCGGGCATCCGGGCTGTGCGGGAGCTTCATGTCAATAGCCCTCTGGCACTTTTCCATCTGACCAAGGCAGAGGTGCGGGAACTGGCTGCCGAGCTGGGCGTGCAGGCAGCATCCAAGCCGTCGGCCCCCTGTCTCATCACCCGGCTTCCCTACAACACGAAAGTGGATTTTGCCGTTCTGGAAAAAGTGGGCATGGGCGAGGAATATCTGAAAGAAAAAGGGCTGAAAAATGTCCGTCTCCGCCTCCACGGCGATGTGATCCGTATCGAAGTGGAGCGTTCTGCCATGAAAACTGTTTTGGAAATGGCGGAAGATGTGGTATCCTATATCAAAGGGCTGGGATTTTGCTATGTGACGCTGGATCTGGAAGGCTTCCGTTCCGGAAGCATGGATCTGGTGCTGAGCGAGGCCCAGAAAAGCCAGGGACAGGCGGAATAGAAGGGAGATTGTATTATTTATGGAAGAAAAAGAAGTCATCGTTATGGATCATCCGCTGATTCAGCACAAGATATCCATGCTGCGGGAGAAGGGCCGGGGAACCAATGAGTTTCGTAAGCTGGTGGAGGAGATCGCCACGATGATGGGCTATGAGGCGCTGCGGGATCTGCCGCTGGAGAACCGGCCGGTGGAAACCCCCATCGAGCTGTGTGAGACGCCCTTTGTGGCAGGGAAGAAGCTGGCGCTGGTGCCGGTGCTGCGGGCAGGCCTTGGCATGGTCAGCGGCCTTCTGACGCTGGTGCCCACGGCGAAGGTGGGACATGTGGGGCTGTACCGGGATCCGGTGACCCATGAACCCCACGAATATTACTGCAAGCTGCCGGAATCCATTGAGGACCGGCTGGTGATGGTGCTGGATCCCATGCTGGCCACCGGCGGTTCCGCTGTGGCAGCCGTGGGTTTTGTGAAAAAACAGGGAGCAAAGAACATCAAGTTCCTGTGCATCATCGCAGCGCCGGAGGGCATCGAGCGGGTCCGCAAGGCGCACCCGGATGTGCAGCTGTACTGTGGGCATGTGGATCGCTGCCTGAACGATCACGCGTACATCTGTCCGGGACTGGGAGACGCAGGTGACCGAATTTTTGGCACAAAATAATCTGATATCATTTATGCAGGTCATGACCAGGGATAATTGGTTGTGACCTGCATTTTTTACGCTATTTTTTTCACAATATTTTTCAAATACATCGTTAAATAATAAATAAACAAGGATTTAAAGACACAAATTTCTAAAATTGCGCGTACAACGACAGCAATAAAT
>JAGTTR010000024.1 GCA_018223385.1 Oscillospiraceae bacterium Marseille-Q3528
TTATAATATAATTTTGAAAAATCAACTGATTCTGGATACGGTAATCCCTCCCAAATAAATGGATAGTATAATTCTGTTGTCGGCAGAGTTTCTTTATCATTCTTCCAGAAGGCTGTTACAATATCGTCTCGATATTTTTCTAACGGTTTATTATTCCACAATACTAATAAGCAAGATAATCCATTATCTTTTTCACATATATTTTCACTTAAACTCGCACGAAGTGCTTTTTCATAAAATATTTCCACATCTTCTTCACATATTTCAAATGATACATCGCTAAAATAACTAGCCAAATGATATTGTGCATTAAACTCAGAGAAAATAATATTCTGACAAGCATTTGCAATATTCCCATTAAATCTGGTTGAAATTATCTGCAGAATCTTTTTTATATCTCTATCTCTAAAAGAATCTTCCTTTTGACTAAATCTGCATAATATTTCCAAAAATGCAATTATATTTTCATCTTCTATAAATACCACTAACCGCGATAATATGCTTAAGATGTTCTTCACTGATACAAAATATTTTTTTCTATCATAACTATCTTCTGCAGCATACATCTTTACAATTTCAATCAATTTTTCAAAAAGAGATTGTTTTTCTGAATCATCTATATTTAAAAGCGTTTTCCGTGTAAAAATTTGATTGATAACTTTTTCTTGGTTTGTCCTAACAGCTAATGACATTTTCCAATAAGCATATTTACTCGAATTCATTATCTCTTCATATACACGTGGAAGCAGTCTTGCTTGATCCGAAAATATCGGCAAGCACAATCTATCTATTCCAAGAATAAAAACAAACGAATTTTTGTAACAAGTATCTTCTCCCGAATAAACTACTGTAACACTCTTATTGGAATTAAGGCTAAACGGCACTATTCTTTCTTCTTTTTTTCTATCTTTTTCAAAGAAGACTTGCTCCAGCTTTTCCCTTTGTTCGACAATAATACGTCTTGTGTTATATGAATTATCATAATACTTATTGTCAGCGTATTCCTCCTTTATTTCCCAATTTCCAATTCTATAACATAAATTTAGATATCCCAAATATGAAGCATATATTTCATCTGATAACTTCATCTGTGCCAATTCCGCTGAGCACTCACTTAATATCTTGTCTGCAATATCATTCTTTGACAATTGTTTATACAACGCTGCTTTTTTTACTTTATACTCAAATGATGGTGTTTCTATCTCCTCAATCAGCTGTTTCGCTTCCTCGTAACCAAATAGTGAAATGTGATTTTTCATTTTTTCAATAAGATATTCATTTTTATAATATGGAATTTTATTACAATATACCTCACATTTTCCCATGCAAGCATCATATAACTCTTTTTTACCATCGATTCTATACATTTCTGCCAAATACAATAATATCTCACATAACGTTTCTATTTGTGAATTTTTCTCAATTAACATTTCTGTTACTTTTTCTAAATATTCAGCATTTTCATCTTCTAAAACAACCAAACATTTTCTTAGTATTTTAATAATAGTTGAAATTAGCTTCTCTGGTACTTTCTCCTGATTATGAACCAATTTCAGCACTACACTAAAATGTTCTAAAAAATAATCTGCATATTTAATCCTTTTTTCTTCCGGGAGTAAAATGTACGGCTCTATCAACTTTTCAACTTTATGGGAATAGTTTTTCAACTTTTCAAAGTATTCTTCTTTTTCCGATTCTTTAGGTTGCCAAAATATAGCAACATTCTGGTATGGCCTTTCCGAATAAATATCTTTTTCACTCTGATTTTTTTCTAATAAACCAACAAATTCTGAAATTGCCTGATAGTGTCGATTTTCTTCCTGTCGAAATACTAATCCAGAAATATCTACTATAGTAATCCCCTTATTTTCCAACAGTTTTCTCTCTGGAGCACTGAGTTTTTCATATAAACCAATCAAATAAATCGTTGGACAGTATTCACCCATATTATCTCGTAACCAGCCAAGCCAACTTTGGAAATTAGGGTCATCCCCGGAAAATCCAAGTAAGCATAACCTAGTTTCAAGCATCGCCTGCTGTACAGTATTAACTAATGCTGAATATTTATCTGGGTATGTTCTATAATCTTCATCGCTTATTATATATGGCTTTACTTGTGGAATACTACCATGCAGCTTAATTATCCGCGGCTTTATACTTCCTGGCAAATCATTTTGAGAATATATGATTTCATAGTTATTCTCACGATAAATCATATCTACCGTCTGTTCCAAAAGAGTATCATAATTTGTCGTAAAAATATCTGACCAATGTAATTTTAAAAGTCTTTTATGTAATTCTCCTGGAACAAACATTTCGTCTGCAATGGACTGTTCTATCAAATTATTTATTTTATTTCTATCAAAATTAGCAATATATTCATCTGCCAGCTTTGTGACATTTTTCCCAGATGTTTTTATGATCCTTTGTCTATTCCATTCTTCTTTTTCTTGTACTTCTAATGGTTCCGGATATAGTTCCTCATACATTTTTTCAGCAAGTTCACTCCAATTTGGTGGTTGCATACTTGCCATTCCTTTACTCTGTGCATTTTTTGAAAATCCGGCTCCAATCATTAACGAAACATCCCCATATTTTCTTGGTTCTTTTAATCGCTGTGCAATATCATTTATATAAGAATAAACAGTCTTATCACTCATTCAAATACCTCTTTTGTAAAAATAACTTTTTACTCTAAAATATAGATCAAATCATTCTTCATCAAAAATATTATTCAATGTTTTCTCCATATCTGCCACCAGATTAACCACCAATGCGTTCCCCATCATAAATCTGCGTTTTCTCAATGGCATCTCCACTGTTTCTCCTTTAACCAGACAATACTTTGTATGATCTGTAGGAAAACCTTGAATTCGTTCTGCTTCTGTTGCGGTAAGTAGTCTCACTCTTCCCGTCATCTTATCTTTCACAATATGAGTTGTTCTGCTGAACCCACCTTCAGATGTAAGCATTGTACGTGCTGGTTTATCTTCCTGATCAATCATAGAAATAGCACCCTCTGAGAATACATATTCATGTCCGGTCGAACTTGTACGTAACAATTTTTTTGCCCCTTTCAGGTACTGCCAGGTCTGTCTATCTTCCTTTGGAAGACGCTGCTCCGTTTCATCGCTGTGTGTAACTGTTGGATCTGTATAATATAATTTTTCTTCTGGAATAAAATACTGTTCTTCTACTTGTCCCGTTTCCATAACATCACCAAGCGTAATCTGCTTTCCGTGATAATTTGGAACGGTCTTCATTGTATATATTATCCCGTCTTTCATTATTCCAGAATTCTCAAATGCACATTGGAATGTTTCAGATACTTCACCCACTTCTATCGGAAGTTCTTTAATTTTAATCTTAGTAGATTCTGCTTTATTTACCGGAAATGTTTCTGCAAAAAAACCTTCTTTTAAGATTGCATTTTCCATACTCTCTTCTTTTAATGCATCTGCATAGCCCACTGATTTCAAAATTCTGTCTGCATATTTTGTATTATTTTTATAAGCAAAAATAAACGTTCTACGCCGCCTCTGCTGGTATCCATATTCTGCAGCGTTTATCACACGCCATTCCACGGTATATCCTTCATCACGAAAACATGCGAGTATCACGCCAAAATCTCTACCTCTTTGCTTTGCAGGAGATTTTAATAATCTATCAACATTTTCCAATAATACGAATGGTGGTTTCTTTGCTTCTAAGGTCTCACGTATTGACCACCATAAAATTCCCTTTTTCCCTTCAAGCCCTTTGGAAGTAGCTAACGAAGATGCTACTGAATAGTCCTGGCATGGAAAACCGCCGACCAACAAGTTAAAATCAGGAAGTGTTGTTTTGTCTACATCTTCAATATTATAATTCGTGGTATCTTCACCATTATTATCCAATCGTGTTCCAAATCGATATACATAACAGTCATGTGCGTACTGTGTACTTTTCTCTGCTGGCTCCCACTGGCTAAACCAAACTGTATCCCATTTTTCTTTTTTACCATAATCTTCTGCTGTTCTTATATTATTAAGTCCACATCTAAATCCACCTACGCCGGCAAACAATTCGCAAACTGTTTTCTTCACTTTATATTACCTCTTCTTTTATTATTCGAACGATCGTTCTTGAATATAATAACCTATTTTTATATTCTTGTAAAGATCCTTTTCTATTTTTTAGTATGATTTTATAAAATCTTTAATCTGCTGTTTCATATATTTCTTATTGAACCAAAAACACTGTTTGGTCATGTATTCTCCAGTAGGTATCGGAGTATCTTTCAATTCCGCTGGAATTTCTTTTAAAGTGATAACCTCTGCAGGATTTTTTAATTTTACTGAATTTGCATTTTCACAAAAATATTCGCTCTCTCCTGCCTTATTTCTTACATGGGCCACTTTATTAAAGCTACTCTTCGGGAAGTTATTTTCATACACAAATATTAACCTTCCCGCTTTATCGTGTGATAATTTCTGTTGTAACTTTATTCCATTTTTAATAACTTTTCTTGCTTCTTTCCACACGTCCTTTACTTTATTTACATCTTTTTTCGGAATATACCATATAAGCGCATTGTTCAAGATTTCTTGTCCCTCCGCATTCTTTGAAAATATTACAAGTAAAAACTTTGAATCTACCATCTCATCATAAACAATGGATTCTGTCCAGTTCTTTTCTTTCAGTAATCCATCAAAATCAAAAGCTGAAAATGACATATCCTGCGTTGGTGTTCCTTTTTCGTCAACTGTAATGGTTCTTAATCTATAATTAGCTTTTTGGAATTCATCTGTTTCTTCTAAATCATTTTCACTCTTGTATATCTGCTTAACAATATCGTTCTTTTCACTATATCCGTTACGATAATTAGGGAATTCTTTTTTCAATGATTCAACTGTTCTTCCAAAATATGGTTTCAAAGTTTCAATCAGAATATCATCAAATTCTTTTTCCTTTGGCAATATCGCACCTGGCAAAATATAAGATATTTCCTCTGAGGTAAGCATTCTCTCATTAAACAATTTAGTCATATACGACTTTTTAAATGAATACGCTCTTGGTTTTGCTTTCGGATATTTGTCATTGTATTTTACTTTCTCATCTCCGCCGGCACCTTTTCTAGCAGGACTGAGATACATAAAATCTCGTTCTGATAATTCATGTGCTTTACCCGCTTTTACATAACGTGCAATCTTTTCCCAATCATGCTGAATAATCATCTGATCTCTCTCTGGCAATTCTTCCAGCAAAATCTCATCCACTTTCTCTACACTGAACTCCTCGCGTTTTACATTTCGGATATACTGGTAATACATAACCAGCAGATGATGATTCTTTGTCCAAAATCTACTTTCTTCATATTCATTCCAATTTTCATCTCTATAGTTTATTTTTCCAAGTGATAATCTCTCTTTTGCTCTATATCCCCTACTATTGATTAAAAATGGAGTTACTTTCAATTCAATGTCCGCATCTTTAAAATCCGGTTCAGCTTCTTCATTGCATGCATAATTAAACCAGCCTTCTTCATAGGCTTGCCCAATGTCTCCCTTTCCGTGCTTTTCTTTTAACCCATTTTCTTGTTGATATTTTCGAGCCAATTCAAATATTTCTTTGAAGGTATGTCCTATTGCTTCTTCCGCTCTCTGCTTTACTTCTTCTGAAGTTTTGTATTCTTTATTACCCATTATCAATCCTCAATAAAATTCTTATCTAACTGCGACAAAATATAACTATTATTCAACCAGAAACATTGCTTTGGATACTGCCTTCCGTCTGGAAGTTCATAAGTATCTTTTGAATTTTGTGCATGTGGTCTTACATGGCACACTGGATTTTCTGATGATTTTGGGAAATTATTATAATTTTTTCCATTTTTCTTTTCTATCTGAAGTCCTTCACGAAGCACTCTCTGCGTCCTTTCCCAAACTGCCTTCACATTACCTTCCAAATCATCATATGGAATATTCCAAAACTGACAACCTTTTAACCTTAACTCATCTTGTTGATCAAACTTATAAACTACAAACAAAAATCGAGTTTCACGTAGATAATTTCCAAATGTGGAATCTTCCCAGTCTTCCTCTACTAGTCCTTTAAATTTGAACGTAGGGAATGACATATTTTCCTTTATTTTATTATTTTTCTCTATACGTATCGTCTTAACTACCACATTTGCTTTTTCAAATTCTTCCGCGTGATTTCCTTTTATGCCTAACATCCGATATGCTAACATTGCCTCTAGGCTTTTCGGTTTCTTTTGATATTCTATATGGAATGTATTACATAAATCAGTAACCGACCAATCACAATACGCATCTATTTTTCCTACAACATAATCTTCAAAAGATTCCTCTGCTGTACCCTTGATAATCGGTTCATATGTATTTTTCCCTGGAATAATATAATTGTTCAGAACATATGTCATGTAAGAATTTTTAAATGCAAATGCCCGTGGTTTTGCTAATTCATCACTAAATGGCTGCTTTCTCCGGTCCTTTGACGTTGCTGCTTTCGGTGCTGCTCCCAGATACAAAGTATCCCCTTCGGATAATTCATGTGCTTTTCCGTTTCTGATTTTCTCAACAATGACCTCAAAATCATGTGCTATGATTTTTATATCTTGCTCCGGCGGTGCAAACAGCTTCACATATCCAATACGATAATCTAACCGGTTCTTTATCTCTTGTTGATACAGATAATACACCAGTAAAATCAAGCGAGCCTTTTGCCACATGTGACTATCTTCAAATGTTTCATCAACAACTGAGAAATAATCAATCATGGTCAATATCAGTCTTTCCTTGGCTACCAGTGTCCCATTCTTATTTTGTTTATACGGTGTTACTTTTAGTTCTACACCTGCTTTATCAAAATCCGGACGTGCATCATTATTCGTTTGATAGTGAAAGAATCTCTCTTCTATCAGTTCTCCTAAACCACCTTTTCGCTTCTTGTTCTCGTGCTTTACTTCATAATTTGTTGTCTCCTTGACAACCATAGCCTTGGTGATGTCATCCTGCTTACACACATCTGCAAATGTTTTTCCAATCAACCTTTTTGCATATGTTTCAATTGAAATAGGATCCGCTTCATCATACTCTTCCAAGTAATTCATCATTACATTTCCTCTTCATCGTTTACTTCTTCCATTTTCTGATCAAATATCGTCTCTTCTATCACTCTAACACACTGTTCTGTATCTTTCAGAATATCTTTTCCCCAGAAATGTATCACAGTCCACCCCATAAAATTTAATTGCTGGTCCTTTTCTTCATCTCTCTGGATATTCCGCTCTATTTTCTTAACCCAATAATCCGGATTTTTTCCTTTTTCTAATCGTGGCTTCAGTATTTCCCAATCTTTTCCATGGAAAAATTCACTATCACAAAAAATGGCAATACGATACTTCGTCAGAACAATATCCGGTCTCCCCGGCAATCCCTTGTAATTTTTTCGATAACGGAATCCCCTATGCCATAGAGCCTTTCTCAACACAACCTCTATACTTGTATCTTTTCCACGTATTCTACTCATATTTTTATGACTTTTTTCTGTAACTTCGCCATGAAAACGCGGTTCTTTCGTCGGCATAATTTTCTCACCCTCAATACCGTATAATCCATTTTATTGTATCAAACTAACAGCCACTATTCAATTCCTTGAAATTTTTAATCGGCAATTTGTTAAATCTCACTCTTTTGTATTATTCACTTTTGTACTAGAATAGAAGCACAAATATTATTAAGGAGGCAGCATTATGGTTGGTAAAAAAATCCGGGCATTCCGGGAATTCAGAGGATACAGTCAGATACAGTTAGCCGAGCTGTCCGGCATTAACGTAGGAACAATCAGAAAGTATGAACTTGGAATCCGAAATCCAAAACCGGATTAGTTAGAAAAGATAGCAACTGCACTAGGATTAAATGTAAGTGTTTTTCTGGATTTTAATATTGAAACAGTCGGAGATGTACTCTCTCTGTTGTTTTCTATTGATGATTCAGTGAATCTCTCACTTGCCGAGACACCTGATCAGAAGATTTCACTGACATTCGATAATCCTACAATGCAGGACTTTTTCAGGAAATGGTGTCAATTTAAAAATGTCTATGAAAAAGAAAAAGCTGAAATATCAGCTATTGAAGATGAAGATAAAAGACAGGCAGAACTGGATAAGTTGAACGCTACCAGGAAGAATGGAAACTGCGTGCTATGGGAACTACGATAGGTTGCCATACTATCGTTAAGAAGGGCACTGAAGGTAATGACATCAAGACATATAATCTGACTTAAGGAGGTATTAAATCATTTTGCAAAACACACCTGATTATTTATATCATTATACTAGTATTGAAACTCTTGCATTAATTTTAGCAAACCATACCTTTAGATTAACTTCCTTAGATCAAATGGATGATCTACAGGAAAAAGAAGCATTTGATTTAAAAAATGCTGGTCAATTTTGCTATGTAAGTTCTTGGACTGATGATGAAACAGAGAATATCCCTATGTGGAAAATGTATAGTTCTCTTAGTTCCGGAGTTAGAATTAAATTAAAAGCAAATCCATTTAAAGAATTTGAAAATACCCCTTCGTCAATATCGGCGGTTACACATCAAACAGTAACTGATAATTCAAATGGATCTTATTTAAAATCTATAATTCCTATTGCAGATATGCTCAAAAATGGATTTATAGCTCCTGGAGCATTGGGTAATAACATTTTACATAAAGTTGAATATACTTCTGATTCAAACAAACTGTATCCTAAATTATTAACCCAAGACGGGGATAAATTTAATATTGCTTTAGGCAACCTTGGTAAGCATAAGAATATACATTGGGCATTCCAACATGAATGGAGATATATTTTATTACTCATGCCTCTAAATCTAAATCAGGCAGTTGACAAATCTGTTCAAGAATTTCAAACAACTAGTGCCAAGATTTTACTTGGTCAGGCCAAACAGGCTTTTCCTTTTTATGATTTAACCCTAGATGAAACTGCTTACGCACAAATGGAAATTACCTTAAGTCCCAAAATCAGTGCGGGAAATCGCCTAATTATAAATTCACTTATAGAAAAATATAATCCATCAGCAGTACTGCACGAAAGCTCTTTAGTTGGATTAATTTAAAATTTTGTTATCATTCTGTTATCACAAGCGGTTGTCAGGATACTCTCCCAGCAACCGTTTGTCTATGCTGTTCGTTATTATTTCCCACTCTTTTTCATATTTCTCCGCAACAGAAAAACCCCGGAAACCTTACGGTTCCGGGGCATCTTACGTTTGGGCACAATGTACCTTGCGGTACTTATATAATTATAATGATTATATCGAAGTAGTTCTTCTCGCTACGCTCGAAGAACAGCCTTCACACTAAATTCGCGCTACGCGCTCACTAAGTGTTCAGTGCTTGCTTACTCGATAACGGTAGCTACACGGCCAGATCCTACTGTACGGCCACCTTCACGGATAGCGAATGTAAGACCCTGCTCCATAGCGATCGGGTGGATCAGCTCGATGGTCATCTCTACGTTATCACCAGGCATGCACATCTCGGTTCCTTCCGGAAGGTTGATAACGCCTGTAACGTCAGTTGTTCTGAAGTAGAACTGAGGTCTGTAGTTGTTGAAGAAAGGTGTATGACGGCCACCCTCGTCCTTAGTCAGAACGTATACCTGAGCGGTAAATTTCTTGTGGCAAGTAACGCTGCCGGGTTTAGCAAGAACCTGACCACGAACGATCTCTGTTCTCTGAACACCACGAAGCAGTGCACCGATGTTATCACCAGCCTGAGCCTCATCAAGGAGCTTACGGAACATCTCGATACCGGTTACAACAGTTTTCTTCTTCTCTTCCTTAACGCCGAGGATCTCAACCTCATCGTTCAGGTGCAGAACACCACGCTCTACTCTACCAGTAGCAACAGTACCACGGCCTGTGATGGTGAATACATCCTCTACAGGCATCAGGAACGGCTTATCTGTGTCACGCTGAGGATCCGGAATGTAGCTATCAACAGCATCCATGAGCTCCATGATCTTGTCGCCCCACTCGCTGGACGGATCTTCCAGAGCCTTCAGAGCGGAACCCTGGATAACCGGTGTGTCATCGCCCGGGAACTCGTACTCGTTCAGCAGGTCTCTGATCTCCATCTCAACCAGCTCAAGCAGCTCCTCGTCGTCTACCATATCGCACTTGTTCATGAATACAACGATGTAAGGTACGCCTACCTGACGGGACAGAAGGATGTGCTCCTTTGTCTGAGCCATAACACCGTCTGTAGCAGCTACTACAAGGATAGCGCCATCCATCTGAGCTGCACCAGTGATCATGTTCTTAACGTAGTCAGCATGTCCAGGGCAGTCAACGTGTGCATAGTGTCTGTGCTCTGTCTCGTACTCAACGTGTGCTGTGGAAATTGTGATACCACGCTCTCTTTCCTCCGGAGCCTTATCGATGTTCTCGAAGTCTGTAGCTGTGTTACCAGCAACTCTCTCAGACAGTACCTTTGTGATAGCAGCTGTCAGAGTGGTCTTACCATGGTCAACGTGACCAATGGTTCCGATATTACAATGCGGTTTGGTTCTCTCGAATTTAGCTTTAGCCATTTTTAAACGTCCTCCTTAAATAGATATCGCCTTTGGGCATTTTCTTTGTTTTACTTGTTTCTGTTCAATATAGGCTATCTTAGATTATATTTCAATTACGATATATTTTCAAGCCCATTTTACGCAGAATCTATTATTTTGTTTTGTCGTTGATAACCTTTTCCTGTACACTCTTCGGTACCTGCTCATATTTCTCGAAGAACATAGAGTAGTTACCACGTCCCTGTGTCTTGGAACGAAGGTCTGTTGCGTATCCGAACATCTCTGCCAGCGGAACATAGCCCTTGACCATCTTACCGCCGCCGACATCTTCCATACCCTCGATACGACCACGACGGGCATTGATGTCACCGATAACGTCTCCCATGTACTCCTCAGGCATGGAAACCTCAACCTTCATGATAGGCTCAAGAAGGATCGGGTTAGCCTTGGACATAGCATCCTTAAATGCAAGGGAACCTGCGATGTGGAATGCCATCTCACTGGAGTCTACCTCATGGTAAGAACCATCGTATACGTTAGCAGATACACCAACTACCGGGAATCCGCCAAGGATACCAGCCTTGGTAGCCTCTTCGATACCTTCGCCAACAGCCGGGATGTACTCCTTCGGGATCGCACCGCCGACAACGCTGGACTCGAACTTGAATGTCTCCTCGCCGTTGGGATCCATCGGCTCGAAGTGTACTTTACAGTGACCATACTGACCACGACCACCGGACTGTTTTGCATACTTGCTGTCTACGTCTACAGCCTTTGTGATGGTCTCTTTATATGCAACCTGAGGAGCACCTACGTTTGCCTCTACCTTGAACTCACGAAGCAGACGGTCAACGATGATCTCCAGATGCAGCTCACCCATACCAGCGATGATGGTCTGTCCAGTCTCCTGGTTGGTGTGTGCACGGAATGTCGGATCCTCTTCTGCAAGTTTTGCAAGAGCCTCACCGAGTTTGCCCTGTCCAGCCTTGGTCTTGGGCTCGATTGCCAGCTCGATAACCGGCTCAGGGAACTCCATGGACTCAAGGATTACCGGATGCTGCTCATCACAGATGGTATCACCGGTTGTTGTGAACTTGAATCCAACAGCGGCAGCGATATCACCGGAGTAAACCTTATCCAGCTCTGCTCTCTTGTTTGCATGCATCTGCAGGATACGTCCTACACGCTCTTTCTTGCCCTTTGTTGCATTCAGCACGTAAGAACCGGAGTTCATCGTACCGGAATATACACGGAAGAATGCGAGCTTACCTACGAACGGGTCAGCCATGATCTTGAATGCCAGAGCTGCGAAAGGCTCGTCATCAGAAGAATGTCTCTCGATCTCGTTGCCATCCAGGTCGGTACCCTTGATTGCAGGGATGTCTGTAGGAGCAGGCATGTACTCAAGGATTGCGTCCAGAAGCTTCTGAACACCTTTGTTTCTGTATGCGGAACCGCAGCATACCGGAACTGCTGTACACTCACAGGTTCCTTTTCTCAGGGCTGCTTTCAGCTCCTCTGTGGTCGGCTCTTCGCCTTCCAGGTATTTCATCATCAGATCGTCGTCCAGCTCACAGATCTTCTCGATCATGTCTGTACGATACAGCTCTGCGTCTTCCTTCATGTCTTCCGGAATCTCGGTAACGGAGATATCGTCACCCTTCTCATCATTGTAGATGTAAGCTTCCATCTCGAACAGGTCGATGATTCCCTTGAAATCATCCTCCTTACCGATAGGCAGCTGTACCGGAATGGCATTCTTGCCAAGTCTTGTCTTGATCTGATCTACAGCGTTGTAGAAATCTGCACCCAGGATATCCATCTTGTTGATGAATGCCATACGGGGTACATTGTACGTATCAGCCTGACGCCATACGTTCTCAGACTGCGGCTCAACACCACCCTTTGCACAGAAAACGCCGACAGCGCCGTCCAGTACACGAAGAGAACGCTCAACCTCTACGGTAAAGTCTACGTGTCCAGGTGTGTCGATGATGTTGATTCTGTGCTCCAGAGCACCCGGTTTAACCTTTGTGTGGTCTTCCAGAGTCCAGTGGCAGGTTGTTGCTGCAGATGTGATAGTAATACCTCTCTCCTGCTCCTGCTCCATCCAGTCCATGGTAGCAGTACCTTCGTGGGTATCACCGATTTTGTAGTTGACACCGGTATAGTATAAGATACGCTCTGTCAGTGTAGTTTTACCTGCATCGATATGAGCCATAATACCAATGTTTCTGGTTCTCTCTAACGGATATTCTCTACCAGCCAAGGTATTTTCCTCCTTAAATTAAAACAATAGCAAACAATTAGAATCTGTAATGAGCGAAAGCCTTGTTTGCCTCTGCCATCTTGTGCATGTCTTCTTTCTTCTTTACAGAAGCTCCGGTATTGTTCGCAGCGTCGAGAATCTCATTTGCCAGTCTCTCTTCCATGGTCTTCTCGCCTCTCTTACGGGAGTACAGAGTGATCCAACGAAGTCCGAGTGCCTGTCTTCTCTCCGGTCTAACCTCGATCGGAACCTGATAGGTAGCACCACCGATACGTCTTGCTTTTACTTCCAGTACCGGCATGATGTTGTTCATAGCCTCTTCAAATACCTCAAGAGCAGGTCTGTCGGTCTTTTCAGCGACTTTGTCAAATGCTCCATATACGATCTTCTGGGCTACACCTTTCTTACCATCTAACATGATGTTATTGATAAGCTTCGTAACCACCTTGTTATTGTATAACGGATCAGCTAATACGTCTCTTTTCTGAGTATGTCCTTTACGTGGCACGTTACTTCCCTCCTTAATTATGATTCGCGGACTATGAAAGCCCGTTTTCAATTAAATCTTCGGTACTCACATGTGTCTACTGTGTTCGCGCGTAAACCTTTATCTATTAAACCCGCAGCCGTCAGGGCAATATCAGGATCACCGCACTAATCATAGTTCTGTTTGTGATACGAAAAAACTACAGTTGCTTATTTCTTAGCGTCTTTCGGTCTCTTTGCACCGTACTTGGAACGTGCCTGTCTTCTCTTGGCAACGCCTGCGGTATCCAGTGTACCTCTGACAATGTGGTATCTTGTACCAGGTAAATCCTTAACTCTTCCTCCACGGATCAGCACAACGCTGTGCTCCTGAAGGTTGTGTCCCTCACCGGGGATATAGCTTGTTACCTCAATTCCGTTGGAAAGACGAACTCTGGCGATCTTTCTTAAAGCAGAGTTAGGCTTCTTCGGGGTTGCGGTCTTAACAGCGGTGCAAACTCCTCTCTTCTGCGGAGAATTGGAATCTGTTGCTCTCTTCTTTAAAGAGTTGTAGCTCTTTAACAGAGCCGGTGCTGTAGATTTTTTTACAGATGTCTGTCTTCCTTTTCTAACTAACTGGTTAAATGTAGGCATCCTGTTCACCTCCTGTAATATTCAGTTGCAGGGTTTTCCTGCTCTGTGTCGCGGCTGCTGATTCAGACTCTTGCTGAATTGCGTGCGCACCAAGAAAATGCATTCTTGCGCACACTAAATTATTATACGAATCCCGCATTTTCTTGTCAAGGCCTTTTGTAAAAAAAGTTCAGCCAGCCGTCTCATGCTACCGGGCGTCGTGCTTGCACGTAAGAACGGCAACGTGGACGGATGGGCTAAGCGCCAGTTCATGAGCAAAAAAGAGCCGTGCAAACGGCGGAAAGCGTGGCACACGCGATTTTGCGAATGGCGCGGCTGAACTTTTTAAACAAATCAACGCTTCATCCCTGGCACAATCCCCTCTGCCACAAAGAATGAAAACAGCACCACAGCGGCCCCCAGTACAAACCGGGGTGTCAGCCGATCCCCCAGCACCAGCACAGAGGCCAGGCAGCCGAACACACTCTCAAAAGAAAGAATGACGGCGCTGGTGGTGGGCCGCACATAGCGCTGTCCCACCAGGCTTAACAGATACGGGATGATGGTGGAGCCCACCGCCAGGTAAATGGCACCGCCAAAGTCCGCGAACTGCACCCCCGTCGGAAACGGGGTGGTGAGAAATGCCGCCGCCAGCCCGATGATCCCGGCGGTGCCGATCTGCAGCATGTTCAGCAATAAGGGACTGTGCTGCTTGGCATACACGGAGCCGTACATGACATGTACCGCATAGAACAGGGAGCTGCCCACGGTCAGGAGGTCTCCTTTGTTGATGCCGCCGCCAGCGCTGTCCAGCAAAATGATGGCCGCCCCCAGCAGGCAGGTGACAGATGCCGCCACATCCAGTTTCCCCGGGCGTTTCCGAAATACGAGCCAGTAAGCACCGGGTACAAAGATGATGTAGGCCGCCACCACAAAGGCCGACCGGGAAGCAGTGGTATACTGGATCCCCACCGTGAAAAAGAAAAACTCCATATATAAAAGCATGCCCATCCAGACACCATGGCATACCGTCTGTCTGTCCAGTTCTTTCCATTTTGGCAGACAGATCACCGCCATCAGCGCTCCGGCGATGGCAAAACGGATGCCCAGCAGCCACATGGCCGGAAAGATTTCCAGATTGGATTTCATCACCGTGTAGGCAGAGCCCCAGGCGAAAGCCGCCAGAAACAGGGCGACGATGCCGCCGATGTATTTTTTATCACGTTTCATTTCTTCTACTTCTCCTATTTTACAACAAACCAGAAAGAATCCTGTAACAGATCATTCTTCGATATTTTGCCACCTTACCATAAGACATCTGTATTTTCCTTCTATTGATGCATAATAAACAGTATCCTCGCGAAGGTTCCTGTCCTGTTGACAATGTCTCCTTTTGCATTCAGGGCAACGAAAAGGGCAGGACTGCTTCGCAGCCCCGCCCCTGTATCTCGGCTTGATTTTATGCTTCCGGCTCTTCGTCCTCGTCAGCAGCTTCCTCAGCAGATGTTTCTGCCTCGTCTGCGCTTTCAGAATCCTCATCAGCCAGTGCATCGTCGTCCACTTCCTCGCTGAAATTCAGCTCCTCGTCGTCTTCCGGCTCCTCGGCAAATTCCAGCTCGTCGGTTTCTTCCATATCCGTATCCAGTTTTACGTTGCGGTAACGCTTCATACCGGTTCCTGCAGGAATCAGTTTACCGATGATAACGTTCTCCTTCAGACCGATCAGCGGATCGACCTTACCCTTGATGGCAGCCTCGGTCAGAACCTTGGTTGTCTCCTGGAAGGATGCGGCAGACATGAAGGAATTGGTTGCCAGTGCAGCCTTGGTGATACCAAGCATAATCTGCTTGCCTTCTGCAGGCACCTTTCCTTCTTTGATCAGCTCTTCGTTCAGATCCTCGAAATCAAGGATGTCTACCAGGGTACCCGGCAGATATTCGGAATCTCCGCTCTCCTCGATTCTTACCTTACGAAGCATCTGGCGAACGATCACCTCAATGTGCTTATCGCTGATATCAACACCCTGCAGGCGGTATACACGCTGTACTTCCTGCAGCATGTAGTCCTGTACGGAACGAACGCCCTTGATCTTCAGGATATCGTGCGGGTTCACGCTACCTTCTGTCAGCTCATCGCCGGCCTCCAGCTCCTGTCCGTCCTGAACCTTGATTCTGGAACCGTAAGGAATGAGGTACGCCTTGGATTCGCCGGTCTCGTTGTTGGTAACGATGATCTCGCGTTTCTTCTTTGTATCTTTGATGACAGCAGTTCCTGCGAACTCTGTGATAATGGCAAGTCCCTTGGGCTTTCTTGCCTCAAACAGCTCCTCGACACGGGGAAGACCCTGTGTGATATCGCCGCCGGCAACGCCGCCGCTGTGGAAGGTTCTCATGGTCAGCTGTGTACCAGGCTCACCGATGGACTGTGCTGCGATGATTCCGACTGCCTCGCCGACCTGTACAGCCTCGCCGGTGGCCATGTTGGCGCCATAGCATTTTGCACAGATACCGCTGTGGCAGCGGCAGGTCAGGATGGTACGGATCTTCACCTGCTCTACGCCGGTGGCCATGATCCGTGCTGCACGCTTCGGTGTGATCATGTGATTCTTCTTCACGATGAGCTCGCCGTCTTTGTCATAGATATCCTCGCAGGAAACTCTTCCTGTGATACGGTCCTTCAGGCCCTCGATCTCCTCACGGCCATCGCGGAATGCCTTAACGATCATGCCCGGGATCTCGTCCTTGCCCTCGCTGCAGTCTGTCTCACGGATGATCAGCTCCTGAGAAACGTCAACCATTCGACGGGTCAGGTAACCGGAGTCAGCCGTACGCAGAGCGGTATCAGACATACCTTTTCGTGCGCCATGGGCAGACATGAAGTACTCCAGTACGTCAAGACCTTCACGGAAGTTGGACTTGATGGGCATCTCGATGGTGTGACCGGTCGTATCTGCCATCAGGCCTCGCATACCGGCCAGCTGTTTGATCTGCTTATCGGAACCACGGGCTCCGGAGTCAGCCATCATGAAGATGTTGTTGTATTTATCCAGGCCGTCCAGCAGGGCTTTCGTCAGGATATCATCGGTCTCTTTCCAGGTCTCGACAACTTCCTTATAACGCTCTTCCTCTGTGATCAGGCCTCGTTTGTAGTTCTTGGTGATCAGGTCAACGGTATCCTGTGCTTTCTGGATCAGCTCCGGTTTTTCCGGCGGCACGGTCATATCAGAAATGGATACGGTCATGGCAGCTCTGGTGGAATATTTGTATCCCATTGCCTTGATGTTATCCAGCACCTCTGCAGTCTTGCCTGCGCCGTGGGTGTTGATGACTTTTTCCAGAATCTGCTTTAACTGCTTCTTACCTACCAGGAAGTCGATCTCCTGCAGCAGCTCATTGCCCGGAACGCTTCTGTCTACAAAGCCCAGATCCTGGGGAATGATCTCGTTGAAGATAAATCTTCCAACAGTGGAGGAAACATTGCCTGTCAGCTGTGTGCCATCCGGCATGGTCTTGGTCACGCGGACGGTCACTCTGGAATGCAGGGTAACGACCTTGTTCTCGTAAGCAAGGATCGCCTCGTTGATGCTCTTGAATACCTTGCCCTCTCCCACGTCTCCCGGACGTTCCTGGGTCAGATAGTAGATACCAAGGACCATATCCTGAGAAGGAACAGCCACCGGGCCGCCATCAGACGGTTTCAGCAGGTTGTTCGGGGAAAGAAGCATGAACCGACACTCAGACTGTGCTTCCACAGACAGCGGCAGATGGACAGCCATCTGGTCTCCGTCGAAGTCGGCGTTGAATGCGGTACAAACCAGCGGATGCAGCTTGATTGCCTTACCCTCTACCAGGATCGGCTCAAATGCCTGGATACCCAGACGGTGCAGTGTAGGTGCACGGTTCAGCATCACCGGGTGCTCCTTAATGACGTTCTCGAGAACGTCCCATACCTCCGGCTGCAGGCGCTCAACCATCTTCTTTGCATTTTTGATATTATGAGAGGTTCCGTTGGCAACCAGCTCCTTCATAACGAAAGGCTTGAACAGCTCGATGGCCATCTCCTTCGGCAGACCGCACTGATAAATCTTCAGCTCCGGTCCTACGACGATAACGGAACGTCCGGAATAGTCAACTCGCTTACCGAGCAGGTTCTGACGGAAACGTCCGGACTTACCTTTCAGCATATCGGAAAGAGATTTCAGCGCACGGTTACCGGGGCCGGTTACCGGACGTCCTCTTCTTCCGTTGTCGATCAGGGCATCCACTGCCTCCTGCAGCATCCGTTTCTCATTGCGGACAATGATATCCGGAGCGCCCAGCTCCAGCAGTCTCTGCAGACGGTTGTTACGGTTAATGATTCTTCTGTATAAATCGTTCAGGTCACTGGTGGCAAAACGGCCGCCGTCCAGCTGTACCATAGGACGCAGATCCGGCGGGATGACCGGGATCACATCCATGATCATCCACTCGGGCTTGTTGCCTGAGCCGCGGAAGGACTCTACAACCTCCAGGCGCTTGATGATTCTCGCACGCTTCTGGCCGCTGGCGTTCTTCAGCTCTGCTTTCAGCGTCACAGCCTCTTTCTCCAGGTCGATGGCCTGCAGCAGCTCCTTGATGGACTCAGCGCCCATGCCGACACGGAAGCTGCTTCCCAGTTCTTCTCTTGCTTTCTGGTATTCCTGTTCGGACAGAACCTGCTTATACTGCAGGTTTGTTGTTCCGGGATCCAGAACGATGTAAGAAGCAAAGTACAGTACTTTCTCCAGTGTTCTCGGAGACAGGTCAAGGATCAGTCCCATGCGGCTGGGAATTCCCTTGAAATACCAGATATGGGATACCGGCGCTGCCAGCTTGATATGGCCCATACGCTCACGACGAACGTTGGACTTCGTTACCTCTACACCGCAGCGGTCACAGATAACGCCTTTATAACGGATTTTCTTATATTTACCGCAGTGGCACTCCCAGTCTTTGCTTGGTCCGAAAATACGTTCACAGAACAGTCCGTCCTTCTCCGGCTTTAACGTCCGGTAGTTGATCGTCTCGGGCTTCTTCACTTCTCCTCTGGACCACTCCAGAATCTTTTCCGGAGAAGCGAGACCAATTCTGATGGCATCAAAAGTCATCGGCTGGTATGCTTCATTGTTGTTTACTTCCGGCATTTACGGCACTCCCTTCTACTCTTCGTCAATCGTATCATCGAAATCTGTCATCATATCATCATCCGGTTCCTCTTCCACGTCAACAAGCTCGTCGCCGTCGAACTCCTGCTTGGAGAATCCGTAATCATGATAGGACTCATTATCATCGTAATTGAAATCTCTGTCTCCCTCAATGATGGAATGCAGATCGGTTTCGCCATAATCAATGGTTTCCATAATCTCAACTTCGGTATTGTCCTCACGCAGCACACGCACATCCAGACCCAGAGACTGCAGCTCTTTTAACAGAACCTTGAAGGACTCCGGAATACCGGGCTCCGGAATGTTGTCGCCCTTGATGATGGCCTCGTATGTCTTCACACGGCCGATCACATCGTCGGACTTCACAGTCAGGATCTCCTGCAGGGTGTAAGCCGCACCGTAAGCCTCCAGTGCCCATACCTCCATCTCTCCGAAACGCTGTCCGCCGAACTGTGCTTTACCACCCAGCGGCTGCTGTGTAACGAGGGAGTAAGGACCGGTAGAACGTGCATGGATCTTATCGTCTACCAGATGGTGCAGTTTCAGGTAATGCATGTGTCCGATGGTTACCGGGCTGTCGAAGAACTCACCCGTTCTGCCGTCGCGCAGACGAACCTTACCGTTGCGGCTGATCGGAACACCTTTCCACAGAGCGCGGTGTGCCTTGTTCTCATCCAGATAAGCAAGCACCTCCGGTTTGAGCTCCTCGCCATGCTTGGCAACGAAGTCTTCCCACTCCATGTTGACATAATCATTGGCCAGCTCCAGGGTATCCTGGATATCCAGCTCATTGGCACCGTCAAATACCGGTGTCGAAATATTGAAGCCCAGTGCCTTGGCAGCAAGGCTTAAGTGGATCTCCAGCACCTGTCCGATATTCATACGGGACGGCACACCCAGAGGGTTCAGCACGATATCCAGCGGACGGCCGTTCGGCAGGAACGGCATATCCTCTACCGGCAGTACACGGGAAACAACACCCTTGTTACCGTGACGTCCGGCCATCTTATCGCCGACGGAAATCTTTCTCTTCTGTGCAATGTAAATGCGGACGGACTGGTTGACACCCGGAGACAGCTCATCGCCATTCTCTCTTGTAAACACTTTTGCGTCCACAACAATACCATATTCTCCGTGCGGTACTTTCAGGGAAGTATCACGCACCTCGCGGGCCTTCTCACCGAAGATGGCGCGCAGCAGGCGCTCCTCTGCAGTCAGCTCAGTCTCCCCCTTGGGGGTTACCTTACCTACCAGGATATCCCCGGCACGAACCTCGGCACCGATACGGATGACGCCGCGCTCATCCAGATCCTTCAGCGCATCGTCACCGACACCCGGAACGTCTCTGGTGATCTCTTCCGGTCCCAGCTTGGTGTCACGGGCCTCTGCCTCGTACTCCTCGATATGAACGGAAGTATATACATCCTCCTGCACCAGACGCTCACTTAACAGAACGGCATCCTCGTAGTTGTAGCCTTCCCATGTCATGAAGCCGATCAGCGGGTTCTTACCAAGTGCCAGCTCGCCGTTGGAAGTGGACGGGCCGTCAGCGATGACCTCGCCGGCCTCTACATGGTCGCCCTTGAACACGATGGGCTTCTGGTTGTAGCAGTTGCTCTGGTTGCTTCGAACAAATTTGTACAGACGGTAAACATCTCTGGTGCCGTCATCATTTTTGATCGTGATCTGGTTGGACTCGGAACGCTCTACCGTACCCGGTTTCTTGGCAACGACACATACACCGGAGTCCACAGCAGCCTTCGCTTCCATACCGGTTCCGACTACCGGAGCCTCTGTGATCAGAAGCGGCACTGCCTGACGCTGCATGTTGGATCCCATCAGCGCACGGTTTGCGTCGTCGTTCTGCAGGAACGGGATCAGGGCTGTTGCGACAGAGAATACCATTCTCGGGGATACGTCCATGTAATCAAACATGGTTCTCTCGTACTCCTGGGTCTCATCTCTGTAACGGCCGGATACATTTTTACGGACGAAATGTCCTTCTTCATCCAGCTGCTCATTCGCCTGCGCTACGTGGTAATTGTCTTCCTCGTCCGCAGTCATATATTCTACCTGATCGGTAACCCGCGGGTTCTTCGGATCAGATTTGTCGATCTTACGATACGGTGCCTCCACGAATCCATACTCGTTGATCCGTGCGAAAGAAGCCAGGGAGTTGATCAGACCGATGTTCGGTCCCTCAGGTGTCTCGATGGGGCACATTCTTCCGTAATGGGAATAGTGTACGTCTCGAACCTCGAATCCGGCACGGTCTCTTGACAGACCGCCAGGTCCCAGTGCGGACAGACGTCTCTTGTGGGTCAGCTCACCCAGCGGGTTGTTCTGATCCATGAACTGGGACAGCTGGGAGGAACCGAAGAATTCCTTCACGGCAGCGGTCACCGGTTTGATGTTGATCAGAGACTGGGGAGAGATTCCCTCCAGATCCTGGGTGGTCATACGCTCCCGGACAACTCTCTCCAGACGGGAAAGACCGATCCGGTACTGGTTCTGCAGCAGCTCACCGACTGCACGGATACGACGGTTGCCCAGATGGTCGATGTCGTCCTCGCTGCCGATGCCATACTCCAGATGCATGTTATAGTTAATGGAAGCAAGAATGTCTTCCTTCGTGATATGCTTCGGAATGAGCTCATGGATATTCTTGTGGATTGCAGCCTTGATATCCTCAAGATCCTCATTTTCTTCCAGTATTTTTCTCAGAGCCGGGTAGTATACTAATTCTGTAACACCGACTTCCTTCGGGTCCACATCCACATAAGCAGCCAGGTCTACCATCATATTGGAAAGAACCTTCACCTTGCGCTCCTCTGTCTCAATCCACACAAAAGGAACGGCTGCATTCTGGATCTTGTCAGCCAGCTCACGGCTCAGTGTCGTGCCTGCCTCTGCCAGGATCTCACCCGTTGTCTCATCAACCACATCCTCTGCCAGCACCTGGCCGCGCAGACGATTGCGGAGCATAAGCTTCTTATTGAACTTGTATCTGCCGACCTTCGCCAGATCGTAACGTCTCGGATCGAAGAACATGCTGGTGATCAGGCTCTCTGCGTTCTCCACAGCAAGCGGCTCACCCGGACGGATCTTCTTGTACAGCTCAAGGAGTCCTTCCTGATAGTTTTCTGATGTATCCTTTGCGATACTTGCAAGGATCTTCGGCTCTTCACCGAACAAATCTATAATCTCCGCGTTGGTGCCGAAGCCCAGAGCACGGATCAAAACAGTAATAGGGACTTTTCTTGTTCTGTCAACACGGACATAAAAAACGTCATTGGAGTCTGTCTCATATTCCAGCCATGCACCACGGTTCGGGATCACAGTACAGGAATACAGTGTCTTACCAACTTTATCATGGCTGATCGCATAGTAAATTCCGGGAGAACGCACGAGCTGCGATACGATAACTCGTTCCGCACCATTGATCACAAACGTACCATTCACTGTCATCAGCGGCAGGTCGCCCATGAAAATCTCATGCTCATTGATCTCATCATTCTCTTTGTTGTAAAGTCTGACCTTTACCTTCAAAGGCGCTGCGTAGGTTGCATCCCGCTCTTTACATTCCTCGATGGAATACTTCGCGTCTTCCTCGCACAATGTAAAGTCTACGAATTCCAGGCTCAGATTGCCGCTGTAGTCTGCAATCGGAGAGATGTCATCGAACACCTCTTTGAGTCCTTCATCCAGAAACCACTGGTAGGAATCCTTCTGGACTTCGATAAGATTGGGCATTTCCAGAACCTCTTTCTGTCTGGAATAGTTCATTCTCATACTCTTCCCGGAAGCAACTGGACTGATTCTATTTTTCTCCATTGACGTTCACCCCTTGTTCATTTCTGTTCATTCTAAAGCGTAGGCATATGCCACCACAATAGTGCACCCTACATTGTAGCACCAGTGTTTATGCTTGTCAACTATTATTTTTACCGTTTAAATAATTCTTTTTCAACGCACAGTTCAGACGCGCCATTCGCAAAACCGCATCTTCGATGCTCTCCGCTGCTTTGCAGCTCATTTTTGCTCATTACCTGGCGCTCCGTCCATATTTTCACACAGGCCGCCTTCCGTGCAAGCCCGGATCCGGTCTGCATGAAAACATGGCTGAACTGTTTCAAAAAAATAATCCCGGGAAGTTGAATTTTCTTCCCGGGATCGGTCATCATCATTTGATTATTTGATGGTAACTTTAGCGCCCTCAGCCTCGAGTTTGGTCTTGATTCCCTCAGCCTCTTCCTTGGAAACGCCCTCTTTCAGAACCTTCGGAGCTCCGTCTACGAGATCCTTAGCTTCCTTCAGGCCCAGGCCGGTGATCTCACGAACAACCTTGATAACCTTAACCTTAGCGCCGCCAACCTCAGTCAGCTCAACGTCGAACTCAGTCTTCTCCTCAGCTGCCTCAGCTGCGCCGCCTGCTGCTGCTACAACAACGCCTGCTGCTGCGGATACACCGAACTCCTCTTCACATGCTTTTACTAACTCGTTTAACTCTAATACGCTTAACTCTTTGATAGCTTCGATAAACTCAGCGGTTGTTAACTTTGCCATTTTATTTTCCTCCATTATAATAATATTTGTGCAGCTGCTTAAGCTGCCTGATATAGTTGCCGCATAACCTCAAGCTGCGACTTTCGTCTTGCTTTCGCTAAGTGCCTTCTGGTATGTTCGCTCAACTAATTTCGCCCGTCGCCTGACGGCTTGGGCTCGATAAGATTCGCGAACGGCCTTCGCACTAACCTCAAGCTGCGACTTTCGTCTTGCTTTCGCTAAGTGCCTTCTCATGTGTTCGCTCAACTAATCTCGCCCTGCTCCTGACGGCTTGGGCTCGATAAGGTTCGCGAACGGCCTTCGCACTAACCTCAAGCTGCGACATTCGTCTTGCTTTCGCTAAGTGCTCTAGGCCTCTTTGCTTTCTGCAATCTGGCTGATGACACGTGCGAAGTTTGCGATAGGGGACTGGATGCTGCCAAGCAGTTTTCCGAGAAGTTCCTCTCTGGACGGAACGCTTGCGATTGCATTGATTCCAGCCGCATCATAGTACTGGCCCTCAACGATACCAGCCTTCATCTCCAGACACTTAATGTTCTTTGCATTCTTTGCAAGAATTCTGGCCGGAGCAGTTGCATCGTCCTTGGAAATTGCGATTGCGTTCGTTCCCTCCAGATGTTTGTCCAGAGCCTCACATGCTGTACCATCGAAAGCAAGTCTCATCATGGTATTCTTATAAACCTTATAAGTGATACCATTCTCTCTCATTTCCTTACGAAGAGCAGTATCCTGCTCAACAGTGATTCCGGAATAGCTTACCAGAACAACGCATGCTGCGTCTTTCACGTTGCCGTTAATCTCCTCAACGACAGGTTTCTTGAGTTCGATCTTTGCCATGATAGGTGCACCTCCTTCTTAAAATGATGATGTACCGCCGCAAAAAACCTCTTACATCCGCAGACATAAGAGGTCAAAAATCATTCCGTATGATGAATGTTTCCTCGGCAGGCGTTTTCAACTTATGCCTTTCGGCACCTGCTGTCTTCGGCAGTGTGGTCAAAATGACCTTAAATAGAATAGCATATCCATCAAGATCCGTCAAGAACTTTTTTAGCAACAGTTTAATCATTTTTAAAAATGAAAAAAGGTTCTCCAGTCGGATTTGATCAGGTTGATGAAGTTAAAGTAATATTTTGTAAAAACAATCTTCTTATATACAAGCAGTGCCAGCACCAGCACAAAAATAGCTGCGCAGAAAATGATGGCGTTGCCCAGCCGCTCATCCTTACGGAAGGCCGCGGATGCCAGGCATCGGATGCCGTAGGCCACCACGTACATAAAGGGAATGATCATCGGCAGGATGTATCTTCCCTGGGGCTGATAATCCACATCATAGGATGCCCACAGGCAGAGGATGTTGGGGATGATGATACAGGCCACCATACAAATATGAAAAATGATGGAGGACTGCCGGTCGATCTTCATCGCCAGGATGCCATCGGTCATTGCACAGCCGTTCGCCCTTGTCTTTTCGGCAGCCTGATTCTGTTCTCCCTGCGAAGTTTTCGCAATATCTGATCTCTCCAAGCGCTCCACCGCAGAATCTGTCCCAGGCTCTACGCTTTCTATTTTCTGTACATTACCAACAGCAGCTTTCTTTTTCCTGATCCCCCGCTGCACCAGCGCAATGACCGCCCCAACAAATCCGATAATGAAAATCGCATAATACACCGGATACATCCAGGGCAGGAGCACCAGGCTCATGTGCTCGAACATGCCCACAAAGCTGCGGGCCAGCAGCAAGAAATAAGTGGTCTGGGTCATCATGTCCCACATGGAGAATCCCGCATTGTGCCAGGTCGGCGCACTGGACGGCTTCAGCCATTTGAACGCATACATTTCCGCGTACTCGTCCCGGGTGCGAAGTCCCAGAAAATCGCCGTCGTACAGGATCGCGCTGCGGATGAACCACCAGCCTGCAATGACAAAGGCGATGCCGCCTGCCAGCAGTCCCTTGCGAATCATCTCTTTCCATTCGATCTCAATGCCTTTGCCATCCGTTTTCTTATGGACAAAGCTCTGTACAAAGACAGGAATGCTACACAGCAGGAAGCCGTAAGCGTCATAGTAGGACATAGCGCACAGACCCATGCCAATGCCAAGAATCCAGCAGCTGCGCCGATTCCACTTGGTCTCCAGCCCTTCGATCCAGGCATATACGATGATGCCCGACGACAAAAGTGCCAGAGAATCCACATTCACATACGTATGCATGAACATGCACTGGGGCAGGAGGCAGACAAGGAAGGTGAACAACAGCGAGGTGCTGCGCTCCTTAAACAGCCGGGAGGATAATTTCCAGACGACTGCCGCCATCATCACGCCCAGAAGGACGTTGAAAAAACGACCTGCCACTTCGATGATATATTCGCTGTCAGAAAACAGGCTGACCACCTTCACGATCCCCGCCGAGAATATATAGGAAAGGATCGGCTGGAAGCCGTAGGAAAACCCCCATCCATAGAGTAGGATCTCCGGGTCTCCGCCATGCGGCAGCTTGCCGTGTTTTACAATAAATTCCACAATTTTAAACCGCTCTTTTTCATCCGGCGGCGCCCCGAAGGGCTGCATCATGCTCCAGAGGAAAAAGGCGCCAAACAGTCCCAGCAGAAAAAGCACAAACACGATCCGCCAGAACTTCTCATTTTTCTTATTCATACCCCTGTTTTCTCCATATTTTCCCAATTTTTCAAAACATTTCGTTTTCGTCAATGCCACACCGGCTTCTCCCCGTATGAGACATACAACATTTTACCATAAAACAAAGGTTTCAGCCAATGATTTGTACAAAAGTACAAAAAAGAGGAGCAGGGCTGCGCAGTCAAGCACAGTCCGGCCCCCCTCTTCTTTTATATATCGGTTCGCAATTAAGCTAATTTGATCGGGTTTACCTTAACGCCAGGTCCCATCGTAGAAGTAAGCGTTACGCTCTTCAGATACTGACCTTTGACAGCGGCAGGTTTTGCCTTGTTAATTGCACCCATAAGCGTCTGGAAGTTGTCGGATAACTGCTCCTCTGTGAAGGAAGCCTTTCCGATCGGTGCGTGAACGATATTTGTCTTGTCCAGGCGGTACTCAATCTTACCAGCTTTGATATCTTTAACAGCCTTTGTCACGTCCATGGTTACGGTACCAGCCTTCGGGTTAGGCATTAAGCCCTTCGGTCCAAGTACACGGCCCAGACGTCCTACAACGCCCATCATGTCAGGAGTTGCAACAACAACGTCGAAATCAAACCAGTTCTCGCTCTGGATCTTGTGCATCAGCTCCTCGCCGCCGACAAATTCTGCTCCTGCAGCCTCTGCCTCTGCAACCTTGTCGCCCTTTGCGAATACGAGTACACGAACCTGCTTACCGGTTCCGTGAGGGAGTACAACTGCACCACGGATCTGCTGGTCAGCGTGACGTCCGTCACAGCCTGTTCTGATGTGTACCTCGATTGTCTCGTCAAACTTTGCTACTGCAGACTTCTTTACAAGAGCAATAGCCTCAGCCGGATCATAAAGGGTTGCGCGGTCGATTGCCTTTGCAGCCTCTGTGTATTTCTTTCCTCTTTTCATTCTAAAAACCTCCTAGTGGTAATATCGGGAGTAAACCCTCCCACATCTTTGTATGATTTCCGCAGGCAATCCGTCGATCACCCTTGGGGGTACAGTTCACTGAATATTAGTCGTCAACAACAGTGATGCCCATGCTTCTTGCTGTACCAGCGATCATGCTCATAGCAGCCTCGATGCTTCCTGCGTTCAGGTCAGGCATCTTGGTCTCAGCGATCTTCTGAAGCTCGGACTTCTTGATGGTAGCAACCTTGTTCTTCTGCGGAACTGCAGAACCGGACTTGATGTTGCAAGCCTTCTTCAGCAGAACTGCTGCCGGCGGAGTCTTCGTTACAAAGCTGAAGCTTCTGTCAGCATATACGGTAATAACAACAGGGATGATCAGGTCACCCTTATCAGCGGTTCTTGCGTTGAACTCCTTGGTGAACTGAACGATATTGACACCATGCTGTCCAAGTGCAGGACCAACCGGCGGAGCCGGGGTTGCCTTGCCTGCCGGAATCTGCAATTTAATATAACCTGTAACTTTCTTTGCCATCTTGGCACCTCCTAAATAATTTCAATCATGCGCGTTTTTTCAAAAAACGCGGCAGCACTGAAAGTGTTGTGGTATTCACGGGGGAATCCCTCCCACTTATGTGTTACATCTTCTTGATCTCTGTAAAACCAATCTCGACCGGAGTCTCACGGCCGAACAATTCGACGTTGATCGTCACGCTCTGTTTGCCAGGATTGATGGACTGGATCACGCCCACTGTATCCTTCCAGACACCGCCGATGACGGTGATGCTGTCGCCTTCCTCGAAGTCAACAACCACATCTGCGGGTGCAACGCCGAGCGGTCTCATCTCCTCTTCCGTGAGCGGCACAGGCTTGGATCCCGGCCCAACGAATCCGGTAACACCTCTGGTATTCCTGACAACATACCAGGTGTCGTCATTCATTACCATATTGATCAGAACATAGCCCGGAAACATCTTCTTCTGAGCCTGCTTCTGTACACCGTTCTTCACCTCGACAACGTCCTGCATCGGCACTCTGACCTCAAGGATCTGATCTTCCAGATGCCGGTTCTCGATGGTCTTCTCGATATTCGCCTTTACCTTATTCTCATACCCGGAATACGTATGCACTACATACCAGTTTGTCTCTGACATAAAATCACCCTTTGCCTCTTCACGTTCTCTCTTAACAGAAATTCCCGTCAGCCGATCAGGAAATTAAGACCGAACTGGATTATATAATCCAGGACTGCAATAAGAATTCCTATAGCAATGGATACGACTACTACAGCAGTTGTCTGGGTAGCCAGTGTCTTGCGGTCCGGCCAGATGATCTTCTTGAATTCAGACTTCAGGCCTGTGAACCAGCTTTTCTTCGGGGCTTTTTCCGTCTTGGCAGAATCTCCCATTCGAATCACTCCTTTACTGTATCCAATTACTTCGTCTCTTTGTGCAGTGTGTGTCTCTTGCAGAATCTGCAATACTTCTTGGTCTCCATCCGGTCAGGATGATTCTTCTTGTCCTTTGTCGTATTGTAGTTACGCTGCTTGCATTCTGTACACGCTAATGTAATTCTCGTACGCACAACTTCCACCTCCGCTTGATTTCTATTGCGGTCTTCCCCGCCTAATTGTGGGATGGCCCGTCGGCCATATTTTTAGGCATAAAAAAAAGACCTACTTCCATTCGCCTGTATAGAATATCATACGAAGCCCCGCCAGTCAACGTTTTTTCATTCTTTTTATGAAATTTTATGATTTAGAAGGTTGAGAAAACAGCATGGAAAGTTTATACTGATAGGGAACCCCAGAAGGAGGATTATTTTACATGGAAGATAACAGACGAACAACACACAGCGTGGATGATTATTATCCGAAGCCGTCCCGGGACGAGGAACCCTCACAGGAAAACCTTTCCAACCGCCCGGACGCAGAAGACACCGATGCGAATGACGCCCGTGCCGACCGCACAGATTCCTATGGTTCTTATGCGGATGCTTCCGATGAAAACGGCAGCGCTGGTTTTTCCGATAACAGTCGCGACGAGGATCCTTACGGTCAGAGCAGCCACAGCTCCGAGGAGTATGCAGGCGGGACGCTGACCTGCCCCCGGTGCGGCAACGAGGTACCGGCCAACATGAATTTCTGCAGTCTGTGCGGCTATCATTTCCCGAAGACTGCGGATACCCCCTATCCACTGAACAATACCCGGATCGATGGCTATCTGGCCGACGACATCGCCCAGTTCGTGGGACCAAACTATAACACCTATCTGAGGAAATTCCAGCGTGTATCTGAAGGACATGTCTCCTTCAACTGGGCCGCAGCTGTTTTTTCCAACCGCTGGATGGCCTATCGCGGCATGTTCCGCCAGGCTGTGATCTTTTCTCTGATCCTGAATGCTTTTTCCGGTATCGTTTCCTATCTGATCCTGACACTGTTCCAGTCACTGGGTACGCAGATTTCAGATTCCACGTACCTGCAGCTGAACATGTTTTCCATGGCGCTCACCGTCTGTGTCGGCCTCATTGTCGGCCTCATCGGTGATTCCATGTACTGGAAACGGGCAAAGAAAATGATGGATCAGCTGTCCTGCCGGGGCAGAGAAGCCGTCTCCGACCAGCGCATTGCCCGGAGCCTGCGGGCCGCCGGCGGATGCAAGATGGGCTACGCCATCCTGATCATTTTCTTTGACCTGAGTATAAACCAGATCATCAGCGCCATCCTGTCACAGCTGATGGGATCATAAACGGAGCCGCTTCCTATTCTCAGCCCCAGGGATCGTATTCCGCGGGGATCCGTATCCCGCTGAGAATACTGGAATACTCCCAGAGATACCACAGACCGCCCTTTTGCCGGAGTTTCACCGGTCTGGCAGAATCTGCCCCTGCCGTTTTCAGGAATACCCGGATATACCCGTCCTCTATGTCCTGGGGGCGCGGATCCGGAAGCACATGCAGCACATAAGGCTGTGTCGGGGTATAGTTGTTCTGAGGCATTGCCCCTTCAAAATAGGCCATGGGCAGATAAGCCTTATCACGCAGGCGATCCCGCAGGAATTGGCTGTCGTAGGGAGTCATGGGCCTTGGGCCACGCAGCATATTCATTGCCGCCGCCCCGGCTTCCCTGTCTTTTATGTATAGCTGCAATGCACACAGGAACATGACGCAGGTGTTTTCCGGCCTGGAAAGATCCATCTGCGGACACATCCGGAATTCCTGCAAGGTACCGGGAATCTGATTCAACGTAACCAACATCTTTCTGTCCCCTTTCTTAATTTAAACGACTGAAGATCTGCGTACTGGTGGTAAGAATGCCATCTGTATCTTTGAGACGCATTTGAAACAGCAGCGTATCCGCATCCAATACCGTAACATAGAATTCCTCTTCCATATAATTCTGGTATACCGGTTCTGCGGCAGATAAGCGAAGGCGCCATGCCTCGTTGCCACAGCCCTCATAAACAGGTATTTCCTGATAGTCTGCCGTCATGTCCCGGGCCTCCCTGAGATAGCCGGGATGCCACTCATCGTAATAATCCACACCGTTCGGTTCCTCGCTATCCCATGAACTGTGAAATGTCAATGTACGGTTGATCTCCATTTCATCGGCCGTAAAGCTCCAGACCTCCGGCTCCCCTTCCGTAACAGTCTCGCCGGAAACCATGCGCCATTGACCGAACAGATCTGCCATACAATATTCCCCTCCCCTGGCCGGCATGGGCTGCTGCCCCATCCAAAACCGGTCGCCAAAGGAGTCCAGCAGCAACTGGCCATCCGCCATATGCCCCTGGGCAAAAACCGCATCTTCCTCTGTTCCGCCATCCTCTGTACTCAGGAAAAAGCCACCGTTCCCATCCGGATACCAGAAGCAGTCCGGCTCAATCCCAAGCAGAAGATGACAGGTACCGATGTAGTCAAATGTCTGGGGACTCCACTCCCGATACCGGGCAGCTCCGTCTTCCAGCAAATACAATTCTATGGTCCAATCTTCCTCGGGCAGTGTTCCCTCCATGATCTGACCCTCTCTGTTTATTGTGTACCTGTCCGCCTGCCAGCAAGTATTCATCCACGGATCTTCCACATCTTCTGCATCTTCGGGATCTTCCGTATCTTCCACATTTTCCGTATCTTCGGGATTTTCCGCTTCTTCCGCATTTTCCGGTTCCGATCCCGAAACATTTTTGGACAAAATCTCCTCATATGTGGCACTTTCAGCCTTTTTTCTCCCACAGGATGCCAGCGGCAGCAACAGCAGGAAAAGCATCGCCACCGCAAATTTACTCCTTCTCATATCTTCCTCCTTATCTTTTCGTCCGTGTGCATAACACCCTTTTGCCACTTTTCTGGGAAAAACACAGCTGTCCGAAGACTTCATCTATGGTGTCCTCTCTATCTGCATAGGCATCAGCCCACACGCTGAAGGCATAGAGGTAGGTATACCCATCCGCCTCCGTCATAAAGACTTTCCAGACACTTGTATCTTCGTTTCTGCCGGTTGTATAAGTCAGAATATAGACAGGGCATCCCAGCGCTTCACTGTATCCGCTGTTCTTTTCTACAGAAAGATCCTGGGGCTTCGTCTTATTGCCCGTCAGATGTGCGACACTCTTTTCCGCGTGCTCTTCCAGGGATTCTCCATCCCCGGTGGTGCCGGCATAAGCGCAGTTTATGAGCCCCATGTAATCATCCTGGAGCAGATCCTGATAATAATAGCTCCCGCCCGCACCATTTTCCGTTTGAGGAACGGCAACGTCTGCTTCATGATACAGGGTAAAATCAAAAATCCCGGAAGGGGCAGACAGGGAACCGTCATAGAGCGACAGAAAAGGCTGGTAGCTCACACTCCCTCCCATACTGTCCACAATCTCTGCATCCATACTGGGCATGATATCGCTGATGTTTCCCAAAAGCAGGATGGGATCCCCACAGTCACTGCGGTAAAGCACCTGACCGCTTTCGCCACGGAACGCATTGGCCTCATTGATGTCCCATGTATTGACTGCAACAGAAGCTTTTGGATCCGTAGGAACCACGCAATAGACCTCATATCCTCCCTCCGGATGAATGATCCATCGATCAGGCGGTATCTCTCTGATGAATGGGTATGCATCCAGATATTGCGCCGCCTCCTCTGATGCCAGAAAATCTGCAATATCTTCCCCTGGCTCCAGAGCGGCACCCAAAAAAGCCACGGAGCAGATACAGCCCTCCGCCTGCGCTCCGGCACGCAGAGCATCCAATTTATCAGATTTCTTTTCCCGCCGGTTCTGTATAGACAACATAGACTCCTTCCCCGACTGAACCTGCTTCCCCGACTGAACCTGCTTCCCGCCGCAGGCGGTAAGGAACAGGAGCAACGCGGGCAAAAGTACAAACGTGCATCTATATTTCATGTCATTGCCCCTTTCCGGTATATTTATCCATAGGAGCGGATCAGCTCCGCAGAACTCATGCCATCCTCAAAGAAAGGCGGACACATGCCGTTGTCTCTGTCCTGCCAGATAAGCAGGTAGTCCCCGGACGGGTCGAGCAGGACGGGGAAGATGCCGCTGGCATCGCTGGGAGAATTTCCTGCTCCCGTGGAGACATTCAGCTGCAGACAATCATCCACCATCCGCCAGAAGCCGGAATAGACCAGTTGATATTCCTGCCCGTCCTCGAACTGGTAATACAGTTCCGCAATGCCTGCGTAACCCGGTTCACCACCTCCGCCAAGCAGGTTGACAGACCATCCGTCACACACCCAGCAGCTATCCTCCAGCCCTTCCTCCGTGGGCGGCAGCCACCAGCCATCACCGCTCGGATCCGAACTGTCCGAATCGCCCCATATATTCAGACTTGCGGCATCGTCAAAATAGGTAAAATCCAGAACCAGAGGCAAATCGCCCTCGCCGAAGGGAATCATCATATAGCCTCCGTCCATCGCGTTCCACACCGGATACCATGTTACCAGGCCTCCCGCGCCACCGCCGTCACCGGCAATGATCTCTATATCCGGCTCATCGAAAAATTGCTCATAACCTACATATACCAGCACCGGCCGGGCATACTCTTCCCGATAGAGCACGTTATCCGATTCCGGCCAGACGCCGTTGCCTGTAGATTTCCATGTGACATGGTTCACAGAAAGGGTAGTCCTGTCATCCCGCGGCACGATGCAATAAAGGTCCCCGTAGCCGGGACCCAAAATGTCCTCAGGTGGGATCGTCCGGATAAAGGGCATCGTCTCCATCAAGCCAGGCACCTGGTTCCACAGCCATTCTGTCAGAGGCGTGGTGTCATCTGCCTCCCGATATCCCAGATATGCTGCGGCCATGGCTGCCTGCGGTACATATTCCTCCATATATTCCTGCAGCCAGGTCAGTGCCTCCTGTGCCTTTTCCTCATCTGACACGACCGTTTCAGCCTTTTTCTGATGACCTCCGCTGCCGTCCAGCTCCCCCTTGCCGGGACTTTCCTTGCCGGGACTTTCCTTGCCGGGACTTTCACCGGCTGACAGGGGCGCTGTATCACCGCTTCCGGCGTTGTCCTGCGTCCCACTGCTGCAGGCGGCAAGGCTCAGCAGGAATAAAAACGCCAGAAGAGCAGTCACGATTCGCATGCTCATTCTCCTCATGAATTTGTTCCTCCTTAGAATTTCCCGCTGCGGCCCGAACCGCCGCCGCCGCTGCGACTGCTTGTATGGCCGCCGCCATCCGAACCCTCCCGTTCGATTTTGGTACGGGTTTTGGTTGTATGCGTGTAACGGTCATAACTGTCTGCCAGGCGCAGCCCGCCCGGGGTAATATATTCGTTGGCCTGCACTTTCTGCCGGACATTATTTAGCTTCCGTCTCAGTGTCACACAGATCGCCAGTGCCACCAGACAGGACAGAAATACCATCAGTCCAATCCCCCACCAGGGGTTGGCCCGCACCGGATGTCCAGCATCCGCTTTGGCAAGATACTCATCGCATGCGTCCAGGTAATGGGAAATGCCGCCATACCAGTCATCATTTCCGAAATCGCCCAAAAAGCATCCTTCCAGCTGCTCCTGTCCGTATTTGTTAAAGGCATATTCCGCATTTTTACCGTAAACAAACATGGCATAATCCCGATCCTCCATACTCAGAAGGATCATAATGCCATCCTGTCCGCTGCCCATTCCGAAACTGTTTTCTCCGGAATGATAGATCTGGGTAGTCACATCATAAACATCCCCGGAACCATAATCCTCATAGTCGTCCACAAGAACCGCATAGACACCGCAGCTATACCGCTGGGAAATGTTCCCGGCCCGCTGCTCCAGCTCCTGCCACTGGTCAAAAGGAAGCAGATCGCTGATGTCAAAGATATAATTCATCAGAATGCTGTCCGGACTCTCTGCATCCTGTTCGAAGGACTCTTCCGTCATTCCATAACTGCCATCTCCCGATCCGAAAAGATCCTCCACGAATTCCGCCATCATGTTCACAGCGTGGGAAAGCGCCACAGCACTCACATCCATATCGCCTGACCATGCCCCGGATTCCTCTGACAAATAAGGCTCCATCGCCTCGGTAAGATCATAAAGCCAATCCCCGTAGAGCAGATTTTCATCCGTACCGCCCAGATAGACACACCAGTCATCCTCAGCCAGTGTATACCCATCTCCATAAGGCTGAAGCAGCAGGGTCAGGGTAATGCCGGAGTGGTATTCCCCATAGCCATAACCATACTTTTCGTAAATGCCTTCCGCAGCATCAAATACTGTATCATAATCACTCTTCGTCAGAATATCTACCCGCAGGTCAACACCATACTGCTCTGTAAGCGCAGGCAGCGTGACCTCTCCTGCATGCTGCAGCGATTCCGACCCTAACTGCTCTGTTTCATCGTAAATCACGCCGTAATCTTCCGCTGCCGCAGCCGGAATACAGAAGCTCAGCGACAGCAGCACTGACAGCGCAAAACATGTAAATTTCTTCATAGCCGCTCCCCCCCTTATCTCTCATCTACAAAAGCGTAAATAAAACCGAACTTACCACCGAGAGCGGCACGGCAATGGCGGCGAACAGCGCCCAGAATCTGCCGCGGCTCACGGGCAGTTCCCCTACCAGCCTGCCAGTCTGTCCGTTCATGGCAAACAGAAAATCTTTGCCATTCCACTTGGTGTTAAGCATCCAGACCGGCATGAGCGCATAGTGAACCTTCCCACGTTTGAGGGAGATGCTGCCCCCCTTGGGCAGACAGGAATCGTATCCCTTCACGCTATCCTGCAATGCGGCAGCCAGTGTGTTCTCGCAGCGTTTGTCAGCCCGCTCCCTGCTCTGTTCCACTGTCACGTCAAACTTGTCGGCAAGAAAGCCGGGCAGGTACGCTGTGGAAAAAGGTCGCAGTTCTGAATAGTCATACGGTTCAATAGAATCCATGTAATCATCCGGCATCTTGCTGGATGCATCCACCGGAACCTTCTCAAACGTGACAGAACCGGAACGGAAAACATCATAATGTTCTGTCTCGGTGACCTCATAATTGCCGGAGCGGTATGTATGGGAACGGGTGGCTGCATACCGGGCATCGCCCTCTGCCTCACCATCAAACATCCAGAAGGGGACATAGACCCCTTTGATCTCCTGGATATGGTTCCCGGCAGTAAAGGATCCCGGCAAGAAAATCTTGCCTTTATAGTGCTTTTTCAGAGCTGCGACCGCATCTTCCTTACTGAGCCTGAACGGAAGCACAAAATCAGGCCGCAGTGTACCGCCGAACTGCCCCGGCACTATGTTTGGATTTCCGCAATAAGGGCAGGATGTGGCAGCCGTACTTTCATCACAGATCAGTTCTGCACCACAGGAAGGGCAGTTATAGACTTTCATTCCCGCGGCATCCTCGCCCCAGTCACCGTTCAGGCCGGAGGTGTCCCAGCCGTCACGGGCTTTCGCCTCTTCGTCCTGCGCATCCTCATGGGCTTTCACGGCCTGTTCTTCTTTCTGCTGATAAAGCGCCTCAATCTCGGAGACCTCATAGGCGCTCCCGCAGTAATCGCACTCCAGTTTTCCGGATTCCCCGACAAAATGCAATGGGCCTGTGCAGGCCGGGCACTGGTAATTTGTTACTTGTGAAGGCATCTTTTATCTCCCCTTTCCGGTTTTATTTTCTTCTCAGATCAGCTTAGAGCCGCAATATTCGCAGGACGAAGCCCATCCGGGCCGGATGACGTTCTTCCCGCCGCAATAAGGACAGACAACCGTTTTGTATTCCTCTTCCTGCGTAGCTTTGTCAAAAGCTGTCAGCATGATACGTTTGTTAGACATATCAAGGCTGATATTCTTTAAGTATTTTTTCTGGATCAAATGGCGCACCTTGCGTTCCACATTCTTTCCGCCGATGGCGCCGGAGAGCCGATCAAAAGAAATCTCCGGTTCAGGGCTGGCGTAAAAGCATTCTGCCAGCCGATGGGCAAGCCGGCTGTCGCTCTGGCGGCAGATCGGACCAAACGTGCCTTTCCAGATACACAGCACACCCATGGAAAGCATGAACAGCTCCGCAAGCACACTGCCCAGGTCAAACTCCAGATCAACCCCGAAAACCGATGACCCGATGAGCACACCCAAAAGGGCGAATGCCGCCATACGGATCAGCTCCCCCGTCCTGTAGCCCAACCGGACATTTTCCGTTAAATAAAGTTCCATATTGAACCTCCTCAATCAAATGTTTCACAATAGCAGTGTCCACTTAGTCTTCATGGACTTCCTCTGCCGCAAGGTGATAAAATGCATCGGTCAGCTCACTCCCCGCATCGATCGGGGCATAGACAGAGCGGCCGTCTGTAAAGGTAAAGGACGTCTGGTATATCGTTTCATCAAGGACGTATATCCCATCGTCCGGCGGTTCTTTATACTCGCTCACTCTTGCAACAAGCCGCTGCTCCTTTACAATACGCAGGATCTCCTTTGCATCTTCCTCTCCGATCCGTTGGTTTTCCACTTCCGTGTGGACCCCACCGAAATCGACCACCGCATCAAAGGAAAAGAACCAGTCATCTCCCTCTTTTTCGATGGCAAACGAATAGGAACCAAACTGATCCATACTGCTGCTATAGACGGAAACACCACTGATCTCAACCTTTTCGGCAGCCCCGTAGTGCTTGTCGGCAAGGGCATAGAGATAAGCAAGCGTCTGATCGCCGCAAGCGGTTTTCTTATCTATCCTGCTTCCGTCAGAGAATGTTATGCCGGAGCTTCGCATCGGTGCATCAGATATGTGAAAAAGGTGTTTCGGCTCACGGTATTTCCTGAGTCGTTTTATCTCACCGTCCTCACGGATGACTTCAAGAAATCCTTCTGCGTCTTCCGCCGGGATCCGGAAAGAACCAAACGATGTGTAATGCTCCTTTTGGCTTCCCACATAGCAGCTTGCAGAAAAGAACCAGTTTTCATCTTCCTTTTGCAGCGCAAAAGAATACACAGGGAATCTTTCCGTGCCGTAATCAGACGTATGGAACGAAACAATCTCATCGACCGTGTATTTTTCGTTTCCGCTGCATCCGGAAAGTCCGAAAACCATCGAAAGGACTGACACAATAACCATTATTTTACATACCATTTTCTTTTTCATTGTTCATAAAACCGTCTGCCCACCTTTCATTTTCCCCGGCTACCCTGCCGCTGTGCATCTCCCGGTCCCATCATCGTCATAGCACTCCCGCCCCTGACCGGGGCGGGAGTCGGTCACATATGATCGTCACCTGTTTTCTTTCCTGCAAAAGACCTGCGCTACTGGAATTTCATGTTGGTAAGAATGATGTCCGGCATCGTGCCCTCGACACAGTCCATATCCCGCAGACCGATGGAAAAGGCACGGGTGTCGTCAATCTGTGCGATATACTGGATCCATTCATAACCGATGTACTTATAGGTGCGGCCATGGAAGGTGATGCCGCCGATGACGCGGTCTTCAATATCCTGATAGTTTTCGAATTTTTCCTTGTAATAATCGAAATCCTCCACCTTTTCCCTGACCTCAAACTGGATGGCGCCCGCGCCGAATGCGGTGGGATCATCGTTTTCCACCAGACATCGACCACTCTCGTCAAAGGACCAGCCACTTTCCGGAATGGTTGTCTTGACCGTTACATTGATCTCATCGTGGGCAAACATGGCGATCTTTGCAGAGAAGTCCTTCATTACAGCGTTTGCGGAGGCGGCCTTATTTGCTTCGGCAGCTTCGGCCTTTACGATGTCAAGATACTTCTCAATGGCTTCCTTGCTTGAAAAGCCGCTGGTGTTGTAGGCGCTCACTTCATAAACGCCCGTCTCCTCCTCCTTGAAATTGACATAAATAAAATGTGAGTCATTGTCCGCAGAGATCCACTTATAGTACCGGTAGTTCGCCTTCATATGGTCGCTGTACTCTTCCTTTTCAAACAAACCTTCCACGCCGAAGTAAGCAACAAGCTCCTCGTAGGTAGTGTCAAAAATATTTTTGTTGACCTCGTTCATCCAGACATAGCCCTTTTGCACCTGCTCTTCCGTCACGATGCCGTCCCCTCCGGCCATATCCGTGCCCGGATTCGACGCGGGTGCATCTGCATTGATGCTGTCCGGCATAGACTTGCCCGCCTCGATCATTGGCAGGTACCAGTCCGTGTAAGAATAGGGAAGGGAATCTTCTCCCGCATCATCCCAGTAAAGTCCCCACGGACGCAGATAAATCTCATAGTAATACTCGTCGTCACCATCTTCATACCAGCCGTCAATACAGATCATATTATCCCGTTCCATCAGACCGGGGTCAACAATCCAGTCTGCATGTTCCAGTGCAACATTGGTAAACCAGCCTCCCTCGGACATCATCGTGCCGTGCTCGCCGGTTCCGGACGTATTCAGGCTGACCTGCGCCGAAGCCATGGGTTCTGCCTTTGTGTAGCTCTCGTCCCACAGCGTAACGGTACCCGTAGAATCTGCACCAATGTCGATCACGCCGCAGACGTCCCACCACTGTCCTTCCATGCTCTCATAATAACCGGAGCAGCCGGTCATCTGCCACCAGCCGTACCAATCGCCGTTCCACCAGTCAAGCAGTGTCTCCTCATCCCCATCAGATGACGCAGCTTTCGATCCGATATTGGTGGCTGTTTCCCGGCTAAGTGTGGACGGATCGATGGTGATGCTGCCGTTTTTGCTGCCGAGCAGCTCCTCGAAGGTCACCTTGATCTCACTGGTCGTGTCCTTCAGCACGAAAGCCGTCTTCACCTCCAGAGTTGCACCCGGAGCAATTTCCTTGAACTGGTCGTCTATCACCGTAGTAAAGGCATCGTAGTCGGTAACGATAGACGCAATGTCCAGTTCAACACCATTCTGCATGGCCGTTTCATCAACGCTCCACAGATAAGAGGCATTTTCCTTGCTGTTGTTTGTAAAGTCCAGCGTCAGAACGACTGCATCGTTTTGGTCTGAATCCTCCACAATACATGCACTCTTATAAAGCAGTTCATAATCGCCGATCTTGATCAGGTTCGAGTCTCCCGGCGACTTGTTTTTGCCGCAGGCGGCAAGGCTGAACAGCAGCAGTGCCGCAAGAAGCAAACATAAAAGTTTCTTCTTTGTTTGTCTCATAATTCCCTCCCAAATTTACAGAAAATCACTATTTTTTCTCAAAGGTTCCACTGATGCCGTAGCCGGAATTTTCGCTCATGGTGAGATTACTGCCATCCACAGAAAACGTGTAAACAGACGGATCGCTCCAGCTTTCCAGCGTTACCGTAAGCTGGTCATCCTCAATGCTATAGGTGCCGTCTTGTTTCATGTAAGCATTCTCCATGGTGCATTTGCCTTTCCCGTCAAACATCCATGTGATAACGCCGTCATCCCCCAGGTCAGCTGACCAGGTACCTGCAAGGGCATCCTTGTTGCCTCCACAGGCCGTCAGACTCAGAACCATCATGAGTGCCAAAAGAAGTGCCATCATCTTTTTTGATATTTTCATTGTCATCCTCCTCCTTTGTGTTTTGTACTGTCTTATCCATTGACAGCGCCGCCGCAAAATTCACAGCAGCCGCTGGCATCTGGTGTGGTGGTAGCTCCGCAGAACGGACAGGTTACCGCTGTTTTCGGAGCTGCGGCTGCGGCAGCTTCATTTCTTACCTGTTCCCGAACCCGGAGCAATGCATCCCGGATCTCCTGCCCCATCTCCTCATACTGCCGGTACTCCACGCTGGCGCGTACTTCTTCTGCGTTGGAAACAGGTACACCGCCTCTCATACCGCCACCCACAGGTGCTCTGCCGGCCATACCGGGCCGGGTGCCGCCGCGCATCGGGCGAACAGCATCCGGTCCGTCCAGCAGTGTCTCTGCATCATTGTCCACCGCGGAATCGTTCAGCTGAAAGCGGATTTCATTAAAGTAAGGATTGTTGACATTGATCACGATATAGAAATTATAGGAATACGCATACCGACAGGGCGTAAAGCTTTGCCGTTTCCCTTCCGCGTCTCTATACTCAATCTCGGTTTTTCTCTCGTCGATATCCAGCTTACATCCTGTCACATCAGAAAAGGCCAGTACATCCGGATTGGCATCCGCCAGATTTCGGCTTGCAGTGACCATAAACAGCCCTGCGTCCTCATCCAGGAGCACTTTGGTGTCCTCTCCCAGCGTGCGGGTAATATGAAAAGCGGCAACCTTTTCCTTATTCGCTTCCCGATAAGCCAGCTGCTCTTTGATTTCCTCCACGGTACTCTGCCTCCGGTCATTAAACCAGGGGGAGAGCTTTGCCGCACAGTTCTTGCAGCAGTTCCCGTCCTCCAGCTTTCGGTTGCCCAACAGCCCGATCTCGCCGCCGCAGATGGCGCATTCCTTTTTCTCAAACAATTTTCCGAACAATGCCATAATCAATTTACCTCCTATTTATGAAACGGTGTAAGTCACCTTTTCTTTCTGATGATCACACCTGTGCGTCATTTTTCATCTGAACAGCACCATAGATGTACAGGCCGGGCACAAGCAGGTTCAGGATCAGGCTGGTGATATTAAACTTTCCTCCGCCGGCAACGCCGATGATCATCGAAATGATACTTAAGACAGCAATGATCACGCCCCACTTGATACAGGATGCCGCTTTGTGCGACGCATTACAGGCTCCGACACCCTTGATGCCTGCGATAAACTCGATGACAGATGCCAGTGTCAAAATCAGGGCGCTGGCATAGAGCAGGCCGGTACCTTCTGTGCTCTCCATGAATGCCGCCAGGGCGCTGATGCCAAGAATGGCAATGACACCCGCAATGGCACCGATGACACCACAGATAATCATGAGAATAGAAGTAACCTTCAAAAATTTTTGACCTTTCATATGTAATATCCTCCTATCTTATGTTTGTGTTTGTTTGGTTGATCGTTTCAGGTGTTATGTCTGTTCGTCCGGCAGCCGCAGGCGCCCTATGCTTTTTTATTGGATGTCACCGTCGTCAAACGGATCTCCGCACTCCGGACAGAACTTGGGCGGATGGGTGGGATCGTCCGGCTCCCAGCCGCACTTGTCACACTTGTACTGGGGTACCCCGGCCGGCTTGGGCTTGCCGCATTCGACACAGAACTTTCCTTTATTCAACGTTCCGCAGGAGCAGGTCCATCCCATGCTGTCCACAGGTCTGGGACTCCCGCACTCCGGACAGAATTTCCCTGTTGCTATAGCCCCACAGGAGCACTTCCATCCTCCCCCTGCCGGATCAGGCTGCTGCGGCGGCGTCTGCTGCTGTGGCGGCATCTGCTGCTGCGGTGCCTGCTGCTGTGGCGGCATCTGTTGCTGCGGTGCCTGCTGCTGTGGCGGCATCTGTTGCTGCGGTGCCTGCTGCTGACCCATCTGGAAAAGACTTTGCGCATTCATACCGCCGACCTGACCGGCCATCCCCATGCCCATGAAGGCCATTGCGGGACCGGCATTGGCATTCGCAGCTGCCGCCTGCATGGCACCGGCCTGGGCCCCGACAAGATGGGCTGCCGCACGTGTGGGATCCATGAAAGCCACATTGCGCTGCAGTTCCTTGATCATCTTTTCGTCTTCCTCGTTGGCCTTGACGCTGGAAACGCCGAAGGAGACGATTTCAAGTCCCCGCAGATCCCGCCACTTTGCAGACAGCTCCTGGTTCAGTGCTTCTGCCAGCTCCGTGGTATGGCCGGGCAGAGCAGAGTAGCGGATACCCATCTCACTGATCCTGGCAAAAGCGGGCTGAAGTGCCGTCAACAGTTCGGTTTTCAGCTGACTGTCAATGGTTCCGCGGTCAAAATCCGCTTCCACATTGCCGCAGACGTTGGTGTAGAACAGCAGCGGATTTGCCACCCGGTAAGAATACTCCCCAAAGCAGCGAATGGCGATATCAATGTCGATTCCCGCCCGCTGGTCCACGACCCGGAAGGGTACAGGCGAGGGTGTCCCATACTTATTCCCTATGATCTCCTTGATGTTAAAGTAATACACTCTTTGATCCTTGGGCGCCTCACCGCCAAAGGTAAAGCGCTTGCCAATGTTCTGGAATACCTGATCGATACTCTCACCCAGATCACCCGAGAAAATACTGGGTTCCGTAGAGGTGTCATAAGTAAATTCGCCCGGTTCGGCGCACACCTCCACTACCTTGCCCTGCTCTACGATCATCATGCACTGGCCGTCGGCCACAGCGATCACAGAACCGTTGGTGATAATATTCTCGCTGCCCTTGGTATTGGCGGATCGTTTGGATGTTCGTTTCTGTCCCTTAACTGCCAGCACATTGGCTGGAATTGCCTCACAGTAAAAATACTCTTTCCACTGATCAGCCAGCACACCGCCGGCAGAGCCTAATGCCGCTTTTATAAGTCCCATCGTTGCATCCTTCCTTTCATGTTTCATCTTGCTTCATTGACGTTTAAAATGCTTTCATTTTTTCATTTGCGCTTTGCTGTGAGCATTGTCCCGCACTGGGGGCAGAAAATTGCGTTGTCAGAAAGTACGGTTTCACATACCGGACAGCGACGGTGCAAATTAAGGTATACCTGGTAAAGCGTTTTCCTGGGAAGTCGGCTGCCGCATTCTCCACAGATTTGCTTCTCCGCAGGGACGGTCGCACCACAATTGGCACAGACTTTCAGCTGCTTCATCGTTTCCGGGCCAAATCCGTATTGCTTCATGCTCTCCATGCGGATCTGTTCCATTTGCTGCCTTGTCATCTCATGACCCATCTCCTCCGTATTGAAGCCGTTTGCCGCAGCGCGGACAAAATATTCCTGCGGAAGTAATCTCTTTGCCGCAGTAGGCGCAGTAACGAGGAAAATTTTCCCACGGCGCACATTCCACACATTCCGCTACATCTGCGTTATACATGGCATTTGATACCCATTTTCCGCACTTGTGGCATCGGTTAAAATATTTCCTTGCATCCTCCCAGGCAATTTCCACTTCCTGCTCCTGTGTTTCTGCGCGGACAGGCCCGGACGTATACAACAATGCACCTGCTATGTCACAAAAAAAACTGTACCGATTGCCCCCTGCATCAGCGATCACCCGATAGTGTGCTGTTTTATGAGCAAGCGCCATCAAATCCCTCCTTTCTTTTCTGCCTCTCGATAAAGTCATGATTGTATGGTATAATATCTGAAATAGATTTAATCTGTACTCACAATTTAAGCAATTTTCGCACTTTTGTCCCCACCCCAAACCCTCAAAAGGGTAGGATGAAATAAAAAAAACGGGCAGGATGAGTAAAAAATCCCGATCCCGTCCAAAACCCGGTCCGAAAATGCTGCAAATGAGATACAAAGGAAGATACCGTGATGAGATTTATATTTCGCAAGGAAGGTTCCTGCATGACGAAGCAGAACCAAAAAGCAGGCGCATTGTCAGCCACGCTGGTCATCTGTGCCATCCTCGCCCGCATTCTTGGAAAATTTAATGTTCTTCTTGTCCCGCTGGCCCTGGTCCGCACGATGATCTATATCGGCCTGTATATTGGCTGGGGGCTCTCCGTCAGCCACCGCATTTTGCAGACACAAGTGCGCCGCTATATGATTGGCGTTTCATTTCTGACCGTTTTCTGGTTTGTTGTACGGTCAGTTAAATATTTTTTTGTGACGGATCCTGTTGTGATCCGGTATCTATGGTACTGGTACTATTGCCCGATGCTGCTCATCCCTTTGCTTTCCGTGTTTGTTGCCATGTCGCTGGGCAAGCCGGAAAACTACCGCTTACCGAAATGGGCGAGGCTGTTATATGTTCCCACCCTGTTTTTTCTGCTGTTGGTGCTGACAAACGATCTCCATCAGCTCGTTTTTTCCTTCCCGGCCGGATCTGTCTGGAGCGATGCAGATAACGGATATGCATACGGATATTATCTTGTCATGGGATGGATCATTGCCTGTGCGCTGACTGCATTTATGATCATGCTTATCAAATGCCGGGGGGCTCAAAGGAGAAAATACTTACCGGCACTTCTGCTGTCCTGCTCTATCATATACGCCTTTATCTATGCCAGCGGCGCCAGATGGATGCAGGTGATAGGAGGGGATCTTACAGCGGCGCAATGCCTGATGTTTATTGCCATATTGGAAAGCTGTATCCAGTGCGGATTGATCCAGACCAATACCGGCTATGACGAGATATTTAAGGCAGGAACCTTCCGCGCCCAGATCACTGACCATGACCATAAGGTCTGTTATGCCTCCGCAGATCCGCCCGTGCTTTCTGCGCAGGTTATGTGTGCGGCAGACAGAGGCCCTTTCAGCCTTGACAAACATACCCTGCTGAAAAGCTGCCCCATCAAAGGCGGTCATGTGTATTGGCAGGAAGATATCACGGAAATCACTGCCCTGCTTGAAAAGCTGGAAGAAAACAGGGAAGCCATTGCAGAAAGCAACCACCTGGCACAGGAAAATTATCGTGTCAGGCTGGAGATCCACACCCTGCGGGAAAAAAACCGTCTCTATGATCTTTTGCAGAAAGAAACCGCCCGTCAGATCCGTTTACTGAATGACCTGTTTTCCCGGTATAACGAAGAAGAACATCCAAAAGAGCGCCGCCGTCTGCTTGCAAAGATTACCGTGATCGGCGCCTACATCAAACGCAAAGGCAATCTGCTCTTTATCCGAGAAAAAACAGAAACCACCGACACCACAGAGCTGGCCCTGTGCATAGAGGAATCCTTTGCCAATCTGAAACTGACGGGGGCAGAATGCGAAGCGGACATACCCGGGGGCAGTAAAATCTCTACCCGGGATGCGATCCTGATCTATGACTTTTTGGAGGAAGTGATGGAGACCGCCATAGATGATCTGCGTTTTGTCTGGCTGAAAGCGCGTATTCTTACAGATTCCATCATTCTCCGCCTGGAGGTGGAGTGTGAAAGCTCCCTTGCAGATTTTCAGAATATCTGTGAAAGCTGCTCATTTGAAGATGGCGTATGGTGCCTGATTCTCCGCATCAGAAAGGCAGGTGGACAAACATGACCACATTTTATGCATCCGCCGAAACAGAACAGTCTGCATGGATGATCTGCCTGTTTTTTGCTTTGCTGTTAGACGTATTTCTTTTTCTTACATCCCTTGACCGGGGCGGGCGCAGATGGAGCAGGCTTTTCAATGTCGGGACTTTTATCGCTTTGCTGATCCTCCTGTGCACTGCCGGGGATGCCTTTCAAAAAAAGGCAGCCGGACTTCCTGCAGATCCCCTGCTGCCGTTTCCCATGTGGTTGCTGTGGTGCATCGCCGGCATGGCAGGCACTTTGCTTCTCGGTCAGGCCGTCATCTTCATCCGTCAAAAAGACCGGACACTCAGTCACAATTCCATAAAACAGGCCATGGATATGCTGCCCAGTGCCGTCTGCTATTTCACCCCTTCAGGTGCACTCAAACTGTGCAATCTGCAAATGCACCACCTGTTCCACATACTGGCGCACAGCGATCTCCAGCAGTTCCATGAATTGCAGCAGGCGCTTACTGCGTGTGACCGGGAAAGCAGTGTTGTCAGGCTTCCGGAGGAAGTGCCGTCCTATCTGTTCCCCGATGGCAAGGTCTGGCGTTACTCCCAGACAGAAATAACGGTGCCGGATGGTGCCGTTTACACAAAGGTAGTCTTTTCAGATGTGACTGAGCTTTACGAAAAGGGGCAAAAGCTCAGGGAACAGACTGCACAGCTGAAGAAATTCTCCCGTGATTTAAAGGTTCTTTCGGACAATGTACTGACCCTTACAAAGGAGGCGGAAGTCTTGTCGGCAAAGACCAGGCTGCACGACCAGATGGGGGCGGGGATCATCGCTATGCGGCAGATTTTGCAGCAGGATCAGGTGTCCCGGGAAGCCGCAGACAGTCTTCTGTTGTTTCAGAAAGCGATCAGAGCCATTAAAAATGACGATGAATCCCCTCAGGAAGGCAGTATGCTTGCGGAATTTTTGCAGGATGCCGCGACCATCGGTGTAAAGGTAGAACTGACCGGTGAAATGCCAAAGCAGGGGGAAATATATCGCATATTTGTGATCGCCATGCGGGAGTGTCTGACCAACAGCGTCCGCCATGCGGACGCAACGTCCCTTTCCGTCACTGCCCGGCAGGATGGGCGCAACAGTTGCCTGTGTATCACAAATAACGGAATCTCCCCCAAAGGCCCCATTGTACCGAAAGGCGGATTGCGCAATCTCCACCGCCATGTTTCGAATTCAGGCGGTACGATGGAGCTCCGGTGGACTCCGGCCTTTGCGCTGACGATCACCATACCCACAGAAAAGGAGGCGGCAGAATGAAGCAGGTGCTCATTGTAGAAGATCAGCGGATGCCCAGAAAATATATGGAAAGTATGATCTCTGACAGTAAATATTATGCCCTTGCAGCCAGTATCAGCGGTGCAGATGTTGCACTCGCCTATTGTAAGCGGCAGATGATCGATCTGATCCTGATGGATGTATGTACTTCCGGAAACAAGGATGGCATTGAAGCCGCGGCTGAGATCAAAGCGGCGTTCCCTAACATAAAGATTATCATTGTCACATCCATGGTCGAGGCCGGTTTCCTGGAAAGAGCAAAAGCCGCAAAGGTTGACAGCTTCTGGTACAAAGATTTAAGTCCCGAAGATCTGCTGGATGTCATTGACCGCACGATGGCGGGCGAACAGATCTTCCCCCGGGAAACACCACCGGTGAAATTGGGGCTTGTAAGCAGCGCCGACCTGACAGCAAAAGAGATCCAGGTACTGCGCCTGGTTTGCGACGGTCTGGAATACAGTGAGATCGCCCGGGCGCTTTCTATCACAGAACGGACTGTGAAATATCATGTTTCCAACATTCTGCAGAAAACCGGCTATGCCAACAAAACCCGTCTTGCCATAGCAGTCACAGGCAAAAAATTTATTATTCCGAGCCTCCCGGAGGATCTGGATCCCAACATCACCGGATAACAGCGCAGACCGTTTATCACCTGTACCCGGGGACAGTGTGCGAAAGTGGCTTTTTTGCTATACTGGTAATATCAAAGGATTCAAAATGACTGACAGGAGGCCACTTTATGCGAAGAATCGTTATTGATATGCAAAATATCCTGTTTGCAGATGCCGTAGCCGAAGCCCTGCGCAACTTTGATTCCGATCTGGAACCGTTCATGAGCGAGAACCCCGACAAAACGCTGTCTCTGTGTGATACTGTGCTTGCAAATGTCCTGATCATGGAGGTCACCACATACCCATCCCGGACGCTGGAAGAACGGCTGAAAATCCGAAACGCCCTGAAACGGAAGCATCCGGATTGCAAAATCGTGCTGGTGGTGGATGAAAATACAGAGAGGAAACTGGCTGACAGGGTGCGTCAGGCCAAAAAGGACGGTCTGGTGGATAATTTTATTTACGGCTCTGTTTCTTCCAGCTATCTCTCTGCTGTCATTGATGCACTTTAGAAAAGAGATGACGGCGGGCCGAATCGAAGACAGGAGGGTACCAACATAAAAAGAATATTCATTTTAGTTCTCACCATGATACTTCTGGTGAGCATGACAGGCTGCGGTAATAAAACCGCAAAGGATCCCGTCACATTGACCATGTGGCATGTCTATGGAAGTCAGACAGAATCACCGCTCAATGCGTTGATCGATGAATTTAACCAGACAAAGGGGAAAGAAAACGGCATTGTAGTTTCTGTTGTTTCCGTCACAAATTCCTCTGCGATCGATGATGCGCTGATCGCCTCTGCCCATAATGATCCGGGGGCAGTTTCCATGCCGGATCTGTTCACAGCCTATCCACGGGTGGCCGAAGAAATCGGGCCTGACAGGCTTCTGGATTGGGACGGATATCTTTCGGAGAAGGAACGCTCCGCCTATGTGGATGCATTTCTGGAAGAAGGCATCATAGATGGACGTCTGGTTATGCTGCCCATCGCCAAATCGACAGAGCTGCTGTTCCTGAACAAAACGATCTTCGACCGTTTTTCCACGGACACAGGCGCATCAGCGGACGATCTTCTCCATTTTGAGACCCTTTTCGATCTGTGCTGCCGATATTATGACTGGTCAGACGGGGCACAGATGTTTCAGATCAATGACTTCTACCATTACTTCCTGGTCAATATCGCCGGGCGGGGCGGACAGTTCATCCGGGACGGGAAGCCGGATTGCAGCAGCGAAGAATTTGCACAAACCTATCTGCCAATGGCCCGGGCAGCAATCTATGGCGGACTGTGCACCGGGGACGGCTATGCTTCTGACCGCTGGAAGACTGCCGAGGTGATCAGCAATATCGGTTCTACGGCAGGAATGCTGTATCTGCGGGACTATGTGACCTATCAGGATAATACCACAGAGGAAATCGAAACAGCGGTGTATCCTTACCCGGTCTTTTCCGACGCCTCACCGGTGGCCATACAAAGGGGATCCGGTTTGTTTGCCATGAAAAGCGAAGATGAGAGAAAGAATGAAGCTGCCGCAGTTTTCGGAAAATGGATCACAGAGAATGAACATAATCTGGACTTTGCAATTGCTTCCGGCTACCTGCCGGTTACAGAAGATGCCTTTTCCACACTCTTCTCTGACATGGAAATTGTTGAAAATAAGAAATTCCAGATGCTTTATGAAGCAGTGGATCAAATGTATGGTTCCTACACTTTTTCTCCTTTGCCGCTGTATAACGCTTCCGGCGAAACACAGTCGCAGTTTGAGGAAACCGTGAAGAACATATTATCGATTGCCCACCGGGACTATATCAGCCGCACAGAACACGGAGATGACCCGGAATCGGTTATGCAAGAGCTCCTTGACTCTTCGCTTTCGGAAATCCGGGGAGCCACAGCACATTGACACACACAAAGGGGGGCAGAACTATGCTGCTACGCCTGAAAGAAATGAAAGCCGCACTGGCGGCAGCGCAAACGCAGGGAGTTTCCATGCGCCGCCGCCTGATGATCTACCTTTTTACCATCATCGTTTTTTTCGCACTCCTGATCGTTATACTGCTGCTCCTTTTCGGCGCCATCACTCCCATCGGATATGAGATTGAGCGGGCTTTGGACAATCAGCTGAAGAACTCTGCGAATCTCCTGGAACGTCAGGGCAACGATCAGGCTGCCTACGCACTTGATTTTTCCCAACAGATAACAGAAGCGGTCAGAAATGAACTGACAGATGCCGGGATTACCTTTGACCAGCTGCGCAATCATCCCGATGCTCTGGAATCCATGCAAAACAAGCTCTTTGAAATCGTCAACAGCCATATGCTGCTTACACCCTGCAGCGGCGCATTTTGCTTTTTGAACACAACTGTCAACGATACCCTGCCCGATAAAAGCTATAGCGGGCTGTATCTGAAGTTTGCGAATCTTTATGCAGAAAACACCATTCATAATGATGTTTGCCTTTTTCGTGGATTTCCCGCTGTCGCGCGGGAAAAGAATATGAACCTCCACAGCACATGGCAGTTAGAAACCCAGACGGAGGCGTTTCCTGAAATTGACGGATTGATGTCCGGCAAAAGCGGGAATCTTTCTGAATCCTGGTTTCTTACATCTGTTTATCATCTGCCCGGCACCTGGGAAAGTGTCCGTTTTCTCTGTATACCCGTTTTAGATCCTGACGGAGTCACAATAGGTGTATGCGGCTTTGAGATCAGCAATCTGTATTTTTCACTTTCTCACAAAACGATGGGAAGCGGACAGGCACATATCTTTTGCGCCTTGCTGACAGAAGAATCGGATCATTATGCAGGCCAGGTTGCAGGAAATCAATCCGGCTATTTTCCGCTGGTTGAAGATACTTTTTTCCTTGATGACAGGAAACCTCTGACGATCTTCCATAGCGGGAATACCAAATTTATCGGTAAAATCCAGGAACTGAAAATAGGAACGACGCCCCATCTGGTTGCCGTTATGCTCCCTGCCACGGAATACCAGGCGCTTATACGGACGGTACAGCTTAAAATTGCCGCATTTTTGTTTATTGCCTTTCTGGCCACGTTGGTCTCCGTTCTCTGGTGCAGCAAAAAATATGTTGCACCCATCTTACAGGGCCTGGAACAGATTAAGACCAGCACAGACCGGGCACAGGGCGAATCCCACGTTCTGGAAATCGAGGATCTCTTTGCTTTCCTCGCAGAGCAGGACCGGGCACATGAGGCAACTTTATCCTCTTTACAGCAGGAGCGGCTGGAAGCGCAGAGCAGGCAGGAGCGGCTGCAAAGCAAACTGGAACAGGCCAGCAATGATCTTGGATCTGCGCAGGCAGAAATTGCCCGGCTTGCCTATTCCAGAAAACAGGAGATCGATCCCGATGATTTTCAATATTTCTGGGAGGGGATCAGTCAGCTCACTCCGACAGAAAGGAAGGTCTTTGATCTGTATCTTGAAGGAAAAAATGCAAAAGAGATTCTTGCGATCCTGGGCGTGACAGAAAACACATTAAAATTCCACAACAAAAATATCTACAACAAGCTGGGCGTTTCATCCCGCAAACAGCTCCTTCGTTATGCCACTTTACTGAAGCAGCAGGAGGGAAAGGAACAGCAATAACGTTCCCGCACACCGGCACTCATTCGACCCCTGCCAGATATTCCCGCACACCTCTGGCGATACCGCCTGCCAGCAGGTTCTGGTAGCTGTCGGTGAGCAGCCGGGCACGCTCGGTACTGTCACTTAAATATCCAAGTTCCACCAGGATGGACGGCATGGTCGTCTCCCGGGTCACGATGAAATCCTCTGTCCGGGTGCCGCGATTCTTGGCGCCGGTCATGTTCACCAGCCAACTCTGGGTCTTCTTCGCCAGCACACCGCCCTCTGCGTTATTGCTGTCATAGTAAATCTCAATGCCGCTGGCCTCACCCTTCTCCAGATAGTTGCAGTGGATGCTGACGAACACGTTGGCACCGGCCTTGTTGGCCAGCTCTGCCCGGGCATAGTTGTCCACCTTCGTATCATCCGAGCGGGTCATCTCCACCTGATAGCCGGCATCCGTCAGAAGCTTCTGTACCTTCTTCGCCACCGCCAGGTTGATGTCCTTCTCCAGCACCTCCTGATAGCTTGTCCCCTGATCCTTGCCGCCGTGACCCGCATCCAGATAGACGATCTGCTTGTTCTTCACCGCAGCGGACTTCTTCCCCAGCAGGCCATCTGCCTCCGGCAGGATCGAATCCCCGGTTACGTTAACGTTCCCCGCGCCGAACAGACTGCCTGCCAGACTGCGGACGCCCCGTCCCATGAAAAACACCAGCGCAAAAACGATCACTGCCGCCAGAATATGTACCGGCCGCTTCCCCGTGGAGCGCCGCCTCTTTCCTGTCTTCTGTTCATGTCTGTCCGAATAATACCGGTCAGAATATCGTTCTTCCTCCCAGTCATCCATCCAGCGCTCGTCCTCCGCCTGGGTTCTCCGGGAACTTCTTATATGATAAAAATCCAACTGTCCGCTTCTTCCTGCACTCTGATACACGCTTCATCCGTCCTCTGCCACCTTTGATAAATTAACTGTATCAGACAAATGTTTCTTTTTAGCCTCTAAAAATCTTAATTTTTATTAAAATATTTGTAATAATATCATATGAACATAAAAGTGGAATAATCATCCCACAGTATGCGAATACAACATCATATCCATAATCTCATCCAGCGTCCCGATGCTGGCTGCCAGCCGCTGCTGATCCTTCTCAGATAACACCGCCAGCCTTCTGGCAAGCTCCGCGCTGATACGGCCCACGTGCTCCTGCAGAAAATCTCTGCCTGTCTGGGTGATCTCCACATGCACCAGCCGCCGGTTCTTCCTGTCGTGGCTGCGGGCCACCAGAGAGCGTCCCTCCAGCTCATTGATCAGCTTCGTCAGCTGCTGGCTGGAAATGCCCATCTGCTCCGCCAGCGCCGTCATCGTCACCGGGCTGTCCTGGGGCCGGTCCAGAATCCACAGCGCATTGAACGCATGGGATGTCAGCTTCATTTCTTTATCCTCCACTGCCGGATGCCGCACCGTCGTGACCATTTTTTTCATAAAATTCACCAGCAATAAGGCCAGCGCCGTATTCTCTTCCATTTTTTTCATCCTTTCTCCGGTTTCTTTCAAAATTGATTCTGTTTTAACATATTTTTTAGAAAATGTCAACTTTTAACTAT
>JAGTTR010000025.1 GCA_018223385.1 Oscillospiraceae bacterium Marseille-Q3528
ACCCATGCCAGACGCATTTTCTTCCTTCACAGACACCCCATCTCTTCCCCCGGCCCAGGATGAAAATTATACAGACTTTATCATAGAATACCGCAACACCCCCGACCGGCTCCCCGACCCTTCCATACCCCATGCCATCTCTGTCATTGATGACCGGTACGCCGTACTCTACGTGCCCCGCACCTACCTGATGCCGGACACCGTTTCCGCCTCCGATTACAGTGCCATTCCCAAATGCTATACGGCCATGGATCTGCCAAGCCTTGACAGCTCCGGCATTACCCGTCTGGCAAACCATCCGTATCTGTCGCTGACAGGCCGGGGCACTGCGGTTGCCATCATCGATTCCGGCATCGACTACACTCTGCCGGTGTTCCGAAACAGCGACGGCACGACACGGATTGCCTGGCTGTGGGATCAGGCGCTGACCGAAACCCATGCAGATCCCAGATATCCTTCGGTCCCCTACGGCGCGGTTTTCTCCGCCGCAGAGATCAACCGGGCGCTGACAGCCGGGGATCCCCTCTCTGTTGTGCCCTCCGCAGATCCCACCGGACACGGCACCTTTCTAGCCGGCATCGCCGCCGGAAAAGAAAGCAGCACCGACAATTTCCGGGGTGTGGCACCGGATGCTTCTCTGATCGTTGTCCGGCTCAAAACGGCCAAACAATACCTGCGGGAGCTGTTTCTTCTGCCTGCGGATGCCGATGTCTATCAGGAGGACGATATCATGCTGGCCATTTCCTTTGTACTTTCCTGCTCCGGCCAGATGGATACCCTGCCGGTCAGCCTGTGCATCGGCCTTGGCACCAGCCTGGGAAGTCACAGCGGTACCAGTCCCCTGTCCCAGTACGCCGACCGGATCGCCCGGCAGTTTGCCGTGTGTATCTCCATCGCCGCCGGAAACGAAGGGAACGCCCGGCATCATTACCGGGGCGTCCACACGCCGGAAAAGAAAGAAGACATCGCCGAGCTTCGGGTGGCCGAAGGAGAGGCCGGATTTTCCCTGGAGCTTTGGGGGCGCTCCCTGTCCCCGTATCAGGTTATCCTGCAATCCCCTTCCGGAGAATCTGCCCGCATCACCCCATCCCGTTTCCAGCCCTCCACGACCATCCGTTATATTTTCACCCAGTCTGCCATCTATGTCACCACGATCCCGCTGGAGCCCCAGTCCGGCGCCCAGATGCTCTTTCTCCGCTTTCTCTCCCCCGATGCCGGCCTGTGGCGGATCACCGTCACCACCGACACCCAGGCAGAGGTGTTTTACGACCTGTGGCTGCCCGCCCGGGGCCTTGTCCGGGAAAACACCTATTTTCTGCGCTCCACACCGCTGCAGACCATCACCGGTCCGGGCAGCGCCCTGTCCCCCATCACCTATACTGCTTACGATTACCGCAACTCCAGTCTGTATCTGGAAGCCAGTCGGGGCTTCACCCCCATCACATCCGTCAAACCGGATCTGGCTGCACCGGGTGTCGGACTCATCGGACCGCTGCCGGGCGGAAGGTTCCAGGAGCGCTCCGGCACCAGTCTGGCCGCCGCCCACGGAGCCGGGGCTGCCGCCCTGTTTTTCGAGTGGGCCATCATCCGGCAAAATGCCCCCTCCCTCAACGGCCTGGGCGTCAAAAATTTCTTCATCCGCAGTGCCAGACGCTCCACAGATCTTACCTATCCCAACCGGGAATGGGGCTACGGCATTCTTAACCTGTACCATACATTTTCCACATTGTTTTAAAAAAAGAGACGGGAATGCCTCTCACTCCCGTCTCTGCTTTTGCTGTATGGATTACTTCGCCTTTTACTTGTCAATTCCGGCATGGATGCGGATCAGGCTCTTGATGATCTCCGCAGATTCCTCATAGGTAAACTTGGATGTATCCAGGCACAGATCATAGTTGTTGGCATCTCTCCACACATGGCCGGTGTGGTAGGTATAGTATGCCTCCCGGTAATTGTCCATCTTCTCCACATAGGCGGATGCCTCATGCTCGGTGATGCCCTGGCGCTTCATCTCCCGCTCGATGCAGATATCCTTCGGTGCATGGATATACACACGGATCAGGTTGTGGAAATCCTTCAGCACATAGTCGGCTGCACGGCCAATCACCACATAGGACTCCCGCTCTGCCAGCTCCTTGAGCACCTTGGCCTGGAACGCAAACAGATTCCGGTTCGATGTGAAGTTCTCACTCTCCGGAGGAATGATCTCACCGGTATATACCTTTCTGGAAACCTTGTACAGCATGCTCTTCTTCACATTCTCATCCGCGCTGGCAAACAGCTCCTCACTGATGCCGCTGTCCTCTGAAGCAAGCTGCAGGAGCTTCCGGTCATAAATATTCACGCCATAATAGTCACAAAGCAGCTTGCCAATGCTCATACCGCCGCTTCCGCACGTTCTTGTAATCGCTACCACAAAGTTGTTCATATTCTGTGTCCTCCTTCATTGTCTGTTTTAATTTTTAATTTAATAAAAAACCCCGGAAATACTGCCTTGTTCTTTCAGTACTTCCGGGTACGCCTCAAGCAGATAGCGGGAATCGAACCCGTCTCTCCAGCTTGGGAAGCTAGCGTTCTACCGATGAACTATATCTGCATGAGATGTATTATAGCACAGTCTGCTTTATTTGTGTAGCCCTTATTTTTCACCAATTTTTTTAATCCTTTGGTTTCTGATAAAACCGCCCGGTCACCTGGTCGGTGCTGACCGCATTGATGAACGCCTTGGGATCTACCTTGCGGATGGCCGCCACAACCTTGCGCGCTTCCTCCCGGGAAACAACGGAATATACCATCTTTCGGGGCTTGTACAGATACAGGCCGATGCCCTTAAACAGGGTAGCATCGTGATTGGTCGTATCCCGAATTGCCTGATATACTTCATCCGGCCACTCGGTGATGACGAACAGCGTCTCCTTCTGGTATCTGCGGTACAGGCCGTGGAGCACCTGGGTGGATGTAAACTGAAAAATAATGGAATACATAGCCTTCGTCCAGCCGAACAGGGCTCCCGCCACCAGAAGAATACACACGTTGATCATCATGATATAATTCCAGGCGTCAATCCCATATCTCTCCGACAGGAAAATGGAAATAAAATCTGTTCCTCCCGTGGTGGCATCGGCTTTCAGGCAGATGGTAATGCACAGACCATTGATGATGCCGCCGAAAATGGCGTTCAGCAGCACCTCATCCGTCACCGGCGCCGACGGCAGCATATCCACCAGCAGGCCGGTGAGCACAATGGACAGCACCGAAAAACCGGTGAATTTCTTCCCGATAAACTTAAAGCTGATGGCTGCCGGAATGCAGTTCAGAATGACGTTGATGGCAGAATAAGGCACTGCCAGATGCAAGAACGCCGCAAAGCACTCCTGCAGCAGCAGGGAAAGACCCGTAAATCCACCGGGCAGAAGCCCTGCTGCATGCACAAAGGTATTGATATTCCACGCACTGAATACCGAAGCTGCCACTACCATCAGCGTCCGTTTCACATCTTCCCCTATCAAAACTTTCTTCATAAACCCTCCTGTTTTCGGAGATATTCTCAGTCACGCAACCGCTTACAGCAGGGTAGCGCGAAGCTCCTCTCCTGTCTTGGCAGACAGATAAGCCGGTGCGATATCGAAAACGCTTCTGCAGCCGGTCTGGCCCTCTGCGTGCAGGCGTGCAACGGCTCTCGCGTAAGCCACCAGCACACTGGAGGTGAACTCCGGGTTGGAATCCAGCTTCAGGCTGTACTCGATGATATGAGAATTCTCCTTCTCCCATCCGGTTCTGCCGCTTCTGATGACAAAGCCGCCGTGAGGGATGGTGCTGTGGTCTCTTGCAAACTCTTCCTCGCTGATAAAATGCACGGTGGTGTCATAATCAGCGAAATAGTTGGGCATGGTCACGATCTCTTTTTCGATGGCTGCCAGGTCTGCGCCCTCCTCAGCCACAACAAAGCACTCTCTCGTATGTTTTTCTCTCGTTGTCAGATCCGGATTCTCTCCGTTTCTCACAGCTTCCAGGGCCTTTTCCACCGGGATGGTGTACTGCTTGGCATTCTTGACACCCTTGATCCGGCGGATCGCATCGGAATGTCCCTGGCTGACGCCCTTGCCCCAAAACGTATAATCCTTGCCCTCCGGCAGGATGGCATTGGCATACAGACGGTTCAGGGAGAACAGGCCCGGATCCCAGCCTGCGGAAATGAGCGCCACATGGCCGCTCTCTTTCGCTGCTGCATCTACATTGGCAAAATGCTCCGGAATTCTTGCATGGGTGTCGAAGCTGTCCACTACGTTGAAATATTTCGCATATTCCGGCGTCTGCTTCGGAAGGTCGGTGGCACTGCCGCCGCACAGAAGCAGTACATCGATCTTATCTGCCATCTTCACCGCATCCTCTGCCGCATATACCGGCACGCCCGGTGTCTGGATGTGCAGGCTCTTCGGATCTCTTCTGGTAAATACTGCCACAAGCTCCATGTCTGCATTCTGCCGGATGGCACACTCAATGCCTCTTCCGAGATTTCCGTAACCCATAATTCCTAATCTGATACTCATTGTTATTCTTCCTTTCCTGTCTGTGTTTCTTCTATAAAATAGTTGTCTTATTTCAGGAAGCCGTTGATGATCTGTGCCTCAGCCTCTTCCTCGGTCAGTCCCAGGGTCATCAGCTTGATCAGCTGCTCTCCTGCGATCTTTCCGATGGCAGCCTCATGAATCAGACTGGCCTCGGTGCTGTTGGCTGTCAGCTGCGGTACGGCGCTGACGCTGGCATGATCCATGATGATAGCGTCACACTCCGTGTGTCCTGAACAGACATTGTTGCCGTTGATCTTTGACTTGAATAACTGGTGAGATGTTCCTCTGGCAACTGAACGGGATACCACATCGGCGCTGGAATTCTCCCCATCCAGATCCACCTCGAAGTCTGTCTCTGCCGTCTGGGCGCCGTCTGTCATGATCTTCTCATGAATGATCAGCTTGGCATCTGCAGCCAGCTTTCCTCTCGTGGTGCGGATGGTGGAGTTGACACCCTTGATCTGCACGGTCTCCATCTCCATGTAGCTGCCCTCATCCAGGGTAACCTCCGTCACCGGGTTGAGGATCCGCTCGCCGGTACCGGTGCCTTCCCCATAATGCTTCTCGATATATTTTACCCGGGCATTCTTTCCGAGGAAAAAGCGGTGAATACCGTCGTGCTGGGAATCCGCACCGCCGTCATTGTGGATGCCGCAGCCTGCCACGATGACCACATCTGAGTCCTCTCCCACATAAAAATCATTGTATACCATATCCTTCAGTCCCGACTGGCTGAGCACAACGGGAATGTGGACGCTCTCTTTCTTTGTGCCAGGCTTGATGATGATATCAATGCCGGGCTTGTCCTGCTTCGGCGCGATCTCAATGTTAGCTGTGGAATTTCTTGCGATTCCCTGGCCATTGGAACGGATATTATAAGCACCCTCCGGAACGCCGTGAAGATCTGCGACCTGTTCCAGTAATCCTAACTGTATTGCATCCATGTCTACTTCTCTCCTTTGTAAAATTTGCAGCTTCCGGGCTCACATAAGAGTTCCGGCAAAATCTCATCCTTCGTTCCGGTCTTGCTGATCCGGCCGTCTGCGATAACCACAATGCGGTCAGCGATATTTAAGATCCGCTCCTGATGGGAAATGATCAGGATCGAACCGTGGACATCCTCATGAAGCTTCTCAAATACCTGAATGAGGTTATTGAAGCTCCACAGATCGATGCCGGCTTCCGGCTCGTCAAATACGGACAGCTTCGTGCCTCTGGCAATGACCATGGCGATCTCGATCCGTTTCAGCTCTCCGCCGGACAGGCTGGCGTTCACTTCCCGGTTGATGTACTCCTGCGCACACAGGCCCACCTCTGACAGATAAGAACAGGCCTCCGCCGTCGTCAGATTCTTCCCTGCTGCCAGGGTGATCAGATCCCGCACTGTGATGCCCTTGAACCGCACCGGCTGCTGGAAGGCAAAGCTGATGCCTGCCTTGGCACGCTCCGTGATATTCATGCCTGTGATATCCTCGCCGTCCAGAAGGATCTGGCCGGAAGTCGGCACCAGAATACCGGCAATGATCTTTGCCAGTGTGGATTTGCCGCCGCCGTTGGGGCCGGTGATGGCCACAAACCGCTCTTCTATTTTCAGATTAATGTTCTTTAATATTTCGATCTCCCGTTGGTCTTCATTGACCTCATAGGAGACGTTCTTGAGTTCAAGCATACCCTTTCTCCTCCGTTTTCCTGAATTCACCTTATTCTACCACAATCTAATAGGAAATCAAATGAAAATATGTGCTCTCCTGCGCTATTCCAGGTAGTTTTCCCGTAATTCCCGCTTTTCTTCCTCTCCAAGGCCAAGTCCCTCCCGCAAAAAAGCATCCATGGAGCCATAATGCCGATCCACTTCCGCATACAGCCGGTTCAGGTAGCTCTCTCTGGCCGTGTTCATGATCCGCACGCCATTTAACACCTTCTCATCCGGTACGGTTTCCCCCAGATGGGCGATCATCCGGTTTAAGTTTTTCTCCAGATACCGGTCCGTCAGAAGATAGTCTGCCCGGATCACCGGTTCCGATACGCCCAGCGCCCACAGCAGGTATACCGCGCCCATGCCCGCCCGGTCCTTGCCTGCGGAGCAGTGCCACAGCAATGCGCCCTCCCGGTTGTTTAAAACAGCGTCGAAAAATGTCCGATAACGTCGAACTGTTTCCTCATGCAGCACCAGCTGGGCGTACAGATCGGACATGAACTGCTCCGGCCCGTTTTCTCCAGTCTGAATGAGCTCCACGAGAAAATCCAGCAGTCCCTTGTTCTCCGCTTTTTCCTCATGGGTCATGCCCATCTGCGCCTCATTTAAAATCGGATTGTGCATATAGGTCACACCGGGAAGCGTCGGATCCGGCTTTTCTGACAGTTCCGCTGCCGTCCGGAAATCCACGATCGCCCGCAGCTCATAATCCTCTGTCAGAATCTTCGTATCCGCCTCGGTCATTCCCGTCAGACAGCCGCTGCGGATCAGCCGGCGGGGTTTGATCTGATGTCCGTCCTTTGTCTTATATACGCCCAGATCCCGGGCATTGGGAATCCCTTCCAGCAAGATTCTTCCGTTTTCATCCTGTTTATGACTCATATATATTCTCCGTTCTGTCTTGCTTTTCTCTATGCATAGGTGATGATATCAACGATGAGCAGGCTCACATAGATGTAAGCCTTTTGCCCCCGGTATCGTGATGTATCTATTATAGAAGAATTTCTTCTTCCTGGCAACCGGTTCCTGTGATACAAAAAGCGCCCCGGGAGGAAGCTTTCTTCCATTCCCGGCAGCGCCTTTTATCCGTATCACAATATTTACAATAATCTTTTCCAGATCTGCCTCTTACAGTGTCTCCGGCAGCAGATTCTCCATGCTCTTCAGACTGATGCCCAGTGTGGACATGTTGTGCAGCAGGGCAGAGGTGGACGGTGTGAGGATACCCATAGCGCCCAGCACGATCAGCGTCGTGTTGATGCCCACAATCTTCCGGTAGTTGCCGTGGATCCGCTTCATCAGTCCGGCACTCAGTTCTTTCAGCGTTACCAGCTCCTGCAGATCATCCGCAGTGATGGTGATGTCCGCGATCTCACGGGCGATCTCTGCGCCGTCGCTGACTGCGATTCCCACATCTGCCGCAGACAGTGCCGGGGAATCGTTGATGCCGTCGCCGATCATGATGACGGTACGGCCTGCTGCCTTCTCTGCCTCGATGAAGTTGGCCTTATCCTCCGGCAGTACCTCTGCATGATACTCATCCACACCGATCTTTGCTGCCACAGCTGCAGCGGTCCGCTCGCTGTCGCCGGTCATCATGACTGTCTTGGTGATGCCAGCTGCCTTCAGGGCTGCCAGCACAGCCGGTGCCTCCTCACGCAGGGGATCCTCAATACCGATGACCGCAGAAAGGACACCTTCAATGGCCAGATACAGATGAGAAATCTCCGGTGACAGGCTGTCAAACTTCTCCTGCTCCCCTGCCGGGATCACGCAGTTCTCATCCTCGAATACAAAGTGGTAGCTGCCGATGACAACCCGTTTCTCCTGAATGGTGGATGCAATGCCGTGTGCCACGATATATTCCACCTTGGAATGCATTTCCTCATGCTCCAGGTTCTGATCCTGGGCTGCCTTTACCACAGCCTTTGCCATAGAGTGCGGGAAATGCTCCTCCAGGCAGGCAGCCACACGGAGCATATCTGCCTCTTTTCTTCCGTTGAACGGTACAACCTCTTTTACGGTCGGACGCGCCTTGGTCAGGGTGCCGGTCTTGTCAAATACGATGGTATCAGCTGCGGCAACTGCCTCCAAGAATTTGCCGCCCTTGACCGTCATATGATGGCTGCCTGCCTCACGGATGGCGGACAGTACCGAGATCGGCATAGCCAGCTTCAGTGCGCAGGAGAAATCTACCATCAGCACGGACAGTGCCCGGGTTGCATTTCTTGTCAGCAGATATACCAGGCCAGTGCCCAGCAGGGTGTAAGGTACGAGGCGGTCTGCCAGATGCTCGGCCTTGCTCTCCAGACCGGATTTCAGCTTCTCGGACTCCTCGATCATGGACACGATCTTCTCATAACGGGTAGAACCGGACGTCTGTTTCACGCGAATGGTGATCTCGCCCTCTTCCACAACGGTACCTGCATAAACATAGCTGTCCAGAACCTTGTGTACCGGCAGGGACTCGCCGGTCATGGATGCCTGGTTGACCATAGCCTCGCCCGCTTCCACGATGCCGTCGAAGGGGATCACATTGCCCATGTGTACGATGACAGAATCACCGGCCTGTACCTTGGAAGAATCCACCAGTACCTCCTGTCCCTCTGTTTTCAGCCATACCTTGCCTACACGCAGGGACATGCTTCTCGCCAGATCGCTGACAGATTTCTTGTGGGTCCACTCCTCCAGGATCTCACCGATGCCAAGCAGGAACATGATAGAGCCTGCGGTCTTCATATCGCCGCGGAATACGGATACCCCGATGGCGGTCGCATCCAGTACCGGTACCTCCAGACGGCCCTTGGCCAGCGTCTGTACCCCGTGCTTCAGATATTTCACGGACTTGATGGCAGTCCACACGGCCCGGATGGAATACGGCACAAATAATTTTCCTGCATAACGCAGAACGACCTTCATGACCAGCTTTTCCTGATAAGCGGAGTTCAGTTCCCGGCCCGAGTGCGCCAGATACTCCTTAGGTACCAGCGAACTGTCGAAACGGAACTGCTGCAGCTTCTCTAACAATACCTGCCGGTCTGTGGTATATACAACGGACGCATCCCCGGTCCGCTCATACACCTTCGCCTGCTCCACGCCTTCGATCTGTGTCAAATAATACTGCAGCATATCTGCCTCTTCACAGGTCATACGGCTTTTGATCACATGGATACGAAGTCTGCCCCGCATCTCATGCTTTATCTGAAATCTCATATAAATCCTTCCTCCTGTGCAAAAAGGAGGGCGCCCCGGTTCTCCTCTCATGGTACGATCCGCGGCACCCTGTACTGCAACTTATTCAGCCTCTGTTGTCTCTGTCTCAGATCCACAGCAGCAAGCCTCTTCCTCGAAAACTTCCTCTTCCTTCCTGGCACGATCTTCATTGATCTGCTTTGCCTCAGCGAGGATGTCCTCAGCATTCTCCTGTACTGTAGATGCGGTCTTCATAACACAATCCTTTGCGCGAAGAACGGCAGCTGTACAGCCTGTATAGACCTTCTTTGCATCCTTACTGGACAGCACCCTGATGCCGGCTGTACCAAATAACACACCACCTGCAAAAACTCCGAGTTTCTTAAGTACTGAACTTTCAATCATGATTCTTTATCCTCCTTTTTATTTGCGCCGGTGTCCTGTATATAACACCATTGCCATACAGATCACTGTGGCCCAAGCCCAAAACTTATGCTGTTTCATCAGGAATCACCTCTTGTAAATGAATGAAATTCCAACGGGATTGTATCGCCATTCCCTTTGGTAAATCTATCATATGCGCTTACCTTCCGATTCGTCAAACCTAACTTTTATTATTGATATTTTTTATCATTATTTTCCATTTTTGAACCGCTTGTTTTATTTTTTCAAATCATATATAATAAAAAATTACTACATAAAATGAGGTGTCTTATCATGAATAAAAAGGAAATCAATGAGATCCGCAAGCAGTTTACGCCCAACAACTGCACCATCACCCGTATGTGCGGCTGTTACGTGGACGGTGAAAAAAATAAAAAAACAGAGCTGAAAGAAGCATTTCTTTCTCTGCCCGAGGAAGAAATCTTTAAATATTTTGATATTTTCCGCAAGACCCTGTCCGGCACAGTGGGGAAGAACCTGCTGAACATGGAATTTCCGCTGGACAGCGAATTCACCGGCGGCACACAGGAATTTCTCATGAGGCTCAGGGACAGCAAACTCACTGATGAAGACCTGCTGGAGCAGTTTTATGATAAAATTATCACTTCCTATGATTATGGGGAAAATTTTCTCATTTTGCTCATCCATGCCGCCTATGACATTCCGGGCAGAGCTTCCGACAATATGGAAATGTTCGACGCCTCCGATGAGGTGTACGACTACATCCTGTGCAGCATCTGTCCCGTAGATCTGTGCAAACCCGGCCTGTCCTACAACGTACAGGACAACCGGTTCCAGGACCGCATCCGGGACTGGATCGTGGGACTGCCGAACCTGGGGTTCCTTTTCCCGGCCTTCAACGACCGCAGCACCGACATCCACAGTGTCCTGTACTATTCCAAAAATCTGGGGCTTTTAAACGACAGCCTCATTGATGCCATCTTCGGCTGTCCCCAGCCCGTGTCCGCCGCCGAGCAGAAGGAAGTGTTCCACGCCCTCATTGAGGACACCCTGGGGGAGGACTGCTCCTACGAGACCGTGCGCACCATCCATGAAAATCTCAACGAAATGATGGAGGAGCATCAGGACGAGCCCGATCCGCTGGCGCTGGACAAGGACGAGGTGCGATATCTGTTTGAGAAAAGCGGCGTTGCCGAGGAAAAGCTGGAAAATTTTGATGACAGCTTTGCAAACACTGCCGGAGAAAACACCACCCTGCTGGCCACCAACGTGGTGAATACGAAGAAATTTGAGATCAAGACGCCGGACATCGTCATCCAGGTCAACCCCGAGCGCACGGATCTGGTGGAGACCCGGATCATCGACGGCCGCCAGTGCCTGGTCATCGCCGTGGACGACCATGTGGAGATCAACGGCATCAACGCCCGCACGATGAAGCCGAAAGCTGCGAGAGCAACCATAAGTGAAGAAACAGACGGTGATACGGAGCTGTAAACCATAAGAAACGAACTCCCCCGAAGTATGGTAAAGTACGCCGGGGGAGTTTCCCTCTTTATTTCCAGTGGATCACCGCCTCCACCTCGTCGGTGTACTGGTCATCGGTGACAGCTTTGTACCGCGGCCCCGTATACCAGTCGGTGAATCCGTTGTCGATCTTGTAAATGCTGCCGGTCTCGGTGTCTACGATCCGCTCATAGCCCAGGGTGGCATCGCTCTGCTTCTGGCTGATGATGTCCTGACTTTTATTGCGGTTCTCCCAGGAGGACATGATGGTGTCCGACATCTCACTGGCTGTCTGGCTCAGAGATTGAGAGGTGGCCGCAGACTGATTGCTCTGGGACATGGCAAAGTCTACGAACTGCTGGGTGTACTGCAGGCTGCTTAACACTTTTCCCAGTGTTGCTTCCCAGTCCTGAAACGTATCTTTTGCCGCACTGAGCACGGTGATATTATAGGCTGAATAATATCCGGCAACATCCATGGCAAAGGGCACCACATCTGCCGAAAACATTCCCTCGCCCGCCATGCCGTCCAGCGTAAAGGTGCCCCGGAGCACTGCCGGATTGACAGCCACGCTGCTCATTCCGCTGCTGCTGGCAAACTGCTCCGTCACAGAAAAGTTTTCTATAGAAGGAACCTGTATGCTGTCATAATCGGACGTATTCCCGATGGCATAGGCCAGTTGCGGAAATATGTGAAACAGCCCTTCCGTTGACGGATCGGTCAGCACCGGGTAACTGGCAAAGGTCTGCCCATACAGGGCCATCATGGTGCGGGCATCCTCACTGACAAACAGCGGCTCCATTTTCAGCATAAAGAACACCTGGTTCACCGGGTTTGCCGGATCAAACACCCGAATGGCATGGTACATCCCGGTCAGCATGGGAGAGGACTGCACCGTCCACCCCTGGGGAATGTTCATGCTAAATTCCGTGCAGCTGTAGGGCACCAGCGCCTGGGACGATGCCAGGGGCACCACCGTCCAGTTGTCCTCTATCGCATTTGGGGCCTTTCCAGACGGGGAATTGCCCGTTCTGCCTGCCAGATCTGTGCTTCCCGTTGTGTCGTCGCCCTCATCTTCGCCATTCTGATCACCAGCGCCGTCTCCGTCGGTTCCTGCGGCCATCAGATTTCCTGCTGCCCGTGCAAATACCAGCTCCATGTTCTCATCGGCCATGGTCAGCAGGCCATCTGCCAGCGTGTACGCATCTGCCACACCGTCCATGGTGATGTCGGTTTCATCCCAGGACAGCTCCCGCAGCACGCCGTCATAGTCCATCGTTCCTGTACCGTCCTCCAGCAGCTGCAACGCCATAGAAACATCCATATCCTCCAGATCTTCTTTTTCCACCGTCAGGCCATTGTAGGACATGCGAACCAGCGTCCATGCCCCGGCCGGGGTATCTGCGCCTGCCGTTTCTGCCGCTGCCTTGCCGCAGGCTGTCAGCCCAAACACCGGCATTGATAAGATTGTCCCCGCCAGCAGCACAGCTTTTCGCAGCTCCCAACCACTGATCAATGCCCTCTCGATTTTCCGCAATATCCTCTGTGATGCCGACAGATTTTCTGTCTTTGTTACAACCTCTGCTTGTGATCGTTTTCTTCCCAGGTTCATTGCATCCCCTCCCCGGCCAGCGCCTCCTTCAGTACCTCCCGAACGGCCTTCCAGCCCTCAGTCGCATAGCAGCTGCCGTTCCGCACCAGATTGCCGTTTTCAAAATCCAGCGTCCATGTACTTCCGTCCGCCATTGTAAAAATCAACGTATCTCCGGCATCCGCCGCGCGAAGGTCGGTTTTCTCCCCTACTTTCATCTGCTCCAGCGCTTTCAGGCAGGCAACGATCGTTTCTCCGTCTGTGATTTTCCACTCATTTCGTCCTTCTGCCTCCTGTACATAGGTCAGCGTCTCCGGTGTCCCCATGTATGCGGCCAGCTCCGCCAGCGAAAGACCCGGAAACGTGACTTCTGTCTCCATCACATCGTCTCTGCCCCGGCCATAGGCATCCACCGTGTACCAGGCAGAGGTGGCTGTGTGCCACGTATCTGCATCAATCTGTACATTCTCGTAGAGCTGGATGGTAGTCGTGCCATCCCCATTGTCGGTGCACGCCCCCTCCGGCGCCAGAAAATCATGTTCCCTCTGATAAAAAGCCCGGGCCAGCGCCACCAGTTCCCTGCCCTGATACGGAGCCATGAAATCCGCCGTCTCTGTGCCCGCCTCTGCCGAACGCCCGTCGGCCTTCTCTCCGGTCTGCTGCGGCTTCCAGTCCGAAGGGACAAGGGTATACTCTCCCGTCAGCAGATTTTCCGATTCGCCGCCTGCCAGCTTCTCCTCTTTCCGCTCCACCGTCATCACCACCTGCTGCGGATAAAAAGCAAAATGGAATCCGGCAAAAGAATCCGTCAGATCCGTATCCGGCTCCTGCACCACCTTCGTCACATCTGTGGAAGCGCCTTCTCCCGCCAGCGTCAGATCATAAATGACCTCTTCATATGCCGGGGAATCCGACTGAAAATAGCAGTACAGCCGCAGGCCATCTGATGTATCCAGCGCATATTTCACCTGGCCGTCTGCTTCCGCATAAGCATAGCCCTGGTAAGCTGCATACGCATTTTCACCGGCAGCCGTCTTGCCGCCGTCTGCCTTCGTACTTTCGGCTGTATCCACAGCTGTCCCTTCCTGCCCGTTGTCCGCTTCTGTCTGCGCCGTTCCGTCCGATGCAGCCCGGTTATCGCCTCCGCTACCGCAGCCTGCACACAGCGCAGCCACCAGCAGAAGTGCTGTCATTTTACTGATCTGTCTTTTTCTCATTCCCTGTCCTCCCTTGATATGTATAATAAAACTGAACGAGCCCGATGCGGGACTTCGTTCCGGTCTTTTCATTCAGACTGGCGATATGCCGGTACAGCGCCGCCCGGGAAATGAGCAGCTGCTCCGCAATGTCCTGCACATTTTCCTCCGACACCAGCAATACGTGCAGCACCTCTTTTTCCCGTTCCGTCAGGGAAAAATCTTCTGCAAACTCTTCCATCCGCCGGACTTCGTCCCGCGCAGGCTCCCGGACGTTTTCCCGGCTCTCCCTAGACGCATTTCCCATCTCTGCGGCATTGGTATAGAAGAAAAAGGCCAGGCTGATCAACACCAAAAGCACCAGCAGCGTTCCCGTCCGCAGCACCTCCCTGTCTGACCGCAGCAGCGCCACCGACATGGGCCCCATCCAGAAAGCACACAGATTATTGACCGCCCTTCCAAGCCCCGCCCAAAGCTGCGGGCATTTTTCATATTTCGATAACCGCATAAAACTGGCGGTAAAAAACACGACAAAAAATCCCGCTGACAGATAAAACACCGCCAGCCCCAGCCAGAAGGCGCCGCCATTGTCCAGGATCACGATGCAAAGCACGGACAAGATCGTCACACAGTACATGAGCATATTTCCAACACGGTGTTCCCAGCCATCGAAGAGAACACCTGCCAGCAGGCCGCTTCCCGCCAGCAAAAGTCTCGGCCACTGCCCCACATCTGCAGCTCCCGCCGCATGCACCAGCGTCACCGCCGCATCCAGGGTGGAAAAAATACACGTCAGTAAAATCACCAGCAGGATCAGCCAGAGACCGGCACGAGCAGAAATATCTTCATTTCCAACGCTCCTGTCCAGAGTCTCTGTCCTTTCCTGCCCGACGCCCGCTCTCAACAGGAGCACGGCAAACCCCGCAGCAGATACCGCCAGCACCACCGACTCTGCCATATCATTTTTCACCAGCTGGTGGTTCAGAAATTGCAGACAGATACCAGCTGCATAGGAAATGCCCACGGTTTTCGCAAGATACCGCTCCTTCACCGCCAGTGACAGGCCATAGTGTACCGCACTTCCGCCCATGCCCAGCAAAATAAAACAAAGGCATCCGGCGATCAGCAGCATCCCATACGAGGCATGCTGCCACATAACAAAGATGCAGATGATCCCGGCCAGCGCCCCGGCAAAAACCGGCAGCATCCCGCCGGTTCCCCGTATCGTATGCAGGTCAGCCACCGCACGTTCCCTTTTTCTTTCCATCCCGGATACCACTGCCGGATAAAGCAGAAATCCCAGCACACTGGCCCCCAGCACATACCCCTGGGCAGTCACCACCTGCGTCGGTTCTGTCACCAGCGCCATCATATCGTCAAACAGATACTCTGTCCCGAGAAAAACAAAATGAAAAAAGGCAAGGGCCGCCATGAGCACGTATCCCCGGCCATCGGCTGTCCCGGTTATTTTCTGTCGGATTTTCATTGACTGTGTTCACTCCATTGATATCGATATCCATCCGTCTCTCCTGTAAACGGACGCCACGTCTGATCTTATGATTTTATTATAAACAAAAGTCTCATTCCCGCAAGGTGACATTCGTCTCAACCTGCCGCCGGCCGCCTTTTCTTCCCGCATCCCCTGTCATTGGCTGCTTCTTTCGGATTTTGTGTACGAAAAAAGACGTGTGAAAATTTCACACGCCCCGCAAAGTCATTTTTATAAAACCTTTCGGCCATTTACCGTCAGTTTGAAGGTTGTCCCCAGAACCTCTGCGGACTTTCTGCACAGCAGCATCCGTTCCAGGAAAATTTCAAAATAGTCAAACATGGAACAGATTTTCTCATCGATCTGCAGATTCAGTGCGATCACCGATCGATCCTTCTCTATCTTTAATTTGGCATCGGTCACCGCATAATTCACACGGTCATGGATATCAAAGGCGGCCTGCTCTTTTTCCCGCACCCTGCTTCTCCTCACATCGGTCTTATCCGCAATGATCAGGGCGGCCGATATGACATCCTCCGGATTTCCCGTGGATTCATCGTGGTTGCCGATGGCTGATATGACCGTGATCCGATCCTCCAGAGACATGTTCGTGTCTTTCAGAAGGTCATTGGCCAGCAGCGCACCATACTCCGCATGATGAGTCCGGTTGATGGCATTACCGATATCGTGCATGTATCCGGCGATCTTGGCCAGCTCGATCTCATGCTCGGAATACCCGAACCGTTCCAGGATCTTCCCTGCCTGATGCGCCACATGCACACAGTGCGCCTGGGAATGGTCTGTAAAGCCCAGCAGGCCCAGATTGGCGTCTCCTTTTTTCAGATATGCATTGATTTCCTTATTCTCCCTGATTTCTTTATACTTCACGATGCTTTTTTCTCCTTTTCTCTCGTCTCTGATCATTTATCATACAGGAACATGCCTTCCTTCATCTATCATTTTTCTGTATGGTTTCTGTAAAATGCACGTAAAGAGAGGACAGCAAGGAGTGTTTTCTTTCACAGAAAAACCCCGGAAACCTTACGGTTCCGGGGCATCTTACGTTTGGACATATGTCATGCTTTCACATGAATTTTGATAAACGGATCTGAATTACTGTTTATCCTTTAATGCTGCCTGAGCTGCTGCCAGTCTTGCGATCGGCACACGGAACGGTGAGCAGGATACATAATTCAGGCCTACACGATGGCAGAACTCTACAGAGCTCGGATCTCCGCCGTGCTCGCCGCAGATACCAAGCTTGATGTTCGGTCTGGTTGCCTTACCTTTCTCTACAGCCATCTTTACAAGCTGGCCAACACCAGTCTGGTCAAGCTTAGCGAACGGATCAGACTCGTAAATCTTGTTCTTGTAGTAAGAATCAAGGAACTTACCGGCATCATCACGGGAGAAGCCGAAGGTCATCTGTGTCAGGTCGTTGGTACCGAAGGAGAAGAACTCAGCCTCCTCAGCGATTGCATCTGCAGTCAGAGCAGCACGAGGGATCTCGATCATGGTACCGATATGGTACTGGATATCGGAGCCTTTCTCAGCCTTTACAGCCTCAGCGGTCTCTACAACGATATCCTTAACGAACTTCAGCTCTTTCTTCTCGCCAACTAACGGGATCATGATCTCCGGAACGATGTCATAGCCTTTCTCAGCCTTCACTTCGATTGCAGCTTCCATAACGGCTCTTGTCTGCATCTTAGCGATCTCAGGGTAAGTAACAGCCAGACGGCATCCTCTGTGACCCATCATCGGGTTGAACTCATGCAGGGAATCGCAGGTAGCCTTAACCTCTGCAACAGTCAGACCCATATCTTTTGCCAGTGCCTCAATATCAGCTTCCTCAGTAGGAACGAACTCATGAAGCGGCGGATCCAGATAACGAACGGTCATCGGCTTGCCCTCCAGAGCCTCGTACATAGCCTTGAAGTCTGCTTTCTGGAATACGATCAGCTCGTTCAGAGCAGCCTCTCTGGCCTCTACAGTCTTGGAAAGGATCATCTTACGGATCTTCGGGATTCTCTCCTCACCGAAGAACATATGCTCGGTACGGCAAAGGCCGATACCCTCAGCACCAAGCTTCACAGCGTTGATGGTGTCTGCAGGAGTATCTGCATTGGTACGAACGCCAAGCTTTCTATACTTATCTGCCCAAGCCATGATTCTTCCGAAGTTTCCGCCGATGGAAGCATCAACGGTCTTGATGTCTCCAAGGTAGATGTTACCGGTAGAACCGTCAAGGGAAATGTAATCTCCTTCATGGATGGTCTCGCCGCCCAGTGTGAATACCTTTGCTTCCTCATCGATGACGATGTCGCCGCATCCGGATACACAAGCAGTTCCCATACCACGTGCAACTACTGCTGCGTGAGAAGTCATACCACCACGAACAGTCAGGATACCCTGGGATGCATGCATACCCTCGATATCCTCAGGGGAGGTCTCCAGACGAACCAGGATGGTTCTCTCGCCTCTTCCGCCGATACCAGCAGCCTTAGCGTCGTCAGCGGTGAAGTAAACCTTACCTGCTGCAGCACCAGGAGAAGCCGGAAGTGCGGAACCGATCACCTTGCCAGCCTTCAGAGCTGCGGGATCGAAAGTCGGGTGAAGCAACTGGTCAAGGGACTTCGCCTCGATACGAAGAACTGCCTCTTCCTCTGTGATCTTGCCCTCATCAACCAGGTCGCAAGCGATCTGCAGAGCAGCCGGAGCGGTTCTCTTACCGTTACGTGTCTGCAGGAAGTATAACTTGCCTTCCTGAATGGTGAACTCCATATCCTGCATATCACGATAGTGATCTTCCAGGGTCTTAGCGATCTGCATGAACTGTGTATAGCACTCCGGCAGATCTTTCTCAAGCTGTGTGATCGGCTGCGGTGTACGGATACCTGCAACTACGTCCTCACCCTGTGCGTTGATCAGGTACTCACCGAAGATACCCTTAGCGCCGGTGGAAGGGTTACGGGTAAATGCAACACCTGTACCGGATGTATTGCCCATGTTACCAAATACCATGGTCTGTACGTTGACAGCGGTTCCCCAGTCACCCGGGATATCGTTCATACGTCTGTAAACAATGGCACGCGGGTTGTCCCAGGAACGGAATACGGCCTTTACAGCCTCCATCAGCTGCTCTACCGGATCCTGCGGGAAATCCTTGCCCAGTTCTTCTTTGTAAAGAGCTTTGAAACGTGCGATTACTTCCTTCAGATCATCTGCATCCAGGTCTGTATCGTACTTCGCGCCCTTTGCTTCCTTGATCTCATCCAGAACGCGCTCAAATTTTGCTTTGCTGATCTCCATAACAACATCGGAGAACATCTGGATAAATCTTCTGTAAGAATCATATGCAAATCTCGGGTTGCCGGTCTTCTTTGCGAAGCCCTCTACTGCAACATCGTTCAGTCCGAGGTTCAGGATGGTGTCCATCATACCAGGCATGGAAGCTCTTGCTCCGGAACGAACGGATACAAGCAGCGGATCCTCCGGATCGCCAAACTTCTTGCCGTTGATCTCTTCTACCTTCTTCAGTGCAGCAAAGATCTGCTCTTTGATCTCGTCAGAAATCTGCTTTCCCTGTGTGTAGTAATCTGTGCAGGCTTCAGTCGTAACCGTGAATCCCTGAGGGATCGGCAGGCCAAGATTGGTCATCTCTGCCAGGTTTGCGCCTTTTCCGCCAAGAAGGTTTCTCATATCAGCGTTGCCTTCTTTGAACATGTAAACCCATTTTGCCATTGAAATATTCCTCCTAAATTATTTATTAACAAATTCAACCACATCTATTTTATCATAATCCGACAGATAGTCAAGCTTCGTGGAAAATTATTCTTGTTTTCTTTGAAAAATTTTCTGCGAATGGCGCGTGTGAACTGTATAATCATTCTTCCTTGATTTCCTCCAGCTCCCCGTCCTCCGTCATGCCGAACAGCTGCCCGTCCTCCTCAAAGAACCAGGTATAGTCCGTGCCGTACAGCGACAGCTCCTTTGTCATGAAATCCTTCCGGCGGCTGTATGTATCCCGGATCTTGTCTACCTTAGCCTGATAGCTGCAGTCTGCCCAACGGCTCTGGTTCAGAAGCCCCGAAGCGGCATAGGTCTTCTCGTACCAGTCCAGGCTTCCCAGGCCCTGCTCGTCGGAGATCTGTCCTTCTGCCACAGAAGTGTTCAGTGCCGGCAGGAATTTCTCCTTCCACTCTTTTTCCACTGCCCGGGCAAAATCCTCATGCTCGTAAAAGACAACCCAGATCTCCTCCAGGGAACCTCTGCCAAAGTTCGGCCGTCCGATCCATCCCGCCGTAATGTGGTTCGTGCTTCGAAGGGCATGCTCCATATCCCACGGATAGCAGGCGTGTAACAGTCCGTCTCCGGTCACATCGGACTGTTTATAATAGTAGATACTGCTGCTCATGCTGACCTCGGTGTTCAGCTCATAGAAGATCCACTGATCCGCAAAGGAGGTCAGGTCAATGTAATCGGTATAGTGCTTTCCTTTTTCGTTGTAACCGTCCTCCGCATACAGGGCATCCTCAAAATCCTGCCAGTAATCCGCAATGTAATTGGCCTCGTTTCTGGACGCATAAGGCAAGCTCCGCAGCACCAGCGACCAGCCGTGTCTGCTGACAAACCGGCTCTTCTGGGGATCGTAGTCGATCACGTCCCGCTCCAGAATATAGCCGCCGGTAATATCCTCCGGTTCTCCGGTCAGCTCCCGGAATACCCGCAGGCCGTTGTCCGTCAGCTCCTCCCGCAGCGGATACGTCCGCATGGCATTGCCGTTGTATTTTGCATTCTCCGCCGCCAGATCCGGCTGATCGAAACGGTTTTCGCCGATCTCGATCCTGCCGGTAAGGAAATACATGCCCATGTAATTGCCGTCGATGTACAGCTGCACAAACCGGGTCGTGGGCGCATAATCCATGCCAACCGTCCGGGCCAGGTCATTGGTTACCTTGTAGGCCAGAAGGGAATTGTCCCGGTACCCGGCCATGAGCACATACCGTTTGGACGCCCCCATGCCCAGAAGATCTGTCTCTTTCGCGAAATCCAGATTATAGCTGATCTTGGGTGCTGCAAAAGAATCATTTCCATGGCCCCGCAGCCGCTGCACCTTGCCGCCATCCAGCACTGCGCCATCGCTTCCGGTCATCGTCCAGCTGCCGGATACCTTGTTTTCCTTATTTGCTGCCAGATAAGAGACGGCATCACTCATGCCGGTATCCAGAAACAGCGCCGGGGTATTCTCATCACAGAGGATCCTGATGGGATAGGAAATGCCCGCCCAGTCGGTTGTCACTTCCCCGATTTGTCCGTCGGCATTGATCCCCAGACTCTCTCCGTCTGTAAAATCCAGCCGCAGCACCATCGTCGCCTCTGTCCAGCCAGAAGGCAGTGCCACACACCAGGCATTCTCAAAATCCGAGTAGTAGGCAGACAGTGTCCGCGTCTCCTCGCAGAAGGTCACATCTGCTTCCATGGAAACCAGTGTGGCTGCCTGGGTATCCGTCAACGTGCTATCCTCCGCCCAGCGGTACCAGCCGTCGATCTGTCCACCGGCATAGTAGGCGCAGCGGCTCAGATTCCCGTTGAAATCCTCTTTTATATTTTGCGGCAGTGCACAGTTGAATATCATCCCCGGCTGTCCCTCTGCCGCAAATGCCGCATCCGCCGAACAGTTCAGCACCTTTCCTTTTTCCAGCACCTCCACGGAAAGTGCCGATGCTTCCCCGGCCTCTGCCGCAGCATCCACCACCGCCACGTTGCAGACCACACCGCTGATCCCGGCCTTTACCTCCGGCGCTTCCCTGCGGATCAGGCCGGAATTGCGGATGCTGTGTCCGTTGCCGTCAAAGATCCCGGCAAACACCACACCTTCCAGCCCCCAGTCGGTCTCTTTTCCTTCCAGATCAATATCCGCCTGCAGGTTCACATACTGGCCGTCATAAGTATCCCCGGCCCGCAGACTTTCCACAAAGGCAAGATAATCCTCCGCAGACCAGATCTGCGTGATGCGGGTATTCGTCTCCCCGGTATCACCCAGCCGGGGAAACACCCATTTTTTCAGGCAGACAACCGCCGCTCCCACCAGAAGGGAACAGCACAGCACATAGGCGATTTTTCTCTGCCGGTGATTTTTGTTTTTCTCTCCTGTCAAATTGTCCTCTCCTTCTTTGCATGCCATGTAGAAGGAAGGGACAGCATCTGTCACCAGAAAACTGCCCCTCACATCGGTTGTTTCTATCGTTCTTTATTCTAATCAGAATGTAAATTTGTCCTCAAAATATGCCTTCAGATCCTCGATCTTCACACGCTCCTGTGCCATGGAATCACGGTCACGGATCGTCACCGCACCGTCTGTCTCGGACTCAAAGTCATAGGTCACACAGAACGGGGTTCCGATCTCATCCTGTCTGCGGTACCGTTTTCCGATATTGCCGCGGTCATCAAACTCGCAGTTGTAGCGTTTGGACAGCTCGGCAAATACCTTCTCCGCGCCCTCATTCAGCTTCTTGGACAGCGGCAGGACACCGATCTTCACCGGAGCCAGTGCCGGATGGAAATGAAGCACGGTACGCTTGTCTCCGCCTTCCAGCTCTTCCTCATCGTAAGCAGCACACAGGAATGCCAGAACCACACGGTCAGCACCCAGAGACGGCTCGATGACATAAGGGATGTATTTTTCCTTCTTCTCATCATCAAAGTAAGACATATCCTCACCGGATACATTCTGATGCTGGGTCAGGTCATAATCGGTACGGTCTGCAATGCCCCAGAGCTCGCCCCAGCCGAAGGGGAACTTGAACTCCAGGTCGGTGGTTGCCTTACTGTAGAAGCAAAGCTCCTCCGGAGAATGGTCTCTCGCACGCATCTCATCATCGCGGATGCCTAAGTTTTTCAGCCAGTCGATGCAGTATTTCTTCCAGTATGCGAACCACTCCAGATCGGTGCCGGGCTCACAGAAGAACTCCAGCTCCATCTGCTCAAACTCTCTCGTCCGGAAGGTAAAGTTACCCGGTGTGATCTCATTACGGAAGGATTTACCGATCTGGCCGATACCGAAGGGGATCTTCTTCCGGGAAGTTCTCTGTACATTCTTGAAGTTTACGAAAATACCCTGTGCGGTCTCGGGACGTAAGTATACGGTATTCTTTGCATCCTCGGTAACGCCCTGGAACGTCTTGAACATCAGGTTGAACTGACGGATGTCTGTAAAATTATGTGCACCGCAGGACGGACACTTGATGCCCTTCTCCTCGATATAATTCTTCATCTGCTCCTGGGACCAGGCATCAATGCTGCCCTCCACGGCAATGCCGTTGGCCTCATTGTAATCCTCGATGAGCTTGTCTGCACGGAAACGCTCATGGCATTCCTTACAGTCCATCAGCGGATCGGAGAATCCGCCCAGATGTCCGGATGCCACCCATGTCTGCGGGTTCATGAGGATCGCACAGTCCACACCCACGTTGTACGGGTTCTCCATGACGAACTTCTGCCACCATGCCCGCTTTACGTTGTTCTTCAGCTCCACACCCAGATTGCCGTAATCCCATGTATTGGCAAGTCCGCCGTAAATCTCGGAACCGGGATAAACGAAACCTCTGGCCTTGGCCAGTGCTACAATCTTGTCCATTGTCTTTTCCATACTTCTATCTCCTCTTAATATTTGTGTTTATTTTTCATAAATAATATAAGCCAGCCCGGTGGCATCCTCGTTCACTCTCGCCAGCTTCTCGCCTTCGATACTCACGTTATTGCTGACATAGGCGATCTTTCCCGCCGTCTGCACAACGATCTTCTCTTCCAGAAGGATCACATAATAATCCCCTTCTATCTGATCCAGCGTCAGTGTCTCCGATCCGTCCCGACCGGTAAACGTCACGTTCGCTCCGTAATTCTTCCCCTGAATATCCGCCAGCTTCCCGGCAAAAAACTGCACGTCATTGAAATGCGCATAGTCCGCCCAGTCCGCGTAATTCATGATCACTTTCACCTGTCCGCCGCTCACCTTGAAGCTGTCCACTTCGATGCTGTTCTTCCCGTTCTCGCCGTTGTATTCCGCGACGTCCTGTTCCAGCATTCCCTGAAGTTCGTCCGCATCATAATAGTCCTTATCAAAGGATTCCACGATCGCGCCGAGCACCTGGCCCTTCTTATTCACATACACCGCGTCTTCCTCTGCGCTGAACTTCATGGAACAACCGCCAAGCATCACTGCGGAAATGCCCAGAAGCATCAGGCTCTTCCACTTTCTCATCTGTTGGCCTCCAGTCCATTGTTGGTCTAATCCAATTTATTATACAGGTATTATTTTATATTTTCAACCATCATCTGTAAAATATCCAGTGTTTTGAACTTTTTGTCCACATACCGGTCAAAGTGCCGGTTCATGACCATGGAAAGCTCTCCCAGCACCTGTTCGGTCACCCGAAACGTATACAGCTTTTCGATGGGGGAACAGATGATATACTGCATGGTATACACTGTGGAGCCCCCGATGGTGATGCCGTCGGCTACCTTCGGCGCGCAGGTATGGCATACCGCGCCGCCCCTGACGGCAGAGTACATGACAAGATTCTGTTCCTTATGGCACAGGCAGCAATGGAACATATCCGGATATTCCCCGTTGATGACCAGCATTTTCAGTTCAAAGATCCGGCGGATCAGCGCCCGGTCCAGGGCAGGCTTCATCAGCGCCCGGAAAGTCTGGTACAGAAGGCGCAGCATCTCCAGTGCCTCTGCATTTTCCTGGCTGTAATACTCCGCTAGTTCCAGAAAATAAAAACCATAGCAGGCTCCTTCCACATCCCCGGCCAGTTCCCGGAAATAATTGGAAATCTCGGTCTGCACCAGGGTATAGGAGGAACGCCCTTCATATACATGAAACTGTCCGAAGGCAAACGGGTTCGTCCCGGCCAGCAGCGGGCTGTTCTGCCGTCTCGCGCCCCTGGCAAAGGCCGAAATCTTTCCCCGCTCCCGCGTCAGGATCACCACCCGCTTATCATGTTCGCCGATGGGCTGGGCAGAAATCACCATCCCCATCAGGGCAATCGTCTGATCCATAGATTAAATTTCCTTCTTGTCATAGCCGAAGTTCTTGATGAGGAAATCGCTTTCCCGCCAGTCCTTCTTCACCTTCACCCACAGCTGCAGGTTGACCTTACACTCCAGCATCTGCTCGATCTCATAGCGGGCAGCACTGCCGATTTTTTTCAACATGGCACCCTGTTTGCCGATGATAATGCCCTTGTGGGACTCTTTTTCACACACGATGGTGGCAGAAATGTCTGCCATCTTGCCGCCTTTGCGGAACTTCATCTGGTCGATGGACACCGCAATGCCGTGAGGGATCTCTTCATCCAGACACCGAAGTGCCTTCTCCCGGATGAGCTCCGACACGATCTGGCGCTGGGGCTGATCCGTCACCGTATCCTCGTCATAAAACTGCGGCCCGTAGGGCAGATATTTGAAGATCACATCCAGAAGCTTGTCCGTATTCGTCCCCTTCAGGGCAGATACCGGCACGATCTCCGCAAAATCCAGGATCTTGCGGTAGGCATCGATGAAGGCCAGGATCTCCTCCTTTTTCACCGTATCTACCTTATTGATCACCAGGATCACCGGTGTCTTCACCGTGGACAGCTGTTTGGCAATGTGCTGCTCCCCGGCGCCGATGAAGGTGGTCGGCTCCACCAGCCAGAGCACCGCGTCCACCTCATTGACCGTGCGCTCCGCCACGTTGACCATATATTCTCCCAGCTTGTTTTTCGCCTTATGGATACCCGGTGTGTCCACAAACACGATCTGTCCCTTTTCACAGGTGTAAACCGTCTGGATCCGGTTTCTCGTTGTCTGGGGCTTGTTGGATGTGATGGCGATCTTCTGACCGATGAGATGGTTCATCAGTGTGGACTTTCCCACATTCGGTCTGCCGATCAGCGTCACAAACCCCGATTTATACTGTTCGTTCATTCTTTTCCTCCCATGCTGCCTTTCTGTTTGCTATCTGTCAGGCAGGTATTTCCGTTTTTATCTTCTCATCCTGCACAGTGTCTCCGTGTGCAGGATGCTGTCTGTGCGTTATGCATGGATCAGCGGCTTCACTTCCATAAACAGGTCTTTCTCCTCCTGGATCTTCTCCTCGTTGCCGATGACACAGAAGTTATCTGCTGCCAGCACCGCTTCCACAATGGGCCGCAATGCCCGGATATCCTCCACTGTGGCGCCAAGGATCTCATCCCGCTCCCGCTGCACATCCTCCCGGGTCACATGGCTTCTGTACATGCTCAGCGCTTTCCTGCCTCTGGCCGACGGATTCAGCGGCGCATCCACCTCACTCATGGTACCGATGATGTATTTTCTCATGGTCGGCTCATCTGCCGTAAACTGTGCAAGGTACGCCGGTGTACCCAGGAAAATCTCCCGGGACTCCCGCAGCTTCGGATCCCGGTAAGTGGTAAAATAGGAATCCCCGATCCTGGAAAATCCGCTCATACAGCCGTAGGCGCCGCCCTTTACCCGGATGTTGTTCCACAGGTAATCGTAGCTTAACATCACCTTCAGGATCCGCAGCGCGCCGGTGTAGGCAAACCCGGCATCCCGGAAATTGCCTGCGCAGGCCACGTACTGTACCTTGGAGGCCGTGAGAAAGCCCTCGTTCTTCTTCTCCGGCACCGGCAGAGCCCCGCCAGACGGAACAGCTTCCCGGTGCAGGCGGGCTGCAAAGTCCGGCAGCTCCTTCAAAAGCGCTTCCTGTCCGCAGCGCTGGGCCGTGTAATGCACCAGCAGGTTCTCCGGCCGGAACAGGCGGATCATCAGTTCCTTTAAGTTCTCCATGAGTTCTGCTTTCTTTTCCTCAAAATGCTGTTCCAGATCCTCCACCAGCACATAGTAGGCAATGCCGCTGGTGCTGTCCGTATAGGCAGCCAACCCGGAAGTATAGGACATGGCCCGCATCGCTGCCGCGGAATGACCGGCAGACACAAGGCTTGCCTGGAGTCTTGATTTCAGCCGGGACAGGATCTCCTTCAGCCGTTTTTCATCCTCCAGCTGAGAAGTAAACAAAATCTCTCCCAGCAGGGCAAAGACCGACGGCATCTGCCCGTAAAGCGCCTTTGCCCGCACCGTATACACCGGCGTATAGGCCCGGTACTCCTTCGCATCGCCATACACGTTGATGGAGGAGGCGATGCCGCCGGTCTGAATGTTCACCTCATGGAACAGCTCCTGATAGCTGTAGTGTTCTGTGCTCACATAGCCCAGCACACTGGTGAGGATGCCCACATAGGGCACCAGTGCCTCCGGCACCTGCCCGGCATCAAAATCCAGCTCTACATAGCCGATGCCGTTGGATTCCTGTTCGGTGAACAGCACCTCTGCGGTGCCATCCCCGATCTTTTCCAGAGGCGGTACTTCCGCCTCCTTTCGGATATCGGAAATCTGCAGCACCGGAATGGTGGCCAATGCTGCCGGATCGTCCGGCGCCTCCTGGTACGCCCGCAGGTTCTTCGTATCCGCCGCCAGTTTCTCTTTTTCTTCTTCCGAAAGGCTGTCTTTATAGGCGGCCAGCTTCTCCTTCTGCGCCGCATCCATCCGGGCAGTCAGTCCCCGCTCCGGCCGGATCAGCACAAGAGACGCATGGGGATTGTCCAGGAGATACGTCTGGATCAGCTGTTCATAGTAATCCGTATCCAGCTGCTCTTTCAGATACCGGAACGTATCCAGCGCTTCCAGATGCATCAGCGGCACACGCTCATCATAGAGCCAGCTGTCATATGCCTGGAGACCATACATCAGTCCCTTCGGGTAAGGGCCGAAATCTGCCTCCCGGTACTTGAATTCATAATAATTGATCCCGGCCTGCAGCGCTTTCCGATCTATGCCCCCGCTGGCGATCCGGGAAAGGGTCTGCTCAATGACCTGCACAAACGCCTCTTCCTGCTCCGGGTTGGCCTTCTTGGCGATCACCGAGAAAATCGGCTGGTATACGCCGTTGTCGTAGGAGCTCATGATATCCTGTCCGATACCGGCATCCAGCAGCGCCTGCTTCAGCGGTGCGCCGGAAGCCCCCAGCAGCACATACTCCAGCACCTGGAACGCCAGATACAGCTTCGGATCCAGGCTGGTGCCAATAACTTTATTATAGGAAAGGTAGGTGTTATCCTTCTCCTCCTCTCCCTGGGCGATGGAATACTGCTTCTCCACCCGCTGCATGGCAGCAAAGGGCTTCTGCAGTGCAATGGCGGATTCCACCGGCTGGATAGTAAACCGGCTCAGGTATTCTCTGTCCATCCAGAGCAGCCGCTCCTCCACATCCATGTCGCCATACAGATAAATATAGCTGTTGGACGGATGATAATAGGTGCGGTGGAAATCCAGGAACTGTTCATAGGAAAGGGTCGGGATCACCTCCGGGTCTCCGCCGGATTCATAGGCATAACCGGTATCCGGGAAAAGAGAGTTCAGGATCACCCGATCCAGAACGCCCTCCGCAGAAGAAAAAGCCCCCTTCATCTCATTGTATACCACGCCGTTGACCGTCAGTTCTCCCTGGGGATCCTCCAGCTCATAGTGCCAGCCCTCCTGTCGGAAAATCTCCTCATGCTTGTAAATATTCGGGAAGAAAACCGCATCCATATACACGTGCATCAGATTTTTGAAATCTGCATCGTTGCAGCTGGCAACGGGATAAACCGTCTTGTCCGGGTAAGTCATGGCATTCAGAAAAGTATTCAGTGAGCCCTTGACCAGCTCCACGAAAGGATCCTTCACCGGGAAATGGTCAGAACCGCACAGCACGGAATGCTCGATGATGTGCGGTACCCCGGTACTGTCGCTGACCGGGGTACGAAAACCGATGCAGAACACCTTGTTGTCATCCTGGTTGGAAAGCACCAGCACCCGGGCGCCGCTCTTCTTATGCCGCAGATAGATCTCTGTGGAAGCCAGATCCGGTGCCGGACGCTCCTCGATCCGCTCATATATATCATAAATTTCCTGTCTCATCTATTGTATACTCCTTCCATTCTGTCCGTTTTTCTGTAGTATGCAGACCATTATACCATTTTATTCTTCTTTTGGATACATTTCCCGGTTCTCTTTCTTTCAGCTGCCCTGTGCGGGACTTTAATTGCACATTGATAACGTCTGTGTTATGATAGAACGAACAGCCTGTGCAGCAGGCGATAGCACGCGGCAGCGCGTGTTCGTCAGATGATACATACGCTTTTGGAGGTAATCATGTACATAGATCTTACCAGGGGAAATATTTCCCGTTCTCTTCTGCTGTTTGCCCTGCCTATGATGGCAGGAAATCTGCTGCAGCAGTTCTATAATATCGCTGATACACTCATCGTGGGCCGGGTGCTGGGCAGCAACGCCCTGGCCGCCGTAGGCTCCGCTTACACGCTGATGACCTTTCTCACTTCGATCTTTCTGGGCTTAAGTCTGGGCTCCGGCGCTCTTTTTTCCATTTACCAGGGAAGAAAAGACAGCATCGGCCTGAAAAAAGCGGTACTTCACGCTTTTCTTCTGATCATGAGTGTCACAGTCCTTCTGAATATCGCCGTCTACGCAGGTCTGCACCCGATCCTGTTATTTCTCCGGGTGCCGGAAGAAGTCATGGGCGGTATGCGGGAATATCTGCTCGTCATTTTTGCCGGGCTGGTCGCCACATCCCTGTATAACTTCTTCTCCTGCCTGCTGCGCTCCGTGGGCAATTCCACCGTGCCACTGGTATTCCTGGCGGTATCTGCCCTGCTGAACATCGGCCTGGATCTGCTCTTTGTCGCTGTCTTTTCCTTCGGCATCGCAGGCGCGGCCTGGGCCACCGTCATCGCCCAGTATGTGTCCGGCATCGGCATCTTCCTGTACACCCTGCTTCGCTGCCGGGAACTGCTGCCTTCCCGCACCGAACTTGCCTTTGACCGGCATATTTTAAAGGAGATCATCCGGCTGTCCTCCATGACCTGCGTGCAGCAGTCTGTCATGAACTTCGGCATCCTCATGGTACAGGGGCTGGTCAACAGCTTCGGCCCCACCGTTATGGCCGCCTTCGCCGCCGCCGTCAAGATCGACACCTTCGCCTATCTGCCGGTACAGGATTTCGGAAACGCCTACTCCACCTTTATCGCCCAGAATTACGGGGCACGGAATCAGGAGCGTATCCGCAAGGGAACCCGGCAGGCCTTCCTCTTAAGCGCCACCTTCTCCATCGTGATCTCTGCCATCGTCTGCCTGTTTGCCGCACCGCTGATGCAGATCTTCGTCAGTGCCGCAGAGACTGCCGTCATTGCCTGCGGCGTCCGCTATCTGCACATTGAGGGTGCCTTTTACTGTGGCATCGGCTGTCTTTTCCTGCTGTACGGCTATTATCGCGCCATCCGGCAGGCGGAAATGTCCGTCGTTCTCACCGTCATTTCCCTGGGTACCCGAGTACTGCTGGCCTACCTGTTATCCGCGCACATCGGTGTCACCGGTATCTGGATGGCCATTCCCATCGGCTGGGCACTGGCCGACATCACCGGCCTTGCCTGTATGGGACGTGCTTCCCGGCGCATCGCCCGGGAGCTGTCCTGATCATTCGTGCATCCGCTTGATGATCTGATACACAATCTCATGTTCATTGACAAGAGGCTTCTTGTAGGCGAAGAAAACAATGCCGTCACAGGGGGCCTCTATTGTTTCGATCACATTTCCCTCGTAGGGATGCAGCACTTCTGCGATCTTCTCACCCTGGCGCACCTCCTGTCCGGGATCCTTGCAGCGCCGGTAAATGCCGCCGCAGCCACTGTACACCGCCATCAGATCGCCCTCGTTGATCACGCTGGCAATATACCCGCTGTGGCTGTTGTAACGGACGATCCCCATCCGTGTCAGGAACCGCAGGATGGCTGATACCGCCTGTCCGGCACTCTCCTCATCGATCCGATCCGTTTCCCTTGTATACACGGAAAACGCATTGGTCTTGCACATCTGCCAGTTATAATTCAGCGTCGCCGTATCGATGGGCTGTGGTTTCCGCACCACCACGAAGGGCAGACCAAACAGGTTTGCCAGACTGGCGCTCTGGTAGCCGGTCTCCATCATCCGCACATGGGGCACAAAATCCCCCGGCCGGTAAAAGCTTGCCAGCTGAATGCCATAGTTATACCCCCGTATCTGCTCGAATACCCCCGCCGCGATCCTCTCGGTCGTCTCCCCCGCATGGTTTCCCGGGAACATCCGGTTGATATCCCGGTTATCCGCAGGCCAGAACCGTTTCCCGATATTTTCCGCATAATAATTCACCGCCGGAATGACCAGAATGCCATTGTCGGACACGATCCCGCCTTTTTGCTCCAGCTCATGCAGCCGCCGGATGAGCTGCGAACACACATACATCTGCTGGATCTCGTTGCCCCGCATGGAGCCCACGATACACGCGGAAGGTTCCTCTTTTCCGAAATGATAGCCCCATACTTTCAGTTCCTCCCGGTAAGGGGACTTCATGAAATAAATCAGTTTCTTCTTCATTTCTTCTCGCCTCCCAGCACTCTCGCCAGAAGAGCGCCTTCATATACCACCGGGTATTCTCTGCGGGTAAAAAGCAGGCCGTCAATGGGAGAAAGCACCCGCTCCAGCACCTGTCCGGTCAACGGCCGGACAATCTCCCCCAGAAGGGTGCCCTTCTTCACCTGAGTGCCAAACGCCGCGCAGGGCATGAAAATGCCGGAGCAGCTGGCATTCACCAGCTCCACCTCGCCATCGGTGGAGATCACCGGCGTCCGCACCGGTTCTGTCGGTCCGTCCCAGATGCCCATTTCCTGCATGACCCGGAAAATCCCGGTCACCAGCTGTTCCGTGTATTGTCTGGTGATCCGCATGCCTACCCCCATCTCCACTGCCAGCGTCGGTGTTCCGATCATATTCAGGCTGTGGGCCAGCGTGGCCTCCAGCACCGTCGCCGAGGCATGGATCCACACGAAATCTGCATTCAGCAGTCTGGCCCAGGGCAGCAGCTGTTGCGCCGTGTCCTCGCTGATGCGCACCTGCGCCACCTCCCGCAGATAAATATCGCTGGCATGAATGTCAATGCACAGGTCTGCGCCGGACAGATCCTCTATAACACCGGCCGCAATCTGCTCTGCCATGGAGCCGTGCCGGCTGCCCGGGAAAATCCGGTTCATGTCCAGATCAAACATGGGAATGCTCCTGGTCACCGAGTCAATGCCCAGCGGGTTCACCGCCGGATAAATGTCCACAATGCCTTTCAGATGCTCCGGGTGTGCAGCCAGCCGCCGGTTCAGCTCATAGCACACGCTCTGTCCCTCCAGCTCGTCCCCGTGGATGCCGGTCACAATCGCCAGGCGTTTCCGGTTTTTGTTCCTGTCCGTTTCGCTGTCCGCCCCCTGGGGCAACAGCCGGTTCTTCTCGATCGTCAGCCGCTCCCCTACAGGAAGGGCGATGGATACCACTGTCTCTATCATCAATCTATTTCCTCCGCTTTTGCCATGCGTCTGTTTTTTCGCATATATTTTACCATAATCTGTACCACTTATGGTATACTTTATCCTAGTTCAGCCATAAACGGCTATTCATCAAACCCAAAGGAGCTCCCATGGATATCAATTACGAATTATATAAGGTCTTTTATTATGTAGCAACCACCCTAAGCTTCTCCGAAGCCTCCCGGCAGCTGTATATCTCCCAGTCTGCCGTCAGCCAGTCCGTCAAGGTGCTGGAAAAAAAGCTGGGCAAACAGCTGTTCCTGCGCAGTACCAAGAAGGTGCAGCTGACACCGGAGGGCGAGATCCTGCTGCGCCATGTGGAACCCGCCATGAATCTCATCATGCGCGGGGAATCCCAGCTGCTGGACGCCAATCCCCTAAGCGGCGGACAGCTGCGCATCGGTGCCAGCGATACCATCTGCCGGCATTTTCTCATTCCCTATCTGAGCCGTTTCCACCGGGAGCACCCGAACATCCATATCAAAGTGACCAACTCCACCTCCATCGGCTGTGTGGATCTGCTGGAAAACGGGCAGGCCGACCTCATCGTCGTCAACTATCCCAATTCCCGGCTCACCAATCTTGTCCACCGGAAACCGCTGCGAACCTTTCAAGACGTATTTGTGGCCAGCCGCCGGTTCTTCGATCTGGAGAATGTCTCCCTGTCACTGAAAGACCTGCAGAATTACCCGATCCTGATGCTGGATCGAAAAAGCACCACCAGCGAATATCTGCATCAGCTGTTTCAGCAGCACCAGCTGGATCTGGTGCCAGAGATCGAACTGAGCAGCAACGACCTGCTGCTGGATCTGGCCAGCATCGGCCTCGGCATTGCCTTTGTCCCGGACTTCTTCCTGGACGGCAAAAGCCAGGATCTGTTCCGCCTGAACATCCGGGAAGAACTGCCCGGCAGGCAGCTCGTTCTGGCCTATCAGGAGCAGATTCCCCTGCCCCAGGCCGCCGCGGAATTCATCCGTTATTTCTGATTCCGTCCCAGAAGCGGCGAACCGCATCTGCAACCGTCTCCCGGGTACATACGGTATATTCCTGCCATTCTGCCGGGAAGGTTCTCTGATAGACGCGCTGTAGGAACCGGTCATCCAACAGGGCGATGACCCCCTGATCCTGCTCCGTGCGGATGACTCTTCCGGCTGCCTGCTGCACCTTGTTCATCCCCGGATATAGATAGGCGAAGGCAAACCCGTCCTCCTGACGCTCCTCAAAATAATTTTTCAAGATTTCCCGTTCCCGGCACACCATGGGAAGCCCCGTTCCCACAATGATGGCGCCGATCAGGCTGTCCTCCCGCAGATCAATTCCCTCCGAGAAAATCCCGCCCATGACGCAAAATCCCAAGAGCAGATCCTGCCGGTTCTGCCGGAAAGCCTCCAGAAATGCCTCCCGGTCAGATTCCCGCATCTGTCCGGACTGCACCAGGCAGCGCAGCCCCGGCTGATCCCCCGTCTCTTCCCGAAAGCATTCATACACCTGCTGCATATATTGATAAGAAGGAAAGAACACCAGATAATTGCCGTTCTTCTGGCTGGTGATCCTTCGAATATAATCGGCGATCCTGCGATATTCCATTTCATTCCTTCTTGTATACCGGCTGCTCACGTCCTGCCCGATGACAATCTGCCGCTTCCCGGCATCAAAAGGCGACGGAATATATACCCCGTAATCTGACGTCTCCCCGCTCAAAAGCTTCTTATAATAATTCACCGGCAGCAGCGTCGCCGAAAAGAACACCGCCGCGCTGCCCTTATCCAGACATTCCCGCAGATTTTCCGAAGGATCGATACAAAATTCATGGATCCAGAACCGGCCGTCCTGCCCGTGTTCCGTATAGATCACATAGCCGCTTCCCAGCCGGTCCGCCATATGCAAAAAGGCGTTGACCTGAAAATAAAACTCCCGCAGCGGCTCTGCGATATCCGCCGCCCGCTCTTCCTCCAGCAGCTGCTCCAGGATCCCGTTCAGAGAAAGCAACGCCGTGAGAAAAGGGGTGATATCCCGCAGCACTTCATAGTCCTCACACTCCCGCTTGCGCTCCAGCAGGTACCGGTTGCACCGCTCCAGCGCCCGTTCCAGCTTCCTGCTCACCGGCTTCGCCAGCTTCTTCATCGCCAGAAAATCTTCCTTGCAAAGGGCCGCACTGAACATTTCCCGGGAACGATCCACCAGATTGTGGGCCTCATCTATGAGAAAAATGTAATCCCCCTTCATCCCTTCGCCGAAAAACCGTTTCAGCCGGGCAGTGGGAGAAAAGGCGTAATTATAATCTCCCACCACCGCGTCTGCAAAGGAAGAAACATCCAGGCTGAAAGCAAAGGGGCAGACCTGATACTGCTCCGCCCAGTCCAGCAGTTCCTCCCGCCCGCCATAGTCCTGATTTTGCAAAAATGTATATACCGCCTCATTTACCCGGTCATAATGTCCCCGGGCGTAAAGACAGTGTTCCGGGTCACACTGGGGCTCCTCCAAGGGACAAAGCTTCTCCTTCGCCGTCAGGAACACCCGCTTCAGCCGAAGGCCCTGCTCCTGCAAAATGGCAAAGGCATCTCTGGCCGCCTGGGCCGTCACCGTCCGGGCCGTCAGGTAGAAAAGCTTCTCTCCCAGCCCTTCCCCAAACGCCTTCACCGCCGGAAAAACCACCGACATGGTCTTCCCCACCCCCGTAGGCGCCTGGATAAACAACCGCTTCCGCCGGCTGATGGTCCGGTAAACCGATACTGCCAGCTCCCGCTGGCCCTTGCGGTAAGAAAAGGGGAATGTCAGCGCCCGGGCAGAAGCATTTCGCGTCTCCTCCCAGGCAATCTGGAAATCCGTCCATTTCCCATAGGCCTCTGCCAGCGCCTGCATCCACGGTTCCAGCACTTCCATCGAAAAATCTTCACGGAAATAGCGGATCTCCTCCGTCTCCAGATTCACATAGGTCATCTGCACCCGCATCTGCTCCCGGTTCTCCTGTACCCCGTACAGATACGCATAGCATTTGGCCTGGGCCAGATGCAGCTTATCCGGCTTTTCCATCTGGTGAATGTCCCGGTATACCCCTTTGATCTCATCCACCGTCACCGTGCCGTCCGCTTCCGTCATAATCCCATCTGCCCGGCCTTCCACGATCAGATCGTATCCCTCTCGTGGAAATACCCCTTTCAGAGAAACCTCTGCCTGATAATTGCTGCCCTTGCCACCCTGTATCTTCCGATGGATCCGTCCGCCTGCCAGCATCGCTTCCTGATCCACCCCTGGGCCGCCATGACGGTTGTCAATATCGCCCTCCCGCAAAATAAATTCCACAAGGTTTCTCACAGAAACCCGCATCTGCCGCTGTTCCACCCCTGTTCTTCCTTTCCCGTTTTCTTCTGCCCATTATACTATGAAGAAAAATTTTCGTCAAAAATGGCCGACAAAAAGAACAGCGCTTCCTCTGCGCAGCTTCTTCCTGTCGGCCACTCATTTCCAGGCTCTGCCGGATCAGCATGCCTGGTATTTATTCAGTAAATCCTCAAATTCCGCGTTTTTCCCCCGGTATTTCACCGTCAGCACCTGGTTCAGATCCAAGCTGAGCACACCAAGGATGGATTTGGCATCAATTACAAAATGATTGTAAAAAACATCCACATCAAAGTCACAAAGTCCTGCGGTATTCACAAACTCTTTGACCTCTTTCGTCCCGGAAAGTTTAATTCTGCATTCGTTCATGTAAAAAACTCCTTTCATACCCCACAGTCCCCAAAACATTCCGTATTCGGTTATATTTTCCACAATATAATCGCAACGATGCATATTATGCCATCAGATTTCTTCTCTGTCAATATTTTTCGCAGAATTCCGTCATAAATGGTCGAAAACGCACAGGAAGAAGTTGATTCTGCAATGCCGGGTTGTTCCGCCCTGCAATGGTAATACTGCTGCAGAATTCCTTCCATAGCTGCCCGAACAGCAGCTCCTCCTCTGACAGTCGTTCCTCCCCCGCAAACACCTCCTTCATCTGTTCCGCCAGCGCGGCATCCCGCAGCAGCACCCAGCTTGTCTGCCGCTGATGCACCGCCAGCTGTCCATGAGCCACATCCACGATCACCCAGTTCTCCCCGGGCAGTCGATCTGCAAAATGCGGTGCCAGCACCGGAAGCAGCTGCGCCTTCGGCTGCATGAAGGCCACCAGCGTTCCCTCCCTCGACTCCGCAAACCGCACAAATCCCATCAGATGATGTGCCTCCTTCCAGACACTTCCGGCCAGCTCCGTCACCCGCTGCACCCCCGGCAGCGTCAGCGCCTCCATCACCCGGCCCGGCTGTGCCATATGAAAACCGCTGACGATCAGCTGATAGATGGCAGTCCCTTTATCTTCCCTGTGCGACATCGCCGCCAGTTCCATCTGCTCGCAGGCTTCCTCCCCCATCACCCGAAGAACTGTCCGATACACCTTCTGCGCAGGTTCCGTCTCCGTTGGCACCTGCACGTAGCGTACAAACAATTCCTGCTGCCCGGGATTCCCCAGCGCAAGTGCCACCGATGCATGTCCGTACTTTCCCGCCCATCCCTCATACACGCCGCACAGGATTCCCTCCAGGCTGTCCTCGCAGCATAAAACCGTCTTCATCGCCATCCCCCTCGTCGCTTCTCATCTTCACAGAACCTGCCCTTTCTTTTCACACGGATTTCCGCTTCTTACGGCCCCTTTTCTTCTGGTATTTCCACTCTAGCGAAAGCATTCTCCTCCTGCGCTTTTCCATGCAGATACTGTTTGCTTTCGATTTGTCACAGGATATAAGATCTCACTCTGCCACGCTCCTCCAGTTTGGCTCCTGGGTAAATCCCGGAAATTCAAACAGTGACATCTGATGAAAGCCCGCATTTCCGGATGCATCCATCCCAGCACTTCCCTTCTCCGCCAGACAGTCTGTCAGAAACGTCTCGTCCAGCCGCAGAGGCCGCAGTGTCCGTCCCTGACAGGTCAGAAACCACCCCGCACGTTTCAGCACAACGCCCATCTTCTTCAGATCCTCAAAACGCAGCGTCCCATGCCTTCTCGCCTGCACGATCCGCTGCGCAGACTTCACACCCACGCCCGGCACCCGCAGAAGAAGCTCATACGCCGCCCGGTTCACCTCCAGCGGAAACAGCTCCAGATGCCGCAGGGCCCACCCGCACTTGGGATCCAGCCGCACATCCAGATTGGGCCGGTCCTCCGTCAGCAGTTCTCCGGCTTCAAAGCCGTAAAACCGCATCAGCCAGTCTGCCTGGTACAGACGGTGCTCCCGCAGAAGAGAGCCTCCGCCTGGTGCCATCGGCAGCTGCTCCTCCTGATGCACCGGCATATACGCAGAATAAAACACCCGCTTCAATGCAAATCCCCGGTACAGCGCCTCTGCCACCTTCACAATCTGATAGTCCGTCTCCGTGGTCGCCCCGATGATCATCTGCGTACTCTGGCCTGCTGGCACGAACCGCGGCGCATGCCGGTACAATACGATCTCCTCCCGGTTATTCTCCACACCGTTCTGGATCTGCCGCATGGGTTTTAAGATCATGTCTCTCGTCTTATTGGGCGCCAGTGCCCGCAGACCGCCTGCCGTCGGCAGTTCCAAATTCACACTCATCCTGTCTGCCAGATACCCCAGCCGTTCCACAAGACCGGCGTCCGCCCCCGGTATGGCCTTCACATGGATATAGCCCCGAAAGTGATACTCCTGCCGGAGCCTGCGGATCGCCTCGTAAATCAGTTCCATCGTATAGGTGGGGTTCTTCAGGATCCCGGAGCTCAAAAACAGCCCTTCGATATAATTCCTCCGGTAAAACTCCATCGTCAGGCGGCAGAGCTCCTCGGGGGTAAAGGATGCTCGCGGGATATCATTGTCCGCCCGGTTCTGACAATATCGGCAGTAATAAATACATTCATTCGTAAACAGTACCTTCAGAAGGGAAATGCATCTGCCATCCGCACTGAAGCTGTGACAGATCCCGGCGGCTGTACAGTTCCCTATCCCCTGCCCGTTCCCGCGCCGGGTCACGCCGCTGGAGGTACAGGCCACATCATACTTGGCCGCATCCGCCAGAATGTGCAGCTTCTCATACAGCGAACGTTCTTTTGTGACAGATGTGCAGGCAGAATACCGCTTCCCCGTTGAAGATCCACTTCCCATATCCGCTGACCTCCCTTTCCTTTTCGTTTCTTTCGAACATATGTTTGTTTTCATAATATAACACACGTCCTCCATTTTGACAAGATGAAAAATAAAAAACTGCAAGATGAAATCTGCTTACAAAAGGCGCATAAAAGAAAATATCCTGTAATTCCGTCTTAACCGGCAAAACGCTGTCATATATTGTCGAACGGTAGTACCTTGAAACCCGCCCGGTCCGGTGATAGAATATAAGCAGTCACGAGGAGGAGGTGATAAAATGACGGACCACGATTTACTGTTACAGATCGTACATAAGCTGGATCATATGGCAACAAAGGAGGATATTGTCAATTTCGCCACAAAGGATGACCTCCGGGCATCTATTGATGAAGTGAAGGCAGAATTCAATGACAAGCTTTCGAACTTTGCCACAAAGGATGACTTGAAAGAAGCTATTGAAGATGCGAAGAGCGAACTGTACGATGAGATTGTTCTATGCGAAAAGGATATTGATGAGATCAAGGAGCAGATGTCTTTTTTCAAGGCTGCCAAGCTGGAGTACGACAACCAGATTCTTTTTATCAAAAAATTATCTAATCTGGAGACCCGTGTGGAAAAGCTGGAAGCACAGACCGGTTAATCCTTCCTGTATGTAGCCGACAGCGAATACCGCCGGTGAAGGAAGGAACCGGCAGGCACGCCACAAAAAAGAGGCCGGATATTTCTATCTCAGCCTCTGCAACATTTCATTTCTGACAATGTCTATGCTTTTTCTTGAAATTTCTATTTGCCTCCGGGAAGTCTTCCCATGCGGTACACGACAGCCATGACTAAACAAGCACTTCTACCGCTCCATGCACGTAACTTGTGTCAGCGTCTTCGAAGCGTCCCTCATCCGCCAGCTTTGCAAAGCTCGTATCGATGGGGATCTGACCTAACAGCTTGATGCCATTTTCTTCAGCAGTCTCTTTGACCTGGCTCTTTCCGAAAATTTCGATTTTCTTTCCGCAATCCGGACATTTTACATAGCTATAGTTTTCAAAAATGCCAAGCACCGGAACATTCATCATTTTCGCCATATTCAGAGCTTTATTTACGATCATCTTTACAAGATCCTGCGGCGAAGTTACGACCACGATGCCGTCTACCGGCAGGGACTGGAACACCGTCAGCGGTACATCGCCGGTTCCCGGCGGCATATCCACGAACAGGTAGTCCAGATCGCCCCAGAGCACCTCGGACCAGAACTGTTTTACCACATTGGCGATGACCGGGCCTCTCCAGACAACAGGGGCCTCCTCATCCTCCATCAGAAGATTGATAGACATCAGGCGGATGCCGTTTTTGGTCACTGCCGGGAAAATACCATCCTGGTTTCCTTCTGCCTTCTGATGAATGCCAAACATCTGCGGCATGGACGGCCCTGTGATGTCCGCATCCATGATACCGACCTGAAAACCCTGCTCTGCCATGGTATCTGCAAGAAGCGCTGTCACCAGGGACTTACCAACGCCTCCTTTTCCGCTGACAACGCCGATGACCTTCTTCACAGAAGACAGCGGATTGCCCGGCACAAGAAAACTGGTGGCCTGCTGCCCCTGCTGGCTGCTGGGACATCCTGCACAGCTTTCTTTGGAACATTCTGTATTACTGCAGCTTCTCTCCATTCTAAAATCCTCCTTCTCCGGCGTTTCACCGGACATTACCCGTATTCTACCACACTTTATGGAATTTTCCAATGCCTTCTCCCGCTAATAAATTTATCACCTGGTCACATCCCTCACCCATTTCCGGCTCCTGAACCTGGCAATGCAGAACGGCAGCTTCAACAGCTCATCGCTCATCAGCATCATATAAACAATTTTTGTGTCCAGTTTCAGCACAAAGGCGCCGATAAAACCAAGCGGAATGGAATAACACCACATGCTCAGGGCATCCACCAGCAGTCCGTACCGGGTATCGCCGCCGCCCCGCAGGACGCCCACGATCACCAGCGTATTGTGGGACTGCAGCATGAGATAAACCGCCATCACGCCGATCATGTGATACAGATAATCTGCCGCCAGCGCAGATAATGTCATCTGACTGATGACGAAAGGCCGGAGGAGCAGTACCAGACCTGCACCGACCACGCCGCACACCACACTGACCGTCCGCAGTTTTTCCGCATACAGCACCGCACTGGCAGAATCCGCCTCGCCGATGGCCTTGCCTACCATGATGGCCGCCGCCGAGGATACCCCAAAGGAGATCACCATGGCCAGCTGCCGTACCACCTGGGCTACTGAGTTGGCCGCCACCGCCGCGCTGCCCAGATGGCCGATGATGGCCGCATTCATGGAAAACGCAACGCCCCACGCCATTTCATTGAAGGTGACAGGCAATGCATATTTGAAAAAATCACCCAACAGCACCGGATCCATGTGCAGACAATAGCGTAACCGGATCTTCACCGTGTCATTCATCCGCACGGCATAGATGGCCATGATGACAAACTCCAGGATCCGGGCAATCAATGTGCCGATGGCGGCTCCCTTTACCCCCATGGGGGCAAATCCCAGATAGCCGAAAATCAGGATCACGTCAATGATAAAATTCAGTGCAAGGGACAGCGCGTACACAACCGTGGAAATAATGACCCGCTCAACGCTGCGGATCAGGTTCAGATACACCATGCTGACCGCATTAAAAAGATAGGAAATCCCCACAATGCGCAGATATTTGACCCCTTCCGCAATAACCGCAGGCTCCGCCGTATAAATCCGCATGAGATATCCCGGAAAAAACAGGGCAGCCGCCGTAAACAGGGCTCCCGTCACCACTGCGATTTTCAGGGCAATGCCCATGACCTTCTCAATGGCATCCACATCTTTTTTGCCCCAGTACTGGGCGATCAGCACCGAGGCCCCGGAGGTCACCCCGAAAAAAATCAGCGTCATGATAAACTGGATCTGCCCGGCCAGGGACGCGCCGGACAATACCGTCTCGCCCACTTTGCCCAGCAGGATAATATCTGTGGCCGTCACCCCCACATTGATCAGGTTCTGCAGCGCCATTGGCAAAATGAGCGACGCCGCCTTTTTATAGAAGGCATTCCGCTCTGCCACGCTGGCAAAACCTCTTGTCTCTGTCAACATTTTTCAACTCTCCATCTTTTTCATTTTCATCATTTTCCCACACCGTTTTTCTCACCCCAAAATTTGATGCAGGAATTTTATATTTCTTCTTTGGCCCAGCCGTAGGCCTGCCGCACAGCCCGTTCCCAGCCTTTCATCTTCCGCTGTGCCTCTTCCGGCGCCGCCAGCGGTTCAAAGGTTCTGTCGATCTGCCAGTTGGTCCGCACATCCTCTTTGTTTTTCCAGTATCCCACAGCAAGGCCCGCCAGATACGCAGCCCCCATGGCTGTCGTCTCCACGCAGCAGGGCCGCAGCACCGGCGCCTGGATCATATCTGCCTGGGTCTGCATAAGGAAATTGTTGGCACTGGCGCCGCCGTCTACCTTCAGTGCAGACAGAGAGATCCCCGCATCCGCCTCCATGGCCCGGATGACGTCGCACACCTGATAGGCAATGGATTCCAGCGTTGCCCGGATGATATGATATTTGTTCACGCCCCGGGTGATGCCCACAATGGTGCCTCTGGCATACTGATCCCAGTGGGGTGCCCCCAGCCCGGTAAAGGCCGGCACCACATAGCAGCCGTTGGTATCCGGCACCTTTCCCGCCATGTATTCGGAATCCGCCGCCGAATCGATGAGGCGCATCTCATCCCGCAGCCACTGGATGGCCGCGCCGCCCACAAAAATCGAGCCCTCCAGGGCATAATTGACCTTGCCGTCCAGTCCCCAGGCAATGGTGGTCACCAGTCCGTTATGGGAATACACCGGCTTTTCTCCCGTGTTCATCAGCAGAAAGCAGCCCGTTCCATACGTATTTTTCGCTTCTCCCGGGGTAAAACACGTCTGGCCGAACAGCGCTGCCTGCTGATCCCCGGCCGCACCGCCAATGGGAATCTCTCCGCCAAAATAAGCTGCATCCGCCATGCCGTACAATTCACTGGACGGCACCGGCGTAGGCAGCATGGAGGCCGGAATGTCCAGAAGATCCAGAATCTCCTGATCCCAGGTCAGTGTTTTGATATTAAACAGCAGCGTTCGGGATGCATTGGAATAGTCCGTCACATGCACGCGGCCCTTGGTCAGCTTCCAGATAAGCCACGTCTCCACCGTTCCGAACAGCAGTTCCCCGCGGTCGGCCCGCTCTCTGGCGCCCTCCACATGATCCAGGATCCATTTGATCTTCGTTCCCGAAAAATAAGCGTCAATGATCAGCCCTGTCTTCTCCCGGAACCACTCGGTGAGCCCCTGGTCTTTCAGGGAATCGCAGTATTCCGACGTTCTGCGGCACTGCCAGACAATGGCGTTGTACACCGGCTCCCCGGTCTTTTTATCCCACACGACGGCCGTCTCCCGCTGATTTGTGATGCCGATGGCCGCAATGTCCCGGGAGGAAGCCCCGATCTTCGACATGGCCTCCACGGCCACGCCCAGCTGGGTGGACCAAATCTCCCCGGCATCATGCTCTACCCAGCCCGGTTTCGGAAAATACTGGGTAAACTCCTTCTGCGCCACACTGCACATTTCCCCTTTTTCATTAAATAGAATGCACCGGTTGCTGGTCGTCCCCGCATCCAGCGCCATAATATATCCAGCCATAAAACCATACCCCTTTCCTTCTTTTTCACAGTCCTGCTGCACACGTAACGCCATCCCTGGCATTTTTTCAATACGGTTTATCGCATCGTTCCGCAATATACACTAAAAATGCCGTCCGCGATCTGCAGATATCCCTCTTCGTTGGGATGCATGCCTTCCTCCAGCACCGCCTCCGTCCGGGAGCTTCTGGCATTCACCGCCTCGATGCCCGCCCGGAAATTATAGGCACTGTCAAAGGTCAGCGCTGCCGGAATGAGGTACACCTGCTCCATCTCCCCGAACGCTTCGTCCATGGCCTTCGTCCAGAGAAAAACTTTTTCATCTTCTTCTGCTTTGTAATAACCGTTCAGCGCAGAGCGTCCCTTGCCGTCTGTCTCTCCGCCGATGCCGTTCTGATCTCCCATATAAATGGTCTGTACGAGATAGATCAGTATATCCGGCTCTGTCGCCCGAATATTGTCCACCATCTCTTTCAGCCAGTCGATGCCCGGCTTGCTGTCCAGGCGCATGCCGTTCTTGCCCAGAAAAATCTGCACCACATCCGGGTGCACGCCGGTGGTCTCTTTATAATAGGAAAAATCAAACCCATCCGTGGCCGGATTATAAAAGTCATGCACGCCCTCCCCGGCGTAAGGGTAATCCGTCTCCGTCAGATAATCACAGATGGAAAAACCACTGCGGCCTTCGTGCATGGCATCCCCGCTGCCCCGGGTACCCACAAAAGTCACCTTTCCGTCAGAAAGCCGGGTCACCTCTTCATACCAGGGCGTACTGTCCGAGAGACTGTCTCCGATATTTAAAATATGTACATTCTGGTCGATCTGATCTGCCACCACTTCCAGCACCGTCTCCTGCTCCCACACCGGCTCCAGCTGGTCATTATATATGGTAAGTGTCAGCGTATGCTCTCCCAGACTATCCGCATCCCCGGTCACGGCAAACTTCCGTTCCAGGTTCCGTCCAATGTCACATACCCAGTTAAAAGAATAGTCCTGCCGGTCACCGGAAAAAGCTACCTGATCGTTGTACAGCTCCAGTGTCCGTCCCACTGCCACATATAAGCGCCTGGGAAGATAGGCATCCAGATGATCCGCCGTCCGCTCTTCCAGCGCTGCGATCTTCGTCTCCTTCTCCTGCAGCTGTTCTGTCAGCGATGCCACCTCTGCCTCCAGTCGTGCACTCGTTCGAAACGACTGTACCGTTCCGCAGATACCGAACAGTAAACCGACGACAGCTACCACTGCAACCGCTGTTCTTTTCCCTTTTGTTTTCTTATTCATTCCCTGTTTTCCTCCGGATCCACGGTGTATATCTGCCATTTTACCACATTTCCTGTGGATTTTCGACCTTTTTCTGTAAAGACACAATATGATAGTATATAGAAATTATTTTATTTACTAATTCGCAATCACTGACTGTTTTTAGGTCGTTTTTACTATGTTTATCGTTGTATATAGAAATAATATCATTTACCTTCGAGAAATTTTATAGTTTACGAAAGAGGCTCCCGGGAAACCTCTTCGATCTCCCGAAAGCCTCTTTCTCTATCTCGCGCTTACACATGATATCTTCCTATATCGTTATTTCTTCCTGATTAGTTCTTAGCAGCCATGTACTCTTTCAGCTTCTCTGTCAGCAGCGGAACGATCTTGTTCAGGTCGCCTACAACGCCGTAGTCTGCTACGTCGAAGATCGGAGCGGTCTCGTCCTTGTTGATCGCGATGATCACGTCAGACTCTTCCATACCAGCCAGGTGCTGGATTGCTCCGGAAATACCGATTGCAAAGTACAGGTTCGGGCGTACAGTCTTACCTGTCTGGCCTACCTGCAGATCCTTCGGCTTCCAGCCTGCATCTACGACTGCACGGGAGCAGCTTACGGTTCCGCCGATCACATCTGCCAGATCCTGCAGGATTGCGAAGTTCTCCGGGCTTCCTACGCCGCGGCCGCCGGATACCAGGATCTTTGCGTCCATGATATCTACAACATCGCTGACAGCCTTTACGATATCAAGGATCTCAACGTAGTTCTTGTTCTCCTCGAATCCGGGATTGTACTCTTCTACGATTGCCTTATGAGAAGGATCCTTCGGAAGCTTCTGCATAACGCCAGGACGAACCGTTGCCATCTGCGGGCGGAAATCCGGGCAAGCGATGGTTGCGATGGTGTTTCCACCGAATGCAGGACGGGTCATCAGCAGCTGGTTGTGCTTCTGCTCTTTGCCCGGTACCGGGTTCAGCGGGAAATCGCCGATGTCAAGCT
>JAGTTR010000026.1 GCA_018223385.1 Oscillospiraceae bacterium Marseille-Q3528
CCTATATAGAATTTGTAAAAAATATTGATAAATTATTGATAATGCAGTACAGTATGTACAAGAAAACGATTGCGCAAACGTTTACACAAAAACAAGAAAGCTGCACGGAAAACATGCAGCAGGAATTCCTGACCATCAAGACAATGATAAGAAAGAAGGAAGCAGTGAAATGGGAGCAAATGAACATTCTGGGGAATCCAGAGACGTTTTTAAGAACAGATTCGGTATGATCCTGTCTATGGCAGGATTGGCAATCGGTCTGGGAAACTGTTGGAGATTTCCCTACCTGTGTGCAAAGTGGGGCGGCGGTGCTTTTGTATTCGCGTATCTGGTTGGTGTCGTAGGGCTTGTGGCACCGCTGGCAATCGTAGAGGTTGCTATGGGTAAAGGAACACAAAAAGGTCTTGTAGATACATATGCACTGACTTTTAAAAATAAGCCGGCCGGTTATGTGCTGGGCTCCGTCAGCGCATTCGGACAGTGGGCGCAGAACTTTTACTATGTGGCGATCATGTCAGCCATTGTTTATTTTGCAGTGGGTTGTGGCACATCCATCTGGAACCGGGTGGCCCCGGATCAGATTTATGACAGCCTGAGAGGGAATAAACCATTGAGCATTGTCCTTTATGTAGTGCTGCTGGGTATTCTTCTTTACACCGGTGTCAAAGGTATTAGCAAAGGAATTGAAAAAATCAGCAATATCATGGTTCCGGCCCTGTTTATTCTGTTTATTATCACTTTTGTTGTTACGGTGGCAACCACACCGGGTATTGTAGACGGCCTGAACTATTATCTGAATCCGGATTTCAGCCAGCTGGCGAACCCCAGCCTTTGGGTGGCAGCCGTCGGCCAGGCACTGTTTTCCATCGGTGTAGGACCTGGCGCCCTGCTCGTATATGGAAGCCATATCAAGGAGCATGGCGAGATCACTGTATCCGTTCTGACCATCTGTGCCATGGATACCTGTGCAGGATTGCTCGCAGGCCTGTGCATTATTCCGGCCTGTATCGCTTTTGGCATTGATCCTCAGTCGGGCTCCAGCCTGATTTTCAAAGTTCTTCCGGTGGTATTCCAGAAAATGCCGGCAGGTACGATTGTAGGTTTATTACTCTTTGTGGGCATGTTCTTTGCGGCATTTACCAGTGCCTGCAGTAACCAGGAGACGGCTGTTACCTCTTATTCAGATGCGTTCCACATGTCCCGTGCAAAGGTGGTAGCCATTATGGGCGTTATCAACCTGGCATTTGGTATTCCGTGTCTGTTTTCCAACGGATGGGAATCCGCATGGCAGCTGATCACCAGCGATTTCTTCTTCATGCCGGCAACGGTATTGGGCGGAATTGCCTATGCGTGGGTATTCGGCGTCAAGAAGATCAGAGAGAATCAGATCGATCCGGATTCCGATATCAAGCTGGGCAGCTGGTTTGATACGTGGGTAAAATTCATCGCAGTACCGATCATGGTACTTCTGGCAGCATACACATTTATTCAGGCATTCTAAAATACCTGATCAAATCAAACGGAGGTGTGAAATATGGAAGCAGGAACCATTGGGATGTTGATCGTCATTGGCGTTCTGGTTGCCGTAACGATCTGGTTGTTAAGATTGAATATGAAAAATGATAAATAATTGACTTCTCCCGTCACAGAGCGTATTGTTAATAGTAAAGTGACAAAATCTCCGGAAAATTTTCGGGGGGGGGTATGAAGAAGAAGGAGTAACGTATGCGGAATAAAGGAAATACAGGGGCAACGATCAAAGATGTGGCGGCCATGGCCGGTGTCTCCATCAGTACAGTTTCCAGAGCGCTTTCTGGAAAAACTTATGTCGAGGAAGAGACGAAGGCAAGGGTATTGGATGCAGTAGAGAAGCTCCATTATAAACCAAATCTCATCGCCAAAGGGCTGAAGGAAAAGAAGACGAACATGATCGCGGTGATGATCCCGGCCCTGGACAGCCTTTATTATGCGGCCCTGACTCGAAGTATTGAGCAGCGGGCTACGGAGGCAGGATACTCTGTTATGTTCTGTAACAGCCAGAATGATCCGGAAAAAGAGAGAAAATCACTGGAAATGCTGAAAACCAGACTGGTGGATGGCATTATTTGCCTGACCATCAATGATCAGGTAGAACATGTTTTAAAAATGCGGAGAAGTGAGAATCTTCCGATTGTATTGCTGAACCGTGATCTGAAGGAGGACATCAGCTGTGTCAGCATTGATATGGAATATGGCTCCTATCTGATGACGGAATATCTGTTAAAACGAGGGCATCGGAAAATTGCCGGTGTATTCGAAAATCTGGAAAAACAGCGGCATCGAAGAAGGTATAGAGGATATGTGAATGCACTGCGGGATTACCATGTGGGGATCAATGAATCGTATGTGCTGAGCAATGCCACGGAGGTGGAGGATGCTTATCACAAGGCAAAAGAACTCTTTTCCAGAGAAGATCATCCGACAGCAGTATTTGTCAGTGAAGAAATGATGGTGTTGGGTGTCTATCGTGCCCTGACAGAATGCGGTCTTTCCATTCCGCAGGATGTTTCAGTGGTTGGATTCGATAATATTTATACCGCAGAGTATATGTATCCGGCGCTTACTACCTATAATTCCATGGTAGAAGAAGTCTCCAGAAAAAGTGTGGAAATTCTTCTGGAGGAGATTGAGGAAGGCAGTGCACCTCAGAAAATTGTCATGCGCGGCGATGTGATCGAGAGAGAGTCCGTGAGAAGTCTGGATGTATAATCTTATGACATTATTAATAAGGAAGTTAAACGATGAGGAGTGGTCTGCGGATCACTCCTTTCGCTATACTGTATTGGAAAAAGCTGTCTGTATATTTGGAAAAGAAAATGCATTCATCCACTTTTTATGTTAAAAAACTGCTAAGAACAAATCTTAATGTGGTTGTGAGAGTTGTTTTGAAAACGGATGATAGCAAGCTGAAAAATTCTGTAATGACATTTTATAGAATTCGAGAGAAAAATTTGAAAAAACTTATTGAGAAAAACCGATTACTTTACAAAAAGGAATAAATGCGATATAGTAAGCATAGAATATGAAGGCTTTACCCAGAGAATGATTGAAGTAGAGATTGTGCTGCTACGCACCCTATGGGTCAAAAGAAATGTGGGAAAGGGCACACCCACCAATTATTCTTTGGTTTAGCATATATTTTGTTAAAATGCACAGTCGTTGACGCTCCAAAATTTCTGTAGTATAATAACCACATCTAGTTTCAATGTCGTTTCAGACGAGATTCCCAGATTAATGAACAGATATCGTTAGCAAGGAAAAGGAAAGGATCATTTCTCTTTTAGTAGAATAAAAGAAAGGAATATGTATGAGAGAAAAATATGAATCGTTATCAGTGAGTGTATTAAAGGAGCTGGCGAAGGCGCGGGGAATTAAGTCCGTGTCTGCCATGAAGAAAAGTCAGGTGATCGAGGCCATGCTTGCCCTGGATGAGAAGGAGGGGGCTCCGGCACAGGAGATGATCGCTGCGCCGGAGAAAAAGGTGCAGGAGGCACCGGCTGCGTCTGCGGAGGCAGATGTTCCGGAGCGCACAGCAGCAAACCAGGAACCGATGGAGCAGGAGACACCGGCAGAGCAGCAGGAACGGGGATACGAACATCCGCAAGGCCGAAGCTACGAGCGGCAGTATGACCGCAGTCAGCCGGAACGCAGTGGACAGGCAGAGCGCGGCCGCACCGGTGACCGGACAGAGCGCCCGGCGGGACGCTATGTGCAGAACCGAACCCGCCGATATCAGCCAGACCGCAGCCAGAGTGATGACAGAACGTCGGAACGGAATTACGAGCGTCCATCAGAGCGCAGCTACGATCGTCCGGCAGAGCGAAATTATGAACGCCAGACCGAGCGCAGTTATGGTTCATCAGAACGGACTGAGCGTGTCTACGACCGTCAGCCAGAGCGCAGCTATGAGCGGCAGCCGGACCGCGTGGCAGAACGGCAGAACCCTTACATGGAGGGCAGTGGGGATCATCAGGAGAGAAGCCAGCAGGAGCGGGAAGAATCTGCCCGTCCGCCCATGTGGGAGAGTGATCTGGACAGCGGCATCATCGCAGACGGCATTCTGGAAGTGATGCAGGATGGTTATGGCTTTATCCGCTGTGAGAACTTTATGCCCGGTGAGAATGACGTGTATGTTTCGCCGTCCCAGATCCGCAAGTTTAATCTGAAAACCGGCGATATCCTGCGGGGCAACACCAGGATCAAGACCCAGGGAGAGAAGTTCAGTGCCCTGCTGTATCTGAAGTCTGTCAACGGCCTGCCCCCCTATGAGGCATCCCGGCGGGCAAATTTTGAGGACATGACGCCGATCTTCCCGAACCAGCGCATCCGGCTGGAGCGGAACCAGAGCAGTGTGGCCATGCGGATCACCGATCTGATCGCGCCCATCGGTAAGGGCCAGCGAGGCATGATCGTATCCCAGCCCAAGGCAGGTAAGACGACATTATTGAAAGACATTGCAAAATCGATCCTGGCAAACTGCCCGCAAATGCATCTGATGATTCTGCTCATTGATGAGCGGCCGGAGGAAGTGACTGACATCAAAGAGGCCATCCAGGGTGACAATGTGGAAGTTATTTATTCTACTTTTGATGAGCTGCCGGAGCACCACAAACGGGTGTCTGAGATGGTAATCGAGCGAGCCAAGCGTCTGGTAGAACACAAGCGGGATGTGGTGATCCTGCTGGACAGCATCACCCGACTGGCCCGGGCCTACAACCTGACTGTGCCGCCCAGCGGAAGAACGTTGTCCGGCGGTCTGGATCCTGCGGCGCTGCATATGCCCAAGCGGTTCTTCGGTGCAGCCAGAAATATGCGGGAGGGCGGCAGCCTGACCATTCTGGCGACGGCACTTGTAGAGACCGGCAGCAAGATGGATGATGTGGTATTCGAGGAGTTCAAGGGAACCGGCAACATGGAGCTGGTGCTTGACCGGAAGCTTTCCGAGAAACGGGTATTCCCGGCCATTGACATTGCAAGATCCGGAACGAGACGAGAGGATCTGCTCCTTGACCGGGAAGAGCAGGAGGCCGTGGATATCATGCGCAAGGCATTAAACGGCATGCGCCAGGATGAAGCGGTGGAAAATATTCTGAATCTGTTTGCAAGGACGAAGAATAACCGGGAATTCATCCAGATGGTGAAAAAGACCAGACTGGTATAAAGAAAAGACGGATTTGTGAGGCGAAGAGGGGAATGGATAAGAAAGAACAGATGTCAGAATCCTTTCGTCTTGGCGTGCTGCTGGCCATCACAGGTGGTTTCCTGGATGCCTACAGCTATGTGGCGAGGGGAAAAGTATTTGCCACTGCAGAGACGGGCAATATGGTGCTGATGGGACTGAACATCGCCCAGGGGAACTGGCAGAAAGTACCGCATTATTTGATTCCGATCATCTGCTATGCACTGGGGGTGCTGGTGGCAGAACAGATCAAGGGGCGGTATAAGAATAATGCGGACATTAATATACACTGGCGGCAGGTCGTGGTGCTGGCAGAGATACTGGTGGTTGCTGTTGCGGCTTTTATTCCACAGGGAGAGCTGGATATTGTTGCCAATTCTTCCATTGCGTTTGTTTGTTCCATGCAGGTGGAGAGCTTTCGCAAGGTGAACGGCAATGCCTATGCCACGACCATGTGTACCGGCAATTTACGAAGTGGGATGGAACATATTCACAAAATGCTGTTCCAGAACAACCGGGAATCAAGGAAAGCGGCGCTGGAATACTTTGGCATCATTGCTTCGTTTATCTTCGGCGCCATGGTCGGCGTGTGGACGGCAGACCGGTGGCAGGGGCGCGCAGCCCTTGTCTGCTGCGGTTTTCTGGTGGCGGTATTTGCCATTATGTTTGTCCGGGAAGAGGAAACCCAGGAAGAGGAACAGAGAGAAGCAAAAAAATATCAATAAAATAACGATTCTCAAAACGCAAGATCTGCAATGCAGACCTTGCGTTTTTTAATGTACATTTTTACTACAGGGCAGGATAATATGATAAGAAAAAACACTGCGGAAGCAGGATTTGAAATGTGAAAAGCAAAGATGAGGAGGAGATAGAGGATGATATCCTGGATAATTGCAATCGGTGTTTTAGTGGGAATGGCAGACTCCCTGACAGGAAATCACTTTGGGGTTGGAGAAAGCTTTCAGCGGGGGTTCCGCCTGATCGGCTCCATGATGATTTCCATGGCAGGAATCATGGCGCTGGCGCCGGTCATTGCGAATTGGATTGCGCCCCTGATTTTACCGTTGTTCCGTCAGATGAACATGGATCCGTCTATCGTTTCTATATTAATGGGAAATGATATGGGCGGATACCAGATGGCAAAATCTCTGGCAGAAGACCCCCAGGTGGGGATGATGCTGGGGGGCATCACGGCTGGCATGTTTGGTGGAACACTGACATTTAGTATTCCGCTGGGATTTTCTCTGATTCAGGGGGATGCGAGAAAGTCTTTTTCCAAAGGAATGCTTATTGGCATTGGCTGTATTCCGGTAGGCAGCATTGCAGGTGGATTGATGCTTGGCATTGCGCCTTCCAAGGTGCTCTGGAACAATATTCCTGTGCTGTTTCTGACAGTTCTGATTGTTTTGGGATTTGTGTGTATGCAGGATCGGCTGGTAAAAATCATGGAAATATTTGGGAAAATTATTGAGTGGACAGGTACCATTGGCATTGGAATCGGTGCGTTTACCTATCTGACCGGAATTGTGGTGATTCCGGGAATGCTGCCTATTATGGATACGATGCAGACTGTGTGCGGAATGACCGTTACGATGATCGGAATGTTTCCTGTGCTGGAAATATTCCGAAGGGTTTTCCAGTCTCTGCTGGATCATATTGGCAATCTGGTAGGCATGGGGGCAGACGGATGCAGTGGGATCATCTTTACGCTGGCCAGTGCTGCACCGGTATTTCCTATGTTAAATGACATGAATGAGACCGGAGCAATTCTCAATGCAGCCTGGATTGTGGGCTGTGCAGCTACGTTTGGAAGTCAGATGGGATTGATCATGAGTATTGGGTCAGAATATATACCGGCATTTTTGATGGCAAAATTTGCCTGCGGGTTTACAGCTCTTGCTGCGGCAATTTTTTATACTTGGCACGCAAACAAAAATAAAGCAGAAAATTAAATAAGAGCAAGATATTTAATGATAAAAGCAAACAAAGCATCAAATAATCGAGTATAATCCAATCTGCAAGAAGGCGTAGATCAAAAGAGGCAGCAAGGTATCAAAAAGGGTACCGAAGAAGAGATGCTGCAGAAAGGGCAAAAATATGGATAAGATCATTACGGTATTGATTGCAGTTGGTATTTTAATTGGCGTAACAGATACGCTGCGGGGCAATAAATGGAAGCTGGGGGAGAAGTTCCAGCAGGGCTTCCGCCTCATTGGCTCCATGATGATTTCCATGGCAGGCATTATGACCATGGCACCGGTCATTGCACTGGTGTTAAAGCCGGTGGCAGTGCCGCTGTTCACCAGACTTCATATGGATCCTTCCATTTTGAGTATTCTGCTGAGCTGTGATATGGGAGGCTATCCGCTGGCTATGTCTCTGGCGCAGAATGAGAAAATCGGTCTGATGCTCGGCGTGGTAACTGCAGGGATGTTCGGCGGCACGTTAACCTTCACCATACCACTGGGCTTTGGCCTGATTGAGAAAGAGGATGTGCCGTGGTTTTCCAGGGGAATCCTTATCGGCGTGGGGTGTATCCCGGTGGGCAGCATTGTCAGCGGTCTGCTTTTACAAATTTCGGTAAGAGAAGTGCTTTGGAACAGTCTTCCGGTGCTTTTGATGTCTGTGCTGATCGTATATGGCATGTGCAGAATTCCAGAGAAGATGATCTCCATCATGGAGAAGCTGGGACGGGTCATTGAGTGCATTGGTCTCATCGGTATTGCAGCAGGCAGTATGGAATATCTGACCGGATGGGAGATCATTCCGGGCATGGAGCCACTGATGGATTCCATGCAGGTTGTCTGCCAGATCACCATTACCCTCATCGGCATGTTTCCGGTGCTGGAGCTGTTTACACGGATTCTGAAGAATCCGCTGAACCGGCTGGGGGATAAGGTGGGACTGGATGTTACCAGTGTGTCCGGTATGATTTTTTCCCTGGCAAGCTCCGTTCCGGTGTTCTCTCTCATGAAGAATATGACCAAGAAGGGCATCATCGTGAACACCGCCTGGATCGTTCTGGTATCCGGCATGTTTGGCAGTCAGCTGGGTCTGGTGCTGGGAATCGGCGATGGTCTGCTGATGCCTTATATGATTGGCAAGCTTGCGGCAGCAGCGGTTGGCGTTGCGGTATCCCTGGTGGCAGCGAGAGCTTATGAGCGGGAGACAGTTGCGGATGAGAAACCATACCTGGATATTGCACCGTTTAGCTACAGCAGATACGACAACAGATAAAAAATTGCGGAGATAAGAATAAAAGATCCCCTGATTTCTATCCTGGTTGACTATGATAGAGGTCAGGGGATTGTTGTTTTATTGTATAACAATCATGATTTATAAAATCTGAAAGCCAGTACTACTCCCAGCAGTCCTCCTGCAATCTTCCCTACCGACACAGCCAGCAGGTAATCAGGCTGCACGCTTGCGGTAAAGGCCAGATGATCGCCCAGAGCCGCGGTGGCGCACACTAGCCAGGCGGTGTTGAGCACAATCCCCTTTTTGGACATGTTTTTCATATTTTTATACACCGGCACGGAGTTGGCCAGAGAAAACACCAGACCGGAGACACTTTCCTCATCGATGGACAGCAGTCGGGCCAACTGCTCCAGGGGCCGTTTTAAAAGGGCGATCAGCAGATGCAGGAAGGGGAAGGTTCCAAGCAATGTGATGCCGCAGGCGGACACGGTGGCCATGGCATCCATGATGGGGGACATGCCGGGGATCAGGGTGACGCCGGTGAGATATTCAAAGGCTGCTGCAATGAGGCCGATATACGTCAGGGCGGTGATCAGTTTGCCCACAAACAGGCAGCAGCGGATGGTCTGGTGATAGAAAAATTTCAGGCAGATCACCAGCAGCAGGGACAGCAGAAGCACCGGCACGGAGTTGCGAAGGAGCATGCCCATGGGAAAACCGGCCAGCAGGCCGCCCACCAGGCTTCCGAAGGGAATGGTGATGAACCCGATCAGCAATCCGAAGGAGAATACCTCTTTATCTTCCTCGCGCAAAATATGAAAGGCCACAGGAATGGTGAAAACCAGCGTGCAGCCCAGCATGGATGCCACGAAAAGTCCGGAATACAGACCGGCGGCCTCGGACTCGCACAGCTCCATGGCCAGGGCATAGCCGCCCATGTCGTTGGCGATGAGGATCCCCACCAGAGACGGATCCAGACCGAACAGATGAAAGACAGGACGCAGTGCCGGGGCCAGAAATCCGGCCAGCACCGGTGCCAGGCAGAGCATGCCGGTCATGCCCAGCGCCAGCTCGCCTAGTGCCTGAAAGCCCTCATCGAAGGCACTTCCCAGCTTCAGATGATTTCCGGTGATACGGTCGATGCCGCCGATCAGCGCGGAAATCCCCATGATCCATAACAATATCTGATTTGCACCCATTGGCAATCCCTCCCTGTATTTCTCTATGATTACTGTAGCATTTTTGGACGGCCCGTGACAAGGAAAATAAAAAGGAAAAGCAAGTAATGTAATCCTGCACGCAAACGTAAAGAATGTAAGGTGATGAGCAAAAAATATGATTTACACACAAAAGCAAAAAAGGTATGCTAAAAACAACATATGATAATCAATTACAGAATTACAGGAGGTAATTTGGGATGGAGTTTACACAGAAATATTTCGAGGGTAACAGCGCAGCCCACGCAAGAGCGGTATACAAGGGCAGCGGCTATGATCCCACAGAGCTGAACCGGCGTCCGCACATCGGCATTGCCAATACATTCAGTGAGAATTCCCCGGGACACGCACACCTGCGTCAGCTGGCCAATGCCATCAAGGAGGGCATCTGGCAGGCAGGCGGTATTCCCTTTGAGTTCGGTGTTCCCTCTACGTGCGCGGAGGTTGCCATCGGCAGCGAGACCATGTGTATGGACCTTGCCATGAGAGATCTGGTGGCAGGCGGCATCGAGGTGGTCAGCAGCATTCAGCATTTTGACGGCCTGGTTCTGTTGTCCGGCTGTGATAACATCGTTCCGGGAACTTTGCTGGCAGCTGCCAGACTGAACATTCCCACCATCTGCTGTACCGGCGGCCCCATGCTGGCAGGATGCCTGAATTCTCAGCAGTTCATGCTCTGTGATGTGACCGAGTTCTGCTACGGCAAGGCTTCCAAGGGAGAGGCAACACCGGAAGAGGTGCTGGCAGCAGAGACAAGCGCATGTCCCACCATGGGTGCCTGCCCGAATATGGGAACGGCCAACACCATGCAGATCCTGACAGAGGCACTGGGCATGACCTTCCCCGGCGCAGCGACGATCCCGGCTGTTTACACCGATAAGATCCTGAGCTGTCGTGCTATGGGACGCAGAATCGTACAGATGGTATTTGAGGATCTGAAGCCCTCCGATATCATCACCAAAGAGGCACTGGAAAATGCAGTCTGCATGGATCTGGCCATCGGCGGAAGCACCAACGCTCCCATGCATCTGATCGCCCTTGCCAACGAGCTGGGTATCGAACTGTCCCTGGATGATTTTGAACGGTTCAACCGAATCACACCCTGTATCGTCAATATCAAGCCCAGCGGCAAATATACTGTGGATACGCTGCATTATCTGGGCGGCGTGCCTGCCATCTTCAAGCAGATGGAGCATCAGATCCACACCGAGTGCCTGAACGTATCCGGCCAGACACTGGCGGAGATTCTGGAAAAAGCACCTTCCAAGTCCAATGATATCATCAGAAGCCAGAAGAACCCTATCTCTCCGGACGGCGGTCTGGCGATCCTGAAAGGAAACCTGTCTCCGGTGGGCGCCGTGATCCGTTCTTCGACGGTTCTGCCGCAGATGCATCACTTCATCGGTAAGGCAAAGGTATACCAGAGCGACAGAGAGGCTCATCAGGCTATTATCCGCGAGGAAGTAAAACCGGGCGACGTAGTCGTTGTCCGCTATGTGGGACCGGTAGGCGCACCTGGTATGGTTGAGGTTATGGAAGCTACCGAGGGTATTGTAAATTTAGGCCTGGACGACAGCGTGGCACTGATCACAGACGGCCGTTTCTCCGGATTCTGCCATGGCCCTATCGTCGGACATGTATCCCCGGAGGCTGCTGTGGGCGGACCCATCGCACTCATCGAAGAGGGAGACCTGATCGAGATCGACATCGACAACCGGAAGCTGGAGCTGAAAGTGCCGGAGGAAGTGCTGGAAGAGAGAAGAAAACATCTGGTACTGCCGGAACCCCGCATCAAGAAAGGCTTCATGCGTACATACGCAGACAACTGCCTGCCGCCGGAAAGAGGCGCAGCAATGCAGAACTGGCTGAAAGAGAAGAAATAAAAATATATCAGGATGCGTTGAAGAAGCTTCAACTGCATGAAAACGTTTTCAGAAAGGGAGGGTAAAATATGCCCCATATTACCGTAGAGATGCTTCCGGGACGCACCCCGGAGGTGAAGAAAGCCATTGCAAAAGAAGTGATGGAGCGGGTAGCACCCCTGGCGAAAGTGCCTGCGGACAGCATTACCGTGACCATCCACGACATTGCGAAGGAAGACTGGGATCAGGTAGTGGAAGAACGGAACCATAAGGATGAGGAACATCTTTACACCTACGAGTCCGTCAAGTAAAAAAACAGAGTTATAAAAAATAAGAAAAGCGCCTGTTCTGTGGCTGGTCAGATGATTATGTCGCGGGATGGGCGCTTTATTGATATATGCTTATATGGAACCATGAGAATTGCTGCGATAGTTTGAAAAACTTGGAAAGAATGTCTTTCATGGCTTGAAAATTGACCGCAAGAAAAGAGCCTTTTACAGAAATATAAACATTCTGCAAAGGGCTCTCTTAGTTGTCATTTTAGGGCTCATCATCCAAATTCTCGTCTCCGAAATCTTCATCCTCCTCATTGAGGACATCGGTATCCGCAGGCCGCTTGATGACGCCGGTGGCCTGGAGCTGGATGAGCGCTTCGTCGCCCTGGGTCAGCAGAATCTCCCGGTAGTCTGCTGGGTTGATACCGACGATCTGGCGGAAGCAGCGGTAGAAATGGTTGTAGTTGTTGAAACCGACTTCCTTGCTGATGGTCTGGATGGAAGCATCCCCGGCCAGAAGCAGCTTGGCATTCTCAATCCGCTTGGAAACGATATATTTGTTCAGCGTCGTACCGGTATTTTTCTTGAAGATCCGGCACAGATGGTACGTGCTGAAATTGGTCACCTCGGACAGCTGTTTCAGCGACAGATCCTCGGCAATGTGCTCGTCGATGTAGCGGACAAGCGTTGTCAGCGTGGACATGTGCAGAGAATCGGTGGGCGCGATCTGCGTCTCCGTATAATAGATGTCATACAGCTGAGCGATGATGCCGAACAGCAGAGACTGCTCCAGGAAGCGCTTGCCGTGCTCCATATCCTTTAAACGCACCTCGAAATCATGGTACATCTGCAGGAATAGCTGCTGCTGGTGCTCGGTCATGTGCATCAGCGGATAGTTCCGATTGCTCTTATTATAAATATTGAACAGATTGGAATGCTCCGAGCAGATGAACAGCATCAGCGTCGGGGAGATGGAAACGCAGTAACGGTCATAATGTTTTTTGTTGTCCATCTGAATATAATGCGAGTCGAACATGTTGATCAGGAAGACATCCCCGTTCTTGGGCTTGTACATCTCGTCTCCCAGCATGATGGTGCCCAGAGGCTCGTCCTTTGTTTCCGGGTCGTTATTAAAATAGAACTGTGCTTCATAAAAGTCGTGATAATGATACCCTTCGGTAAATTCTTTATGTGGTGTTCTTCTGACGATGGAATAGTCACCTACATAGCTGTTGGCGTGTGACCAGAATATCGCTGCCATGAATATCCCTCCTCAATAACAAGATGAGCAATAAGTAAGCAATATATGTAATGCTTCGACCTGTATATTATTTACGATAATATGAAGCGCATGAAATGTCAAGTAAAAGTGTGAAAAAAACAAAATATGGGGTATGGATTTCACAATAAATACAGGAAAACAAGGGAAGACAGATAGAATGCAAATGGCGGAAGCAAGATATGTGAAGGTAAACACAAAGTACTTCATCGACGGATGGCCATCTTGGTGATAGTATACAGTTAAACAATAAATGCAGACTTAATCAAGTCTGACGGGGGAGAAGGGAGAGGTGTTGAGGAATGTCTGAGCTGATCGTCATGCTGACACACAACGATGTGACAGTGCCGAACGCACTGGAAGTATTTACAAGCTGTAGAGACCTTCCGGTGAAGTATTGGGGCTTCAAGGATCATGGACTGGAACCTGCCGCGATGAAGCAGCTGGTGGACGTGATGAAGGCCAATGGGAAGACTACATTTCTTGAGGTAGTAAGTTACACAGAAGAGGAATGCATGAGAGGTGCAAGACTTGGCGTGGAATGCGGATTTGATTATCTGCTGGGCACCCTGTATTTCGACAGTGTATATGAATATGTAAAGAAAACGGATCTGAAGTATTGCCCGTTTGTTGGAAAGGTATCCCAGACACCGAGTATTCTGGAGGGAACGGTAGAAGAGATGCTTGCCCAGGAAGCAGCATTTGCGGACAAGGGCATTTACGGCACCGATCTTCTGGGCTACCGCTACACAGGGGAGAACGTGGACGAGTTCTGCGCCGACTTTGTAAAGGGAGCGAAGCATCCGGTCTGTCTGGCAGGAAGCATCGGATCGGAAGAGAGAATCGAGAAGGTCAAGAAGATGAACCCCTGGACATTTACCATGGGAAGCGCACTGTTCGCCAAGAACTTTGTGAAAAACGGCACTTTCCGGGAAAACCTGGAATATGTCATCAACCTTTTATAAAAAGAAGCGTTTCCGTATTTTAAACAAGTGAGTCATTAAAATTCAAATATCAAAAACAACAATGGAGGTAGAAAGAAATGAAGAAATCAATCGTATTTAAGGGAGTATATCCTGCACTGATCACACCTTTCAAGGCTGACGGCAGCATGGATCTGGAAGGCTTAAAGGCTAACGTAAAATACTACATGAGCGTTGGCTGCGCAGGTGTTGCATTCAGTGGTTCTTCAGGAGAGCATGCATTCCTGACAAGAGAAGAGCGTATCGCTGGTATCAAGGCTTGTAAGGAAGTCATCGGTGACGGCAAGATCATTGCTGGTGCCGGCGCACAGACAACAGCAGCTACCAAGGATCTCGTTCAGGATGCAAAGGATGCTGGCGCAGATGCTGCACTGGTTCTTTCTCCGATCGGCAACACAGACAACGATGGTATGGTTGCTCACTTTACAGAGCTGGCAAAGGTTGGTATCCCGATGGTTCTTTATAATCATCCGGCTGCAACAGGCATCAACATTGACTTAGAGCTGTTTGAGCGCCTGATCGCTATCCCTGAGGTAGTTGGTATGAAGGAGACCTCCGGAAGCCTTCCGCTTGCAGCGAGCATCTTAAGAAAATACAGCGCAGATGACATCACCCTGTTCACAGGCTGCGACGACCTGACACTTCCTGCATTCTGCGTAGGATTCCAGGCAATCATCCTTGCAACCGCTAACGTTGCACCGAAGCAGGTAATCGAGATGATGAACCTTGTAAACGAGGGCAAGATCAAAGAAGCACAGAAGATCTACTGGAACCTGGCTCCTCTGACAGCTACCATCGGCGACGAGAACAAGTTCCCGGCACTTCTGAAGAAGGCTGTTGAGCTGCTCGGCATGCCTGCTGGCGATCCGAGAATGCCTGTTCTTCCGGCTACCGCTGAGGAGACCGCAAGAGTAGAAGAGGGTCTCAAGATCGCAGGCCTGAAATAAGTCAGACATCCTATAGAAGTTTCACATAAGAGATTTCATAGTTATTCATTTCCTTCCTGAAGGTGCTCACAGGCGTGGGCACCTTCTTTGACGGGATGAGCAAGATAGGAAAACTAAGATCAATATATGTAATATTACAGACAAAGTATATCATAGAAAAACACAACAGACTATAGTAAAATGAGGGGAAGATTGGAAGCAGTGTGTCCACTGCGGAGAGGAGAAGACCATGGGAAAAGATTATATGAATGCGATCACACAGGGGGTTTATGTGATCGGAGCGAAAAACGGTGAGAAGAAGAACCTGATGACAGCTGCATGGCTGACACAGATTTCCTCCAGACCGAACCAGATCCTGGTGGCTGTCAGCGCCGGACACTATACAGCAGAGATGCTGCAGAACAATGCACATTTCACCATTTCCGTTCTGGCAAAGGGCCAGGAGGAGGTTGCCAAGGCCTGCGGTTTTGTATCTGGAAGAAATGCAGAGAAGACAGAGCTGGTAGCGTGCATCTATGACGAGAAGGACTGCCCGATCGTGAAGGATTCCGCTGCATACATGATCTGCGAAGTGAACAAGGTTTACCAGCTGGGGGATCACGTACTGTTTACGGCAGAGGTGCTGGACGGCGAGAACAGCGGCAAGGAGCCGATGGTATATCACAAGGCAGACTTTTTCGGTTAATTAGGATGAAAATGCGCACGGACAGACGCTGTATGGGAAGATATCCTGCCATGAGCCGAAATGATTGGCGGCACAGCGGCGATCTGTGCCGTGTGCAAAAATGGATATAATATGCTATGATAAAAGGAGGGTTCATTTATGAAAGTAATCAGAAAACTGGACAGCAGAGTGTTCCTGGACGGCCCTGAGGTATGCAGAGAATATGTGGTGGCACCGAAGATTACCTTTGGTTCCTCTACCCTGCAGCCGGGACAGACCGGCGGCATTGACCCGGGACATCCCAACGGCCATGAAGTATTTTTCGTCAGCCGCGGCACCGTGCTCATGCACAACACGGCAACCGATGAATACTATGAGCTGCATGAGCAGGATATCATTCTCGTATATGAGGGAGAGCCTCATGAGCTGACCAACATCGGCACAGAGCCGGCAGTCATCACATGGAGCTGCGCACCGAGAACCGACTGATCCGGCAGGGTCTGATTCGATCCCGGTTTTTATATGATAGGAAAGTTCGTCCTATCATAATATAGGAAGGAGTAAGAAAAGATGAAAGTATTGCTGATTAACGGAAGCCCGAATGAAAAGGGATGTACATGGAGAGCACTGAAGGAAGTGGCTGACACACTGGAAAAAGAAGGCGTGGAGTCTGAGATCCTTCATATTGGAAAGAAGCCCATCGGCGGATGTATTGGCTGCGGCGGATGTTCCAAGAACAACGGACGCTGCGTATTTAACAACGATCCGGTCAATGAAGTGCTGGACAAGATGGAGACTGCGGACGGCCTCATCGTCGGCTCTCCGGTTTACTTTGCATCTCCCAACGGCGCCCTGATCTCTCTCATGGACAGAATCTTTATGGCAGGCGGCAATTTCCGCTTCAAACCCGCAGCCTGTGTTACTTCTGCAAGAAGAGGAGGAACGACAGCAACACTTGAAGTCATGAACAAGTACTTCCTGATGTCTGAGATGCCCATCGTTTCTGCCAACTATTGCAACATGGTACACGGCCATGAGGCAGCAGAGGTAGAGAAGGACGAGGAAGGCTTACAGATCATGCGCACCCTTGGAAGAAACATGGCATTTATGCTCAAATGTCTCAAGGCAGGCGCAGATGCAGGCGTTGCAAAACCGGAGAAAGAGGCAAAGATCAAGACCAGCTATATCAGATAAGCGACAGCTATTTATATAGGTAACGATTTTTTTGAAAAAGGATTTCCCATCAGGCAGTGTCAGAGGACAGATATTGCCGCGGGGAATCCTTTTCTTTTTTTACAGAAAACATTCATGCAAAGAAATGCAATGTGTCAGCCAAGTTAGCTAATGTACTTCCATGACAGAAAAAGGTAAAGTAATATCAACGGGATATGAGAATATCCGAAAATATGCAAACATGCTTTAAAGAGAAGGAGAGAGCAAAAATGGAAAACAGACCTGAATTAATTGTCATGCTGACACATAATGATGTAACAGTGAAAAATGCAAAGGAAGTATTTGAGGAGTGCAAGAACTCCAAAGCAAACTTCTGGGGCTTCAAAGAAGTAGGTATTCCGCTTGACGAGATGAAAGAGCTTTACAGCTACATGAAGCAGTGCGGCAAGACCACATTCCTTGAGGTTGTTGCATACACAGAGGAAGAGTGCATGGAAGGCGCAAAGATGGGTGTTGCTTGTGGCGTAGATTACCTGCTGGGAACCCTGTACTTTGATTCCATCAACGACTACTGCAAAGAGAACGGCATGAAGTACCTTCCTTTCGTAGGAACCATCGAGGGCAGACCTTCCGTTCTGAAGGGAACCATGGAAGAGATCATCGAGCAGGGCAAACAGTGCCTGGCTAAGGGCGTTGCAGGTTTCGACCTTCTTGGATATCGTTATGTAGGCGATGCTGTAGAGCTGAACCGTCGTTTTGTTGCTGAGACTCCCGCTCCGGTTGTTCTGGCAGGCAGCGTAAACAGCTACCAGAGACTTGACGAGGTAAAGGCAGCTAACCCGTGGGCATTCACCATCGGCGGCGCATTCTTCGAGAACAAGTTCGACGGCACATTCGCTGAGCAGATCGACAAGGTTGTTGACTACATCAACAAATAATCGCATACGCAAAGGAGACGAAAAGATGGGCTTAATTTTAAAATCCGATGCATTTGTAAACGGCGCGATCGCCGGAAAATACGGCAAGGAATCTTCTGACGTGCAGGAGGGCATCCCGCAGCTGTCCTTCCCTATCAGCTGGGAAGGTGCGCCGGAAGGAACCAAATCCTACGCACTGGTATTTATTGATTATGACAACGTCATCGGCGAGGGCTTTATCTGGCTCCACTGGCTGGCAGCAAATATCCCGGCATCCGCAAACGGACTGGCTGAGGATGCTTCCAGAAATGACAAATCTTTTATCCAGGGCAAGAATACCTGGGCATTCCAGCTGGGACTGGACAATCCGGTATGCAACCGTTTCGGCGGCCCGGCTCCGGAGGATCGTCCGCACGAGTATGAGCTGCAGCTGTTCGCGCTGAGCGAGGTGCTGGACTTAAAGGATGGCTATTACTATAACGAATTCTTAAAAGAGATCCGCGGTAAGGTTCTGGATACCGCAGTGATCCGCGGCGTATACAACAACTAATCCATTTGGAGAGCAGGAGGGAAACCATGGGTAAATACATATTAGGAATTGATCTGGGGACAACTTCCCTGAAAGCCGCTGTTTATGACCATTCCGGTACCAAACAGGCGGATGCGGTGATCGAGTATTCCCTGCTCACACCTCAGGCAAATTTTGTCGAGGTTCCCTGTGAGGTTTACATGGATACGATCAAGGAAAGCATGCAGAAGCTGCGCGACAAGGGCGTAGACACGACAGAGATCTCTGTTGTGGGCTTCTCCGTACAGGGAGAGACACTGATGTTGCTGGACGAGGCTGGCAAACCGCTGGACAACGCAGTCGTATGGATGGACAACAGAGGAGGCAAGCAGGCAGAGGAACTCAGAGCAAAATTCGGAGATGAGCTTTGCTATCAGATTACGGGACAGGTAAGCTTCGAGGCAAACTGGCCGGCAGCCAAGCTGCTCTGGTACAAGCAGAACCGCCCGGACATTTTCGAGAAGACGAGACATTTCCTTCTTCTGGAAGACTATGTGATTTATCTGCTGACCGGAAAGTTCGTGGCAGAAGGTTCCCTTCTGACCTCTACGGAGTACTGGGATATCCGGACCAAGAAATACTGGCCGGAGATGCTGGAATATATTGGAATCAAGGAAGAATATCTTCCGGAAGTGCGTGAATCCGGCGAAGCCATCGGTACCGTACTGCCCGAGATGGCAGAGGCACTGGGCATTGCAAAGGATGCCGTGATCACCACAGGCTGCCTGGATCAGGCAGCAGGAGCCATCGGTGTCGGAAACATCCGTCCGGGTATTTTCTCTGAAAATATCGGTTCTGCGCTGGCCATCTGTGTGCCGACGAAGAAGCTCACCTACGATCCCAACCGACAGATGCCGGTGCACTATTTTGCAACACCGGACACCTACATGATGCATACCTTCACCACCGGCGGCATGTGCCTGCGCTGGTTCAGGGATGTGTTCTGCCAGGATGAGATCAGCATGCAGGAGTTGACGGATATTGACGCTTACGATCTGCTGAACAAAGAAGTAGACCGCACACCCGCAGGCGCAGACGGCCTCATCATGCTGCCGCATCTGCAGGGATCTCTGGCACCTGATGTAAACTTGAATGCAAAGGGCGTTTTCTATGGAATGACCCTTCAGCATAAAAAACCGCACTTTGCCCGTGCGATCATGGAGAGCCTTGGCTACCTGATCTGCCGGAACCTGGAAGCCATCGAGGCAATGGGACTGGAAGTGAAGGAGATCCGTACCATGGGCGGCGGTTCCAAGTCCGATACATGGAATCAGATCAAAGCAGACATCACAGGAAAGACACTGAACGTGACTTATTCCTCTCAGGATACCGCATGCCTGGGCGCTGCGATCCTGGCCGGAAAGGCTGCCGGAATCTTCGACGATATCACATCTGCCGTAGATTCTATGGTAAAGATCAGAAAGAGCTTTGTTCCGAATCCGGACAACCGTCATGTATATGACAGACAGTATCTGAAATTCAAGATGCTCTTCAATTCTCTCACCGAGCTGTTCGATGAGGATGCGAAGGACAACGAGTAAAATAAAAATATAAACAACAGGAGGATATGACAATGGCAAAACCGAAAATGGGTCTTGTAGGACTGTGCAGCCACTTCGAGAGCGGCGGACAGAGACATGATGAGTTAATTTCTTCAGCAGCAAAGGCAATGGAAGCTGCAGGTATCGATGTAGTAGTAGCAAACCGTTCCGTTTGGGATCCGGTAGACGCTATGGACGTATGCGATCAGTTCAAGGAAGCCGGCATCGAGTCCGTTGCAATTATGTTTGTGACATGGGCTACCGATGATATGCCTTACCTGTTCATCAACGAGCTGAAAGTTCCCGTTCTGTTCTGGGCAGTTCCGTATCCGGAGACCTTCTCCATCGGCTGTGTACAGGAGGCAGGCGGCGTATTAAAGGCTGAGGGCATCCATTTTGAGTATGTATACGGCCTGGCAGACGATGCAGCCCTGATCGCAAAGGTGAAAATGGCAGCAGAGGCAGCACAGATCGTAAAGAAAGTAAAATCCATGCGTATCTGCCTGATGGGACCCCGTCAGACATGGCGTGCAGCTGGCCCGCAGGATATGACCACAGAGGAGTGGGAGTTCTCCGAGAAATTCGGCTCCACCATCATCCATACAAGAATCGACGACGTAGAGGATGCTGCAAGAAATATTCCCGATGCAGATGCAAAGGAAGTATTCGAGAAAGAGCTGAAAGCCATCACCGGTAAGCAGGTCAATGTCAGCGAAGAGTGCCTGCTCTGGATGACCAAGATGTACATGGCTACCAAGTCCCTGGTAGACGCTATGCATCTGGATGCTGTGGCAGCTGAGTGCTATCCGGCATACAGCGGACTGATGAACCAGACAGCTTCCTGGCTGTGCGAGCAGGGCATCATCTGCGATACCGAGGGTGATATCGCTCACGTAGTAGTACAGCAGATGCTCAACATGGCTGCAAACGGCGGCGCTTGCGCACTGGGTGAGATCGGCGCCTTCGACGACAAGGCTGGCTATGTAACCATCTGCCACGAGGGCAGCACCGCTCCGTCTCTGGCAGAGAGCCTTGACAAGGTTGCAGTAAACGCATCCGGCGATATGGGCGCATTTATCGGTGTGCCGATGAAGGCTATGGATAAAGTAACCTACTGCGATATGCAGGGCTTCGCAGGCAACTACCAGCTCTTCGCTGCTAAGGGATCCACCCTTCCGGTAAGTCATGACGAGTGGGTAGAGGCTGGTTCCAAGCTGGTTGTAAAACTCAAAGATGAGAAGGCTGCACCGAGCGAGATCGTTAACAGCATGATCCGTTCCGGCCTGCATCATCACATCATCATCAAAGAGGGCGACTACGTTGCACTTCTGCAGATGGTGGCAAAATATATGAATGTAAAGGTAACAGAGGTTTAAAAACAGACCATTACGGGATACGAAAGGGGAAGAGCGCGGGCTCTTCCCCTTTTCATATTTTATGATAGTTCACACGCGCCATTCGCAAAACCGCATCTTCGATGCTCTCCGCTGCGTTGCAGCTCATTTTTACTCATAAACTGGCGCTCCCTTCGTAGATTTCTGTATCCAGCCTTTCATGCGAGCATGAAGTCTGGATACATGAATCTACGAGTGAACTATATTCCTTATATTTTTCTTAAAACGGTGCTTTTGGTTGACAGCGCCCCGTAAAACTCACTATAATAGACAATTAGTGAGAAAGAAATAAAGACGACTTAGAAATAAGAAGACACAAAAGCAAATGAGCAAATGAAGGAATGTAAATGGAAGGAGCCGAGTACAAGGTGAGAAAGAATACAGCATGGAAGAGAGTGCTCTGCGCAGCCTGTGCAGTGCTGACGGCGGGCGTGATGACTCTTCAGACGGGATTTGTCAGTCTGGCATATCCCAGCAGCGGAACGATCAACGATACAGGAGTGAATATCCGGTCCACATCGGATTCCAGCAGCTCAGATAACGTGATGAAGAAGTCTGAGACGGGCATGGAGGTGTCCGTTCTGGGAGAGGAGACCGGCAGCGACGGCAATACGTGGCTGAAGGTATCCTACAACGACAACGGCACGGAGCGGATCGGCTATATCCGTTCAGATTATGTGGATATTGCCGGGGATACCAATGGCGGTGACGGGCAGGAGGTGCCTGCAGATGGTACCGACGGAGCAGATGGCACACAGGCGGAGACGACTACTTCTGTCACCAACGGCGATAAGAATCCCGACGGTCTGACACCCATTGAGGGGCTGGACGACGGCCTGTCCTGCTATCTGGACGTTGACCAGGCACATTTTTATATCAATCAGAGCTTTACCGATGATATGATCCCGGACGGCTTCTACCGCACGGAGGTAGACTACCGGAACAACCAGATCCAGGTGGTGAAGTCTTATGATATCGAGCTTTATCTCGTGTATCTGACCAGCTATGATGACCAGACCACCTCTGACTGGTATGTGTATGACGCAGAGGCTCAGGGCTTCTCCTACTGCATCAAACTGCAGACCATGCAGGGCAAATACCTGTATATGCTGGATACCTTCGGTGCCGGCCAGATGGATTTCGGCTACGAGGAGACCACACTGGAGATCGACGGCAAGAGGGTACAGGCATGGCAGCTGACCCTGTCCGCCGAGGAAGACCTGACCGGAGAAAACCATAACTTCTATTATGTATTCGGTATCAACCAGGACGGCGACAAGGGGCTGTACTCCTACTATGCCAAGGACGGCACTTACCAGAGAAATATTCTCACCGGCCTGGAGATCGTGGATGACCAGTACCTTTCCACAGAGGAGAACACGAAGCTGCTGGAGTCTCAGGTAAAGGAGCTCAAGCAGAAATACACCGATGATATGTCCAAGCGCTTCACCATCATCTGTGTGCTTATCGTTGTTTGCGTGCTGCTGCTGTTTGTTTCCATTCATATGGCACTGAAAGCCCGCAGACTGTCCGCAGATGTGGATGACGACGAGGACGATGAGGACGATGAGATCGCTGTGAGCCGGGAGGAGAAGAAAGAAAAAGGCCGCGGCCGGAAGCTGTTTGGCAGAAAACGCGACGAAGACGACGAGGATGAGGAAGATGACGACGACATTCTCGCCAGAACCGTATCCGGACAGCAGAATCCGGCTGCTGCAGAAAATACCCGGAAGCCTGCAGAAAATGCCGCTTACGGCCAGCAGCCCGAGGCAGCGACAGCGCGTGGCGGTTATGCCCAGACAGAGACGGTTGTCTATGGACAGCCTGCAGCGCAGGCGGATATGGATGCCGCAGGTGTACAGCAGACCGCTGCAGAGAGCCAGGATATTGATATTACCCCGGAAGATATTGAAGAGTTCAACAACGACCGGATTCCGGTGACATCCTTTGAGGAAACTGCTTCCCACGGCTATGAAGACGATGAGGAAGAGGATGATTACGATTATGAAGAGGACGACGAAGAAGAGGATGAGGACGACGAGGAAGAAGTAAGACCGAGACGCCGCGGATTTTTCTTTGGCCGCCATCGTGATGATGAAGACGATGAGGATGAAGAAGACGAGGACGATTACGACGAGGACGAAGAAGATGATGAAGACGAGGACGATGAGGAAGAAGTAAGACCGAGACGCCGCGGATTTTTCTTTGGCCGCCGCCGTGATGATGACGATGAAGATGATGAGGATGACGACGAAGAGGAAGATGACGATTACGACGAGGACGAAGAAGATGACGAAGACGAGGACGATGAGGAAGAAGTAAGACCGAGACGCCGTGGATTCTTCTTTGGCCGCCGCCGTGATGACGACGATGACGATGATGAGGATGACGACGAAGACGACGAGGATGACGAGGACGAAGAGGACGACGAAGAAGAGGAAAAGATGAGTTGGTCCCGTTCCCGGCAGGCAGCCCGCGCAAGAGAGCGTCAGACATCCAGAGAAGAGAAGGCCAATAAGCAGTCCAGAGCTGCGGATTATGCCGAGAAGACTGTTGCAGCCAAGCGCAGCTCCCGGGCACCGGAGCCGGTCTATGGCGCGGATGATGACTTCGATCTGGAGTTCATCGACCTGGACGACGACGATCTGTAAAACGTGCGTCTGACGGGAAAACAGTGTGTCCTGCGTAAGCGGGAGGCATTCTGAAAACGGATTTTCATGAATTCTTATAAAGAAAGAGAAACGGAGATGGGAGACTGTCTCCGTTTCTTAATTTTATGGGAAATTGGTTGTACCACAAATAAGGCAATGTTTGGATTGGGAATGAATGTGAGAACAGTAGAACTATGGCAGGTGCGGACAATGGATGTGGCAGGAAGCTGGGGGGGAATAAAGGAGAAGTACAGGTTTGGGCTTGTCAGTACGTGCGATTTGTGCTATCCTGTGTATAACAAAAGATGGAAGTGATGATATGGTTATTAAGATTGACTTTAACAGTGACGAAGCGCTGTATATGCAGCTGCGGAATCAGATTATCGTGGGGATCGCGACTTCCCAGATTCAGGAGGGGGAATCCCTCCCTTCTGTGCGCCAGCTGGCGGATACGGTGGGCATCAACATGCATACCGTGAATAAGGCGTATACGCTGCTGAAGCAGGAAGGCTTCATCAAGCTTGACCGCCGCAAGGGCGCTGTCATCTCGCTGGATGTACATAAGCTGGAGGCGCTGGTGGAGCTGGAGCAGGATCTGCGGATCGTGCTGGCCAGAGGCCGCTGCCACAACATTACCAAAGAAGAGGTACATCAGCTCATTGATGATATTTATATGGAGTATGAATAAGCAGGAGGATCAGACCAGATGGATTTATATACATCAAAAGCTGCAAATGCATTAAAATATGCAGGAAAAGTTGCAAAAAAGCTCCATCACAGCTACATAGGATCGGAGCATATCCTGTTGGGACTGCTGCGGGAGACCGACAGCATGGCGGGAACGATCCTGGACGGATACGGCGTCTATGAGGAGAAGATCCGGGAGCTGATCAGCCAGCTCATTGCGCCGGAGGCGACGCAGGCGGTGATGGACCCGGATGGATATACGCCCCGGGCACGTCGGGTGCTGGAACGGGCGGCGCAGGAAGCACAGGCGCTGTCTTCTGCCCAGATTGGCACGGAGCATCTGCTGCTGGCCATCCTGAAGGAACAGGACAGCGTGGCGGCCAGACTGCTGAATACCGCAGGCATCGATGCCCAGAAAATGTACATTGACCTGCTGACGGCCATGGGGCAGGAGGTGCGGGTCACCAGAGAAGATCTGCGGGGCGGCAAGTTTTTGCGGGATGCCGCTGCAGGCGGTGCCACTGCCACACCCACCCTGGATGCTTACAGCAGGGATATCACGGAACTGGCCCGGGACGGGAAGCTTGACCCGGTCATCGGGAGAGAGAATGAGATCCAGCGGGTGGTACAGATCTTGAGCCGCCGGACGAAGAACAACCCCTGTCTCATCGGAGAGCCTGGCGTGGGCAAGACGGCCATCGTGGAAGGACTGGCTGCCAGGATCGTATCCGGCGATATCCCGGACAGCGTGCGGGACAAACGGCTCGTCAGCCTGGATCTGTCCGGCGTGGTGGCGGGCAGCAAATACCGGGGTGAGTTTGAGGAACGGATCAAGAATATCATTTCCGAGGTCACTGCTGCGGGCAATGTATTGCTGTTTATCGACGAGATCCACACCCTCATCGGCGCCGGCGGTGCCGAGGGTGCCATTGATGCCTCGAATATCTTAAAACCGTCTCTGGCCCGGGGAGAATTGCAGCTCATCGGTGCGACGACGGTGGAGGAATACCGGAAATATATTGAAAAAGATGCAGCCCTGGAGCGCAGGTTCCAGCCGGTGAATGTGGAAGAGCCCTCCGAGGCCCAGGCCATCCTGATCCTGAAGGGGCTGCGGAGCCGTTATGAGGCGCACCATCACGTGAAGATCACGGATGGTGCGGTGGAGGCAGCTGTGCGCCTTTCCGGCCGGTATATCAATGATCGGTTCCTGCCGGACAAGGCCATCGACCTGATGGACGAGGCGGCCTCCAAGGTGTGCCTGTACGGGTTTGCCAGACCGGACAGCCTGAAAAAAATAGAGCAGCAGATCAAAGATGCCAGAGAAGCCAAGGAGCAGGCCATCATCGCGGAAGACTTTGCACAGGCCGGGGAACTGCGCCGGGAGCAGCAGGAGCTGGAAGTGAAGAAAGAGAAGCTGGAACGCCGGTATGCCAGAGACAGCCGGAAGAAAGAGCGGATCGTGGATGAGAATGAGATTGCAGCTGTGGTTTCCGAGTGGACGAAGATCCCGGCCCAGCGTCTGTCTGAACGGGAAGGGGAGAAGCTGCGCCGTCTGGAGAGTGCCCTGCATAAGCGGGTCATCGGACAGGAGGAGGCAGTCAGCGCTCTGGCCCGGGCGGTAAAACGGGGACGGGTAGGCTTAAAAGACCCCAACCGGCCCATTGGTTCTTTCTTATTCTTGGGCCCCACCGGCGTGGGCAAGACCGAACTGTCCAAAGCACTGGCAGAGGTGCTGTTTGGAAGAGAGCAGGCCATGATCCGGGTTGATATGTCGGAGTACATGGAGAAACACAGTGTGTCCAAGCTCATCGGTTCCCCTCCGGGATACGTGGGCCATGAGGAGGGCGGTCAGTTGTCCGAGAAGGTGCGCCGCAATCCCTATTCTGTTATTCTGTTTGACGAGATCGAGAAAGCCCACCCGGATGTGTTCAACATCTTACTGCAGGTGCTGGATGACGGCCATATCACCGACTCCCAAGGACGGCAGGTCAGCTTTAAGAATACGGTCATCATCATGACGTCCAACGTGGGCGCCCAGGAGATCATGGCGCCGAAGAATCTGGGCTTTATGTCCCAGTCCGATGAGAAGAAGGACTACGAGAAGATGAAGGGCCGCGTCATGGAAGAAGTGCGCCGCATGTTCAAACCGGAGTTCCTGAACCGGATCGACGAGATCATGGTATTCCATCCGCTGAACCGGGACAACGTGCGCAAGATCGCCGGGCTCATGCTCACCGAGCTGACGAAACGCTGCCAGGAGCAGATGAACATCACGCTGCTCATCCGGGATTCTGTGAAAAACGAGATCGCAGACAAGGGCTTCGATGAAAAATACGGGGCAAGACCGCTGCGGCGGGCCATCCAGAACCGGATCGAGGATCCGCTGGCAGAAGAAATCCTGGCCGGGCATGTCAAAGGCGGGGATACTGTGGCAGCAGGCATGGCCAAAGGTGCTGTGAAATTTTATGTCCAGCCCTGATGATTTTTGTGGATTCCTGACGAATTTATGGTATAATAAAGAAAAAACAACCATAGGCAGAAATGGGAGGATTGACGAAATGTCAGTAATTAAGGAACTTATCCGCACAGAGAACAACGGCACGATCAGCTTTGGCAACTATGAACTGGCGGAGAAAGCAAAGCTCGACAATTATGAGTACGAGGGAGATTTGTATAAGATCAAGACTTTCCGCGAGATGACCAAGCTGGAGAGAAATGGATTATTTGTATATGAGTCCGTGCCGGGAACGACTGTGGAGAATTTCACGGAGACCGAGGCCGGTGTGGAGTTTATCGTAGAGAGCTGGGAGGATGCACAGATTACCTTAGGTCTGGAGGCAGATACCGAATACGAGGTATTTGTGGCCGGTGAGAGTGCAGGCAAGATGAGCACGAACCTGGGCGGCAAGCTCAGCGTTGGCGTGGAATTGTCCAGCACATCCCGGGTGGACGTGAAGGTTGTCCGGGTATAAACAGCAGGCGAGATATTTCTAAGAATAGAAATTAATGAAAAGTATGAGGAAGGGCGGATCAGACAAGGGTTCGTCCTTCTTTTCAATTAAAGGAGAAATTATGGCGAAAAGCAGAGCAAGTGTTTATTTTTGTCAGAACTGCGGGTATGAATCGTCCAAATGGATGGGCCAGTGCCCGGGGTGCAGGGAATGGAATACCTTTGTGGAGGAGAAGGCACCGGAACTGCCGGGAGGCAGCCATGCCGGTGCAGACCCGAAAGCTCGTCCGGTGAAGCTGGGGGATATTGAGATCCGGGAGGAAGACCGGATCAGCACCGGCATGAAGGAGCTGGACCGGGTGCTGGGCGGCGGCATCGTGCCGGGCTCCCTTGTACTGGTGGGCGGCGACCCGGGCATCGGCAAATCCACCCTGCTTTTGCAGGTGTGCTGCAATCTTTCTCATAAAGAAGGAAAGATCCTCTATATTTCCGGTGAGGAATCGTTAAAGCAGATCCGCATGCGGGCAGACCGGATCGGTAAGTTCGGCGACAGCCTTTCTTTATTATGTGAAACGAATCTGGACACGGTGGAGCAGGTGATCCGCAGGGAAAATCCCCAGATCGTTATCATCGACTCCATCCAGACCATGTTCCGGGAGACGGTGAGCTCGGCGCCGGGCAGCGTATCCCAGGTGCGGGAATCCACGGGCATCCTGCTGCGCATCGCCAAGGGGCTGGGCATTGCCGTGTTCATTGTGGGCCATGTGACGAAAGAGGGCGTGGTAGCAGGCCCCCGGGTGCTGGAACATATGGTGGACACCGTGCTCTATTTCGAGGGCGACCGCCATGCCTCCTACCGGATTTTACGGGCGGTAAAGAACCGTTTCGGCTCCACCAATGAGATCGGCGTCTTTGAAATGCAGGGCAGCGGTCTGGCGGAGGTGGAAAATCCTTCGGAATATATGTTGTCGGGCAAGCCGGAGGGCGCGTCTGGCTCGGTGGTGGCCTGCTCCATGGAGGGTACAAGACCGATCCTGCTGGAGATCCAGGCGCTGGTCTGCCAGACCTTTTTCAATATTCCCAGAAGAACGGCGGCGGGCACCGATTTTAACCGGGTGAATCTGCTGATGGCGGTGCTGGAGAAACGGGCGGGGCTGGCGCTTTCGGCCTGTGATGCCTACATCAACATCGCAGGAGGCGTGAAAATGAACGAGCCTGCCGTGGATCTGGCCATCGTCCTGGCCATCGTGTCCAGCTTTCAGGATCGACCCATTGACGAGAAGACGGTAGTGTTCGGAGAAGTGGGATTAAGCGGCGAGGTCCGGGCGGTGAACATGGCGCTGGCCCGGGTACAGGAGGCGAAGAAGTTGGGATTTACCCGGTGCATCGTTCCCCAGGTGTGCATGGAGCAGCTGAAGGAAGTGAAAGGCATCGAACTGGTGGGCGTGCGCTCAATTCAGGATATTATCGGGAAAAACCGTTTGTTGTAAAGTATTTTGCATTTTTTTACATACAATGCGGGAAAAAATGCTGCGGATGTCGAAAAATGCGGGAATTATGGGAAACAGGCCGCGTTTGACGGCGTGTTCGATTTTTGCTATAATCAAACTATCATCGAAAATGTTGTTGTAGAAGGAAGTTGTATGGGGACACAGGCAGACAGCTTGGATGATGGAGGGTTTGTTATATGGAGAGAAGAGATGGTTGTCCGATCAAGGACGACCCGATTGGCAATGCATTGCGGGCAATCGAGGGAAAGTGGAAGGTGCCTGTCATGTATGTTTTGTGTAAACAGAAGTCCATGCGGTACAGTGAATTGCGCAAGGCTTTGGACATCACGAACATGATGCTGACAAGTACATTGAAAGAATTGGAAGCAGACGGTCTTGTTTCCCGGGTGCAGTATAATGAGGTGCCTCCCCGGGTGGAATATTCCGCAACGAAAAATGGCAAGCGGCTGATTCCTGCACTGAAGGAGATCCGTATGTGGGGAGAATCGCTGGAGGATGCGACAGACAGTATGCGGAAGATTCGCAGAGAATTGCCGGCGGAGGCGGGAGGATCGGAAGAGGATTCGGATGGCAACTGGCGGTTCCGCCGGAACGATGGGACGCAGGTCTGCGGTACGGTGATCACGGATCCTATGACGGGAGAGAGAACTGAGCTTCCACGCTGGGAACTGATTCACGGAGCCTGGTGGTGCTTCGGGGCAGACGGCAACCTGAAGACAGGGCTGATCTACGATCAGGCCAGACAGGGCTGGTTTTATATGGACCGGAACAATGGCATGAAGACCGGATGGGCGCGGGTCAATGGGGAATGGCGGTATTTTGAACGTTCGGGTCCGTCCACCCAGGGGCGGATGGTGTCCGATACATGGATTGGCGGCTGGTATGTCAATGAAAATGGTGTCTGGGATGGCAAGAAGGAACAGGATGACAGGGGAAATCCCGGGCAGGAGGAGCTGGATAACGGAAGCGAGATTTCCCGGGAAGCTGCCTATGAGCATCCGGTTGCGGATCTTTCCGAAGCCATCAGTACGGCACGGGTTTACCGGAATATGACACAGAAGGAACTGGCAGAACGTACAGGGATCAACCAGGCAGATGTCAGTAAGCTGGAGAAAGGAACGAGAAACCCTTCCATAGCGATTCTGAAGCGGATCGCAGAAGGACTGGATATGGAACTTCATATTCAGTTTATACCGAAGAAAAGAACATAATATTTAAACAAAAGAGACTATTCGGCTAATATGTGGTTGAAATGTCTCTTTTTTCTTATGTTAAGAAACAATTTCGGATGCCCAAAACATGGTAAAAGTGCCAAAATTCAATAACTTTTTTTCTGAAAAAGGAGGAAAAATAAGCATCAATACATGGCAAAAACAGAAAAATACCAAGTCAGAAAAATATCCGGGAATGGGGTATATGTATAGAAACAAGACATGGTATGAAAAACTGAGTTTTGCGTATTTGCAAAGTTTTTTGTCCATGAAAAAATGGGAAATAGCATATATGGGATAAAAGCCAATCGAAAAAACAAGAGAAGAATATTATTTGTTAAAAATGCACAAATCCTAAGCTTGACTATGGTTATTTTTCATAAAAAACGCTTGCATTTTCTGCTGGATTTTGTATAATGAAAACAGGTCGAAGATGAGGCGATCGAAAAACAAAAAATATCTCAAAGAAAGGGAGCGTTTTACTATGGATTTTAAGTTAAGCAAAGAGCATCGCGCATTATCAGAGAAAGCAAGAGAGTTTACCGAGCAGGTATTATTCCCTTACGAAATGGAATGTGAAGAGAACAACGGTCTGACTCCGGAGTCTCACAAAGCAATTACCGAGCAGGTTATGTCCTGGGGATTCAATGCAACCAACCACACCAAAGAGCATGGTGGAGCAGGCTTCACATTATTTGAGCAGGCACTGGCTTCCGAGCAGTTCGGTATGGTTACCGGCGCTATTTGGGATGCAGTTCCGCAGCCGTCTTTCCCGATGAAATTCGGTACCCAGGAGCAGATCGATGAGTATCTGATTCCTTCCTGTCAGTGCAAACGTCGTGATGCTTATGCAATCACAGAGGCTGATGCAGGTTCTGACCCGACAGAGTGCCAGACCACATCCGTAAAATGCGATGGCGGTTACAAGATCAACGGTGAGAAATGGTACGTTACAGTTGGTAACATCGCTGACTTCATTCTTGTACATACACACCTTGACGGAGATCCGAACAAGGCTACCGTATTCTTCGTAGAGAAGGATGCACCGGGCGTTAGCGTTAAGCGTACACCTGAGTTCACACATCACTTCGCATTCAAGCATCCTGAGTTCCTGTTCGAGGACGTTGTAGTTGATGAGTCCAAGATCCTGAAGGGAATCGGCGAAGGCTTCACAATGACCAAAGACTGGTTCGTTGAGGCTAGACTTGGTATCGCAGCTCGTTGCGTAGGCGGAGCTGAGCGTGTACTGAAAGTTGCTAACGAGTGGGCAGCTGAGCGTGTACAGGGTGGCCATGTAATCAGAGATTACCAGGTAATCGAGCATATGCTGGTTGATATGACCATGGATATCATGGCAGCTAAGAGCTTACTGTACAGAGTATGCTGGGAGATCTCCGGCGATATGGATCGTAAGCTGAAACATGCAAGAGCATCGGCTATCAAGCTGTGGTGCTCCGAGATGGTTAACAGAGTAACTGATAAGGGCGTTCAGATCCTTGGCGGACGTGGATACATGAGAGAGAATCCGGTTGAGCGTCTGTGGAGAGACCAGAGAGTTGACCGTATCTGGGAGGGAACATCCGAGATCCAGAGAAACGTTATCGGCGGCATGATCAAGAAACGTGGTACCGAGCTTTACACAGGCTGGGATTACGAGAAATAAATAGCGGCAAAATTGACAAAATACCGTGGAGCTTGACTCTCACAGTAACAGGAGGATTAGTATGTTGCCATTAGAAGGAATTCGAGTTCTTGATTTAACAACACTTTCCGGCTACTGCGGGATGGAACTGGCTGATTACGGAGCAGAGGTCATTAAGGTGGAGGCCCCGGGTACCGGGGATCCGCTCAGAGAACTGGCACCATTGAAAGATGGTGCCAGTCCTCACCATACATTCCGGGATCGCGGAAAGAAGAGTATTACGCTTGATCTCGAGAAGCCGGAGGGAAAGGAAATTTTCAAAAAGCTCGTGGCTACGGCCGATGCGGTTATTGAGAACTTTCCTCCCGGTACAATGGAAGACCTCGGCCTGGGATATGAAGAATTATCAGCAATTAAGCCATCCCTTGTCTATGGACGAACTTCTGCGTATGGTTCTGTCGGAAAAGAAACCAGTACACCACAGAACGATTTAATTGCTCAGGCGAAGAGCGCTGTGATGCATTTTACAGGATTTCCCGAAAATCCGCCTACAAGAATTGGATTTTCCATGTCTGAACGTTATGCGGCCAGCTTCCTTGCGTCTGCTGTTTGCATAGCGATTTTTTATGCCAAAAAAACAGGGGAAGGGCAGATTGTAGAGACGACCTTATGCGGATCTGCGATTGCTGTTTCCGAGGATAAGGTCATTACCTACGGAGCAGAGCATGAGGATCCGATGAGAACCGGAAACGCTCATCCGCTGATCAATCCATATGACATCTTAAAGTGCAGCAATGGATATGTGGCTATGGGAATCTCTTCCGATGCACAGTGGACAAAGTTCTGCAAAGCATTTAATGTGCCGGAATGGGATGTGGAAGAAAAATACTGTTCTAATCTGGTCAGAGGATACCATTACTTTGGTGACCTCAGAGATAAATTAGAAGATCTGTTTTCCAAATATACGATGCAGGAGATTGCAGCTATCTGTGATGAAGCACTGATTCCGGGAACGATGTGCAGTACCACCAAAGAGGCACTGCAGGAACCGCAGCTGCTGGTGAGAAATATGGTAGTTTCCCTGGAAGACGATGCTCTCGGACAGCTGGAGATGCCCGGAAAACCGGTGAAATTCTGTGGCGTTGAGGAAGAACCGCTGGTGAAGGCACCTGCTGTCGGTGAACATAATGAACAGATTTACAAGGCTCTGGCAATGGACGATGCCGAGCTTCGGACACTCAGAGATAAAGGCATCATTTAAAGAAGGAGAGCAGGATATGAAGAAAAGACCTCTTGAGGGAATTAAAGTTCTTGATTTTTCCCAGGTATTATCTGCGCCGTTCTGTGGCATGATGCTTGCGGACATGGGCGCGGAAGTGATTAAAGTAGAGCGGCCGGGCGCAGGAGATATCTCGCGCGAGTATGGTCCTTATGTAAATGATATCAGTTTGTATTTCTGCCAGTATAACAGAGGTAAAAAAGGTATCGCCATCGATATGCGTTCAGAAGAAGGCAAAAAAGTTGTCCTGGATCTTGTGTCGAAAGTTGACGTTGTAGTGGAAAACTTCAAGGCAGGGACGCTTGAAAAACTGGGCATCGGTTATGACGAGATGATCAAAGTGAATCCGGGACTGATCTACGGATCTATTTCCGGTTTCGGAACCTATGGTCCTTTGTCACACCTGCCCTGTATGGATATCATCGCGGCAGCGCGAAGCGGACTGGTGGCACAGTCCGGACAGGCAGCAGATGCACCGATCAAACCTGGATTTTCCATGTGTGATACATGGGCAGGACTGCAGCTTTTCAGGGGACTTTCCATGGCGCTTCTGTACAAACAGAAAACAGGAAAAGGCCTCCGTGTGGATATTGCCATGCTTGACTGTGCATTCTATATGTGTGAAGCACCGGTACTGGAGCATTCCGTTACAGGAGAATTCACACCGAGAACCGGCAATCACCATGCATGGTATGCACCTTACGGCGAGTTTAAGGCACTGGATGGAAATGTGGTTCTTGCGATCACAAGAGAGCCGGAATGGGAAGCACTCTGCCTTGCGCTTGGAAGAGGCGATCTTCTGGTAGACCAGAGATTTGCGGACAATGTGCTTCGTGTCGCACACAGAGAAGAGCTGATTGAAGAACTGGAGAAAACAACAGCGGCGATGGAACGGTATGAACTGGAAAAGAGACTGCGTGGCGTTGGTGTGCCTGCAGCTGCAGTACAGTCGCTGGCTGAGTTTGACAGCAATCCGCAGACCAGGGATCTGAAGGTGATCATGCAGGTTGATCAGCCGGGTGTGGGTGAATATACAGTTACCAATACACCGATTCTGTTCAGCAAAACACCGGTGGATCCGAATGCGCCTGCAGCAGGACATCCGGGTGCTCATACCTTGGAAATTCTTGGTGGGCTCGGCTACAGCCAGAGCGAGATTGATAGCCTGATCGGAAGCGGCGCTGTGCACCAGGCTGTTTGAAAGGACTTGTAATAGTGCAATTAATTTTTGCTGATATAGAAAAGTGTGTCAAGTGCAATAACTGTTCGGAAATCTGCCCGATGAGAGTCATCGGAATCGGAGAAGACGGGTATCCGATGGCCATGCGTGATGCGTATAAGATCTGCATTAACTGCGGATACTGCGTGGATGTATGTGCTGTCGGTGCACTGAAACACCGGGTAAGAAAACGTTCTTTGAATTCCGGACCAGCGCTTCGAAGACTGAAGAAGATCAGAGCAAACAGAGAGAAACGGAGAAAATAGTAATTATGAGAAGTGAGTGTATTTTCTTCTGCCCTGTACGTGTCCGTTATGGGGAAGTGGATCAACAGGGAATTGTTTACAATGGGAATTATGTGGTGTACACAGATTTGGCTTTCGAAGAATTTTTCCGGTCAAAGGGATACCCGTACCGGGTGCTTGCAGAGCAGTACGGTTCAGAGGTATGCCATAAGAAATCAACGTATGAATTTGTTTCAAGTGCATATGAAGGAGACCTTCTGGAAGTCGGCATCAGTGACATAAAGGTCGGCAACAGAAGTATCACGATTACATTTGAAATTTATCGGGAAGGTGAGGACGATCTGATCCTCCGCTGTGAAAGTGTCTATGTGGGGTATGACAAGGAGAAGAGGGTCAGTCGTCCGATTACAGATCTGATGAGGAGGCTTCTGGAAGTTTCCTGAGAAGACAAAAACTGAATAAGGGGGCAAGAATTAGGATGGAAGAAAACAAAAAGAAAAAAGACCATTCTGACGTGGAGGTAGGTTTGATTATAGCCAGCGTGGCCGTGCTTGCAGTGTTCATTATTTTTATGATATTGAACCCTACATCCACCCTGAATGGGATCAGCTCTTTCTTTAACATGATGATTTCCGGTCTTGGGCCGGCATTCGAAGTGATTTCAGTCGTGGTATTTGTATGCGCACTGGTGCTTGGCTTTGGAAAATATGGCAATGTGCGGCTGGGCAACTGTAAACCGCAGTATTCCAATTTCAGCTATTTTGCAATGATGCTGCTGGCATCCCTGGCAAGTGCAGCGCTGTATTGGTCCTTTACGGAGTGGGCATATTATTTCCAGGCGCCTGGTATCGGCATTGTGCCGGAGAGCCTTGAGGCAATGGAATCCTCTCTTGGTTACCAGTTCTTCCACTGGGGCATTGTCAATCAGTCCATGTACACAGTCATGGGAGTGGCAATTGCCTACGGTGTATATGTGAGAAAACTCCCTTCTTTCCAGACAAGTGCAGTTTGCTGTGCCATGATGGGAGAGAAGGTAAAACCCAAAACCAAAACCGCTCTTGGTAAAGTTATTGATTTCCTCGTAATGTTTGGTATTCTCGGAGCACTCAGCTCCTCTCTTGGCCTTGCAGTTCCGTTGTCTGCGGGAGGACTGAAGGTTCTGTTTGGATGGGAGGCAACTCCTGTTGTTCAGATTGGAATTATCGTATTTATTGCGATCGTATATTCCTTTACCGCATATCTGGGAACAGAAAAGGGTATGCAGGTAATCAGTAATATTGCATCTGTTGTTTGTATATTCTTCCTTCTCTATATGCTCTTTATGGGACCGACTACCTTCACACTGAAGAATATTGTCAATTCCGTAGGACATATGATCGAGAAGCTGCCGAGAATGGCACTCTTTACCGATCCTGTCTCACAGAGTGGTTTCCCGGAGGCATGGACGGTATACTTTGTTGCATTCTACCTGAACTATGTGGCAATGATGGGTATCTTTATTGCAAAGGTTTCCAAGGGAAGAACCATCCGCGAAGTGGCAATCTACACGATCTTCATCATGACTGCCGGCGGCATGATCATCTTTGGTATCGATGGAAGCTTTGCAATGTATGAACATCTGCAGGGTTCTGCAGACGTAGTTGCTCTTGTAAACAGTGGACTCGGAGATGCGGCCATCTATCAGCTGCTGGAACTCCTGCCTCTGGGCAAGACTTTGCTGCCTTTCCTGATCCTGGTACTGGTTGTTGGTTTCGTGGCACCGTCCATGGACTCCGCGTCTCTGGCTCTTGCTGAGACTGTTACCAAGAAAGGCACACCGAAGATGGTACTTCGTTTGTTCTTCTGTATTCTGCTTGCAGTTATCCCGATGTCCATAATTTTAGTAGGAGCAGAGTTTACAGCGATCAAACAAATTGCTATTATAATATCAGCACCTTTCCTCATCATCCTTGCATTCGTAACGGTCGGACTGTTCAAGTGGCTCAAGCACGACTGGGTGACCGGAGCTCTGGACGAGAATCTTGCGCTGCAGGCTGAGGAACAGAAGGCTGAGATGCTGGCAAAAGATGCAGAAGCAGGCGCACCTGCAGCAGAGACCTGTTGTCAGGCAGAGGCAGCTGAATAAACAAGCCAGTCATTAAGATATTCTCCTGATATATGCCGATTAGGTATACGTCGAAAGGCGTGTACCTATTTGGCGTTATAGTTTACTCGAAGATTTTTGTGGACAGATTCCATGCTTGCATGAAAATCTGGACACATAAATCTGCGAAGGAAGCGCCATGGGATGAGCAAAACAAGCTGCGTTGCAGCGGAGAGCATTGAAAATGCGGTTTTGCGAATGGCGCGGGTAAACTGTAATTGTCTGGTATGATAGGAGAAAATAACAAAAACAGGAAGAGGTAGACAAAAATGGCAAGAGATCTGTATTATGGCGAAGAAGCGAGACAGAAATTACAGGCAGGAGTGGACAAACTGGCGGACGCAGTGAAGATTACACTGGGGCCCAAGGGGAGAAATGTTGTGCTGCAGCGCCTTGGCAACAAAGTGCTGGTGACCAACGACGGTGTGAGCATTGCAAGAGATATTGAGCTGAAAGATATCGCGGAAGATCTGGGTGCAAAGCTCATCAAGGAAGTGGCAATCAAGACCAATGATATGGCCGGTGACGGCACCACAACGGCAACCCTTCTCGCACAGGTGATCATCAATGAGGGAATCAAAAATGCGGCTGCAGGAGCCAATCCGATCCTGCTTCGGAAGGGAATCTTCGGCGCAGTGGATACAGCAGTGGAGAAGCTGCGTGAAAATGCCCATGCCGTAGAAACGCGGGAAGCCATCGCACAGGTAGCTGCCATTTCCGGCGCGGATGAGAAGACCGGTGAGATGATCGCTGAGGCGGTTGACCGGGTGGGCGTGGACGGCGTGATTTCCATTGAAGAATCCAAGACAATGGAGACCGTTCTGAATATTACAGAAGGTACCCAGTTTGACAAGGGATACCTGTCTGATTATATGGTAACAGATCAGGAAAAGCAGGAAGTGGTACTGGACAACCCTTACATTCTTTTTACCGATAAGAAGATCAGCAACATGCATGATATTTTCCCGATTCTCGAGAAGGTACTTGAGACCGGCAGGAAATTCCTCATCGTTGCAGATGATGTGGAGGGCGATGCACTGACGGCCCTGATCGTGAACAAGCTGAAAGGCGTAATTGATGTGGCTGCTGTCAAGGCTCCCGGTTTTGGCGACAGAAAGAAAGCCATGATGGATGACTTTGCGCTGCTGACCGGCGGTAAGTATGTGCAGGAGGAGCTTGGCGATGATATCAAGGAAGTGACTCTGGATATGCTGGGCCAGGCAGAGAAGGTGACCATCCGCAAAGACCGCACGCTGATCGTGGGCGGTGCCGGAGACAAGGCGGCCATCAACGAACGTCTGGATATGCTGCATACCATGCTGAAAAATGCAAAGAATGAGTTCGATGTAGACAAGGCGAGAGAACGTCTGGGCAAGCTGGGCGGCGGCGCTGCGGTTATCCGTGTGGGCGCACCGACAGAGATCGAGATGAAGGAAAACAAGCTTCGAATCGAGGATGCACTGAACGCAACCCGTGCGGCTGTGGAGGAAGGCATTGTTGCAGGCGGCGGTACGGCTCTGTGCGATGTGATCCCGGCAGTGAAGGCTTACACACAGACACTGGAAGGCGATCAGAAGACCGGCGCAGAGATCATCCTGCGTGCCCTGGAGGCACCTGCATTCCAGATTGCGGAGAATGCAGGCTTCGATGGGGATGTTGTCGTTGGTAAGATCAAGGAAGAACCCCAGGGCGTTGGCTTCAATGCAGCGACCGGCGAGTACATGCCCATGATCGAGAACGGCATCGTGGATCCGTTAAAGGTGACCCGTTCCGCTCTGCAGAGCGCGGCATCCGTAGCAGCCACCTTCCTGACCACCGAGGCAGACGTGATCGATCCGGTGACAGAGGAATATCTGGCACAGAAGGGACAGAGCCTCTTAAGTTAATCGAACTTACGGAGGGGATTTATGAAAAGAGATAAAAAATATTTTTCCGGGCTTGCCGCACTGTTTTTGGCAGCTGCCAGCTGGGGCTCTGGACACGCATTTGTAACTTCTAATCTGGGTGTCTTCTCTCTCCAGTGGCTGCTGGTATTCCGGCTTGGGACAGCGGGGCTGCTTCTGGCAATCCTCGGTTTTCCAAAATGGAAGACGGCAACCCGGGCAGACTGGAAGCACGGGATCGTCATGGGCTGTATCATGTACGGGATTTACTTTTTCTTTGCCCAGGGCGTGCGGTTCACCGCTACCTCCCGTGCCTCCTTTATCGTGGGGGCCTACATTATATTTGTGCCCTTTGTGTATATTCTGATCCGGCGGAAATTCCCGCGGCTTCAGGATTTTGCCGGAACCGCCCTGTGCCTGATCGGTCTCGGTGTCATTTTGCTGGACAGCAGCTTCGGCGGTATCAACCAGGGCGACCTGCTGGTGGGCGTGGCAGCGCTGTTCTATTCCTTCCATGTGGTGGTGAGCGCGAAGTTCGCCAAGGGCGCAGATACCTTCCTGCTGAACATGATCCAGCTGTGCACCTGCGGCTGCATTGCACTGGCGGTGGCACTTCTGACGGCAGAGCTGCCCCGGGGACTGTCCCTGGGCGATTTCTCCGGCCCGTTATATCTGGCGGTGGTATCCACCGTGCTACCTTACATGTGCAGTCTCTATGGGCAGAAGTATGTGCGGACGACAACCAGCGCGGTCATTCTTTCCTTTGAGAGCGTGTTTGGCTGTCTCAGCTCCATCATCCTGTTGGGGGAGAGGATCAGTCTGCGTTTCGTGGTCGGCGCGATCATTGTCATGCTGTCCTTCTTTGTGACGGAGGGGCTGGGCTCTAAGAAAAAGGAAGAAGCGGCGACGGCAGAAGTGGAGTAAGAATCATAGAAAGGGAGCTGGCTTGGTCAGGAGAGATGTATGGATTTTCCTGCGAATATGGCTCTCTTTCTTTTATTATATTATAGTTCAGCTGCGCCATGGTTCTGCCGATTTACAGTATAGTCGCGCCATTCGCAGCTGCTTTCTGCTCATTACCTGGCGCTTCGTCCATGCCTGCGCGCACACAGCTTTTCGTGCAAGCACGACCGCTGCATTTGCTGGGCATGGTTGCTTTACAGTTCAGTCGCGCCATTCGCAGAATCGTGCTAACGCACTCTCCGCTGCGTTGCAGCTATTTCTGCTCATTACCTGGCGCTCCGTTCATGCCTGCGCGCACGCAGCTTTTCGTGCAAGCGCGACCGCTGCATTTGCTTGGCATGACTGAACTGTAAAAAATAAAATTAAATTTTTTTGAAAAAAGTGTTGACAAAGCACTCGCGGGATGATAATATAAACAAGATGACGCGATGCAAGACACCGCAAAACAGCAAAGAACCTTGATAATCGAACAGTGAAACAACCCTGAAAATTTCTTTAAAGAGATTTCAGAAATGCAATAGAATTACGATTCTAAAGCGACCTAAAACAGTAAGTAAGGAAAAGCTAGTAAGTTTTTTCTGACAAAGGATTTTAACATGAGAGTTTGATCCTGGCTCAGGATGAACGCTGGCGGCGTGCTTAACACATGCAAGTCGAACGAAGCACTTTT
>JAGTTR010000027.1 GCA_018223385.1 Oscillospiraceae bacterium Marseille-Q3528
ATAGTAACACTAAACAAATCATTTTTGCCATATCTGTATTTTGCACCATTCTTCGGAATATTCAATTTAAGGTGCAAAATAGTATCAGGTATATCAATATATGTCCGATATAAAAATAAACGTTCGTTATGAGCACATACATTTCGGTATAATGTTAATACCTTTAAATACTTTATCATTTCATTCTTTTTAACACTGCCAAAATCTTGACAAATGATACCCTGCATATTTTGAGGGAGAAATTCGAACATTTTTGATATTTGCCCAAAGGTAAGTGCATTCATAAGTACCCATAGTGGAACATTATGGTGCTTATTCCGTTGATAGATAATATATTCGTGATCCCGGTTACGATTTGCCAGCGCATCTAAGAGTTTAATCAGTTTTTCAATCCCATTTTGGTAATGGGAAAGTGAGCTGTAATTTTGTGGATTTAGGTATGCTTCTTGAAGTTCACCATGTTTTTTGCAAAAATGGTAGGAAATAGAGGAGCGGAGTTTTCGCTCTGTACGACATAGGTATTTGAAAAATAAACCTCGTAATTCCTCGTCAAACATATAGAGTGCTACAATATCTTCAAAACGAGTATCGTTAATATATTTACGAGTATGTATATCAATAAAGGGCTGCTTATATCCGCCAATTAAGGCATAATAACTGATATTCTGTAATGAGTTCATAGCAAAATCAGTATTTGCAATAATCAGATTTTTTTCGGAACGTAATTTTTCAATTTGGGAATTGTACGTAAGAAATGGTTTGCTCATGAGTACCTCTTGATTAAAATGGGTAAAGAAAAAGGAGAGGGGCCTCGGCACCCTCCCCCGATTACAGGCTTCACGAGTATCTGTAATCTGATCACTAAAGATAATATAACCGATATGACGGAAAATGTCAATCGGAAATCACCTTTAATTTAAATGTATGCAGATAAAATAAAAATATGTATTATTTAAAGATCATGATTTAATTTCTGAATAATTTCTTCTACATTTTTAATATAGTTTTGCCGATAGTCTTCTTTGATAACAACTCTTTTTCCCATTACATCTAAACGGCCTGATTTTAACATTTGGAATGGACAACCTCGGGCCGAAGAAACAACACCGGTTGTCTGAAAATCTCTCACATTAATAATGCCATCTTCTAGCTTTGCGAATGAAAAAATATCAGGATATGCACATAATAAAGAGCTGATATCTGCATCGATTTCCTTTAAAACAGTAGCATAAGCAGAAGCTGCTCCCATATATTGAGTTAATCTATTTTTCAGAACTAAATAAACCTTAGGCAAGGAATATACGAAACGTGATCAGTCGAAATACGGGGATATGAATATTGCTAAGATGGCATACCCTAAATTCCAGGAAAAATTGCAGGTTTGTAAAGATTTATTGCACGGATTTGATTTCAGTGAATTCATGGGTGGTTCGCCGCTGACAATGGCGAAACTGATCACGGGTGGCACGAATTTTATTTTAGATGTCAGCATACCAAAGAGAAAAGAGTTATTCCTGAAGGAAGCTATGTTATTGAAACAGTCGCACTCATTATGTTCTAGCATGACAACAGAGCAGGAGCGGCATGAGGCTGCGTATATGGAAGCCCTTCGCTCTACTGTTATCAAAATCACCTATGGTGGCTCTGGCGGCAAAAGCTTATCCTTGAAGGAGATCAATGCGCAGATTAATGAGTTATTGAAATCAGCAGTTCAGAGTGAAGGAGTCATTAGCCTATTTGACAGTACAAAGAGTGGCGGAGAGAACTTTAGCCTGTTTGATCCGGCAGTTTTGGATGAGATTTCTCGGATGAAGGAAAAGAATATTGCAGTAGAGATTTTAAAGAAATTGATAGCAGAACAGGTATCACTGTATAAGAGAACCAACGTGGTACAATCACAAAAGTTTTCAGAGAAGATTACGCAGTTGATGAATTCTTATTATAACGGTTTGATTACCAATGAAGAGGTTATCAAAGAGTTGTTGAAGACTGCGCAGGAGATTGCAGAGCTCTATAAAAATGGTGAAAAGCTGGGATTATCGCGGGAAGAGTTGGCTTTCTATGATGCATTGACGAAACCGGAGCATATCAAGGATTTTTATCAAAACGAAGAATTGATTGCACTGACAAAGGAATTGACGGAAAAGTTGCGAAAGAACAGAACTATTGACTGGCAGAAAAAAGAAACGGCCAGAGCGCAGATGCGAAAAATGGTGAAACGGCTTTTGAAAAAGTATAAATATCCGCCGGGGGATTATGAATTTGCAATTAATACGGTGATCAGTCAGTGTGAACTCTGGACAGACAGTGAGGAGCCTCATAAGGAAGAAAAGTTGTATAAATTTGTCTCAGAAAGAGAGCTGGGTATGGTGGCAGAATCAAGTGTACCATACGGGAGAAGATAACGAAAAAGTAAAGTCACAGCGGAATTTTCCTGCGGCTTTCTTTATGAAGAAAAATAGTTCCACTAAATGATGTCTTTCACCATTTCCTCCTTCCCGTATATCATATAGTATTCGGAAATAAGGAGGAGCTTTTATGAAGAAGAGATATGTGTCGTATCTGGCAGCTGCGCTGGCCGGGGTGCTTGCGGTCGGCTGCCTGTCTGGCTGCGGAAAAAAGGATGCTGCCGGAAATGGGGATCTGACGACGGTAACGCTCAACGAGGTGGCCCATTCGATTTTCTATGCGCCCCAGTATGTGGCCATTGAAAAAGGCTATTTCAAAGAGGAAGGCATTGCGCTGGAGCTGGTGACGGGATTCGGTGCGGATAAGACGATGACGGCAGTGCTGTCCGGGGAGGCGGATATCGGATTTATGGGTTCGGAGGCGTCCATCTATGTGTACAGTCAGAACCCGGACGATTATATTGTGAACTTTGCGCAGCTGACCCAACGGGCTGGAAATTTCCTGGTGGCGCGGGAACCAGCGGATGATTTTCAGTGGGCGGATTTGAAGGGAAAAAATGTGCTGGGCGGACGGAAGGGCGGCATGCCGCAGATGGTCTTTGAGTATATCCTGAAGAAAAATGGCATTGACCCGGCCAGGGATCTGACCATCGACCAGAGCATTGATTTTGGCAGCACGGCAGCGGCTTTTTCCGGCGGCCAGGGCGACTACACGGTGGAGTTTGAACCGGCAGCCACCAGCCTGGAGCAGGAGAAGGCGGGTTATGTGGTGGCTTCTCTGGGGGAGGCGTCCGGCTATGTGCCTTATACGGCTTACAGTGCCAAGCAGAGTTATATGGAAAAACATCCGGAGCTGATCCAGGCGTTCACCAATGCGCTACAGAAGGGCATGGATTTTGTAAACAGCCATACGCCGGAGGAGATCGCCAAGGTGATCGCCCCGCAGTTTGCGGAGACGGATCTGGATACGCTGACCACCATTGTGAAGCGGTACTATGATCAGAAAACCTGGAAAGAAGATCTGATTTTTGAGGAGGATAGCTTCTTATTATTAGAGGATATTCTGGATGAGGCCGGGGAGCTGGCGCAGTGGGTGCCTTACGAGCAGCTGGTGACGACAGAATACGCAGAGAAGGCAGTGAAGTAAAAAGAATGCAAAAGCAGTAAAGAGAAAATGGGGATGCCTGCTAAAAAATGCCGATGCTGAACGAAAATGAAATATGTCAGCCTTTGTTTATGCAGGCGGCGAGGCAAACGAAGCGTAGAAGTCGCAGACGAAATTGCAGTGAAAAATCCCGCGTGTACGGCTGGGTACATGCGGGATTCCCTATGTTTTACGATATTTGACCGGGCCGTGTTCTCAGGGGGGGGGCAATGCTGCAGGTTCACGATGGAAACCGGCTTGCGGTTCCGATATGCCTACTGTGCTTGGTATTTATACTTGCCGCCATCCAGCAGGATCTGTCCGAAGCTCTCGGTCACTTCTCCATTTTCGTTCAGATAGCCGTAAGCGGCAATGGTGGTCGTGCCGTCCGCATTGCTCTGCGGGGAGGACAGGAAGACGATGCCTGTGCCGTCGTCACAGGCGATGGTGAACAGGGCGTATTCGCTGCCGGATACAGTCTTTTCGTAGAAGGAGGCGAACTGTTTCTCAGTGACTTTCGTCAGTGCATTCTTGTTGACGCTGATGTAGGCCCGCTGTCCAGTGTTGCCAGAGGCATCGATATAGTCTGCCGTGGCCACCTTTGCATGATTTAACGGGTTTCCTGTGTTGCCCCGGATGAGAACGACGACGATGGCGATCAGAAGAACGACAATCAGCACCGCCATCGTCAGGATGGCAATGGCATAACCCCTTCCGTTGTTTCTTCTTCTTCGTCTTGACACAGAAAACCACCTCTTACTTTTCGTCTTTCCCATCAGATGCTCCAAATTGTTCCGTGCTGTGCACGCTCCAAATCCGGTTTCCGTTCCGCTTCGGTTAGTGCTAAACATGTACCACAGGCACATAGCTTCTCTATTCGCATATTGTGAAGGATTTTCTTCACTTTTATGCTCATCTGGGGCGTGGCTCAAGATCCGCAGCCTACTTTTATGCAAGCGTAACTGGGCTTTGTCCTCTCAACACCAGCATCCGATATTTAATTCTTATTATAATGGAGAACCGCACAATATTCAACAATATACTTGCGCATTTGAAAAAAATACTATATAACTAATACAGTTCACACAGAATCATCAAAATTACGGTTTTGCGAATGGTGTGTGAACGGTAATGACAGAATGATATTATTCATAAGGAAAGAAGAGATGAGATGGAGCACAGCATGACTGAGGGCAATGTGACAAGCCAGCTGTTCCGTTTTTCGGTTCCCATTGTTTTGGGAAATATATTTCAGCAGCTTTACAACACGGCGGATGCGATGATCGTCGGCAAGATGATCGGAAACAACGCGTTTGCGGCGGTCAGTGTTGCCAACCCGATCATGTCGGTGGGTTTGTTTTTCCTGGTGGGCCTGTCCATGGGCGTAGGCATTTTGCTGGCGCAGTGGTACGGGGCGCAGGATATAAAGATGTTCAAGGTGCAGTATTCCACAGCGCTTATTGCAGGCTGTGTGTTTACGGTGGCAGCGTCCCTGCTCTGTATTGTCTGCTCCCGGTGGATGCTGCTGGCAGCTAACACACCGGTGGAGATCATGGAGGACACCAACTGGTATCTGCGGATCATTTTTGCAGGACTGTTTTTCTCCTTCCTGTACAATTATCTGGCGGCGGCGCTCCGCGCCATCGGGGATTCCCGCAGTGCCTTTTTGTTTCTGGTCATTTCATCGGTGACCAATGTGATTCTGGATATCGTGTTTATCCGGTATACTCCTATGGGAGTAGCCGGTGCGGCGGTGGCGACAGTCATTTCCCAGGCGTTATCTTCCATATTATGTGTGATTTATATTTATAAGAAAATACCGATCCTGGCGCTGGCACGCAGTGAATTTGTGTATGAAAAAAGCGTCATGAAAAATACGCTGCTGTTCAGCTGGACATCGGCGCTGCAGCAGACGTTCCTGTATTTTGGCCGCCTGCTTGTGCAGGGCACCATCAATGCCCAGGGCACGGATATGATCACCGGTTATAATGCGGCGATCCGTCTGGAGGCGTTTATGATGGCGTTCATCGACGGTACCCAGAGTGCCATGTCTACCTTTGGCGGACAGAATGTGGGCGCCCACCATCCGGAGCGGCTGAAAAAAGGATTGCTCCGCACCCTGCAGATGGATCTTGCGTATATTGTGCTGTTCAGTGCGCTGATGCTGAGCATGCCCAGAACGCTGGTGGGGCTGTATGTGGATCTGGACAACGCGGCGGCGGTGGAGATCGGTGTGACCTACATCACCGTGATGCCACTGTTTTATCTGTGCTGCGGTGTGGTATCGGCGCTGCAGGGCTTTTTCCGGGGCATCGGCAAGATCCGGATCGCCATGACGGCCACTTTTTCCCAGATTGCCATGCGCTGTATCCTTTCGGTGATCCTGGTGCCGCGGTACGGTATTTACGGTGTCTGCGCGTCGGTGGGAACCGGCTGGGTGCTGATGGTAGTGTACAGCAGCTATAACTGTATCCATTATTTTCGAAAAAAACAGTTGACAATCGAAGAACAATCATAGAGAATGAAAAAATCAACGAGGAGGATAATCTGATGAAGAAAGTACCTTTTGTGACAAAGGAGCAGGTCGAAGAGATGGCAAAGACCTGGCCGACCCCTTTTTATGTATATGATGAGAAGGGCATTTTGGAAAATGTGCGGAAATTAAAGCAGGCATTTTCTTGGAATAAAGGATATAGAGAGTATTTTGCAGTAAAGGCAACGCCCAACCCGTATATCATGGAGCTTCTGAAAAAAGAGGGCGTGGGCGCGGACTGCTCTTCTTACACAGAGCTTCTCATGTCTGAGGCAGTGGGCCTGTCCGGACATGATATCATGTTTTCATCCAATGTGACCCCGGCACAGGACTTCAAGAAAGCTGCAGAGCTGGGGGCCATCATCAACTTTGATGATCTGACCCACATTGATTTCTTTGCAGGCATTGCCAAATTCCCGGAGACCATGTGCTGCAGATACAATCCGGGCGGCGATTTCGCCATCCACAACCAGATCATGGACAGCCCGGAGGATGCCAAGTACGGCATGACCAGAGAGCAGCTGACAGAGGCGTTTCTGAAGCTGAAAGCCAAGGGTGTGAAGCATTTTGGTATCCATGCATTCCTGGCCAGCAACACCGTGACCAATGCCTACTATCCGAAGCTGGCAAGAATCCTGTTTGAGACGGCGGTAGAGCTGCATCAGGAGACCGGCGTGCATATCGCATTCATCAACCTTTCCGGCGGCGTGGGCATCCCGTACACACCGGACAAGGAGCCCAATGACATCCTGGCCATCGGCGAGGGTGTGCACAAGGCATACGATGACATTCTGGTGAAAGCAGGTATGGATGACGTGGCCATCTTCACCGAGCTGGGCCGTTTTGTCCTTGGGCCTTATGGCTGTCTGGTGACCAAAGCCATCCATGAGAAACACATTTACAAGGAGTACATCGGCTGTGATGCCTGCGCGGCAAACCTGATGCGTCCGGCGATTTACGGCGCTTACCATCACATCACCGTGCTGGGCAAGGAGAACGAGCCCTGCGATCACATGTACGATGTGACCGGCGGCCTGTGTGAGAACAATGACAAGTTTGCCATTGACCGGATGCTGCCCAAGATCGACATGGGCGATTACCTGGTGATCCACGATGCCGGTGCCCACGGTTTCTCCATGGGATACAACTACAACGGCAAGCTCCGTTCCGCAGAGTTGCTGCTGCATGAGGATGGCAGCGTGCAGATGATCCGCCGGGCAGAGACGCCGAAGGATTACTTTGCAACCTTTGATTTTTCCGGGCTGTTTGATGCACCGGAGTATCAGAAATAATTTATGGTGCCAGGATCGAAAGGTCTAAGCCCACACGAGCTTGCTCGTAAGTGGGTGAAAGACCTTGAGACCCGCCTACGATATGAGCATAAAAGTGGGATGATAATCCCGCGATATGCGAATATCGAGGAGGATTGTGGGAGTGCGTAGCACGAAACAATCCGTAGGCATCAAAGACAAGTAAAAGGCGAAGGGGCCGTACCGGTTGGTGCGGCTCCTTTTTGCGCGAGCAACGAGCCAAAGTCCGTGCTTGCACGAGACCTTGGCGACTGCCGCGACAACCATGAGAAACTCGCAAAGCGTGTTTCTTGTGGTTAAATAATAGGAAAATGGAGGTGCTGCGATGAAAGTAAGAGTATATGGAGCAAAGGAAGAAGAGATCGCTTACAGCGAGTCTCTGCGGCCCGGCTATCCGCTGGAGCTGGCTTACGCGAAAGAGGTGCTGGGGCCGGATACGGTGGATCTGACCAGGGGGTACGATGCGGTGTGGATCGTGACGGCCTGTAAAATTACGGAAGCGGTGGCGAGAAGCTTACAGGAAAATGGTGTGAAATACGTGGTGACCCGTTCTGCCGGGTATGATCACATGGAGCTGGCGGCCATGAAGCAGTACGGCCTGCGTGGGGCCAACGTGCCCTTTTATTCTCCCTGGGCCATTTCCGAACATGCGATTCTCACAGCTCTTTCCCTTCTGCGGCTGGCGAAAAAGCAGCAGAAGAAGATCGCAGCCGGAGACTATACGCTGGCGGGGGTGCAGGGAAAAGAGCTGCACACCATGACTGCCGGGGTGGTGGGCACCGGGCGCATCGGCTACGAGACGATTTCCTATCTGAAGGGATTTCACTGCCAGGTGCTGGCCAGCGATCCCTATGAAAATGAGCGGACGGCACAGATTGCGCAGTATGTGCCGCTGGAGGAGCTGCTGGCACAGGCGGACATCGTGTTCCTCCACTGTCCCATGACGGCGGACAACTATCACCTGCTGAACGCGGATACCATCGGAAAAATGAAGGACGGTGTGTATGTGGTGAACAACGCCAGAGGCGGGCTCATCGACCATGCTGCCATGCTGGAGGCATTGAAAAGTGGCAAGGTGGCGGGCTTTGGTTTTGATGTGTATGAAAACGAAACCACATTTCTGCGGAAAAAGGATGTGAAACCAGAGCAGCTGGATCCGGTGTTTGCCGAGCTGCTTTCCATGGACAATGTGATCTACACCGCGCACACCGGTTTTTACACAGACAAAGCCATCGAAAGCATGATCCAGGTGACCATGGACAATCTGGGGCAGTACGCCAAGGACGGCTGCTGCAAAAATGAGCTGGTAAAATAAGAGCGGTACACAAGAACAGGAGGCGGACATTATGGAAAAAACATACGATATCACACAGGGCTCCAAGGGCATTCAGCGGGTACAGGCATCCCCCATCCGGGCCATTCTGGACCGGGCGGCCGTGCTTCGAAGTGAGGGCAACAAGGTCATTCCCTTAAGCGCCGGGGAGCCGAACTTTAACACCCCGGCCCCCATCAAGGAGGCAGTCAAAAAAGCCATCGATGAGAACTACAGCCATTACGGCTCCAACCGGGGGCTTGCAGAACTGCGGCAGATCCTGTCGGCGCAGAACGCCCGGGAGACCGGCGTCACCTACGATCCGGAGACGGAGGTATTCATCACTTCCAGCGGCGCCGAGGCCATCAACAACGCCATTCTGGCCTTTGTGGACGAGGGAGACGAGGTCATTATCTTCACCCCGGCCTTTGTCAGCTACAAGAATCTGGTAAAATTTTGCGGCGGCGTGTTTGTGGATCTGCCCCTGAAAAAAGAGGACGGCTTCCAGATCGATCCGGCGGCGCTGGAGGCGGCGGTGACGGAAAAAACGAAGATGATCATTTTGAATAACCCCAACAATCCCACCGGCGCGGTGTATACCAGGGAAAGCCTGGCGGCGGTGTCGAAGATCGCCGTGGAGCATAACCTGCTGGTGGTGTCCGACGAGATGTACAGTAAGCTCACCTACGAGGATGCCCGGTTCACGTCCATCTGTGAATTCCCGGGGATGAAGGAGCGCAGCCTGATCATCAGCGGATTTTCCAAAACATACGCCATGACCGGCTGGCGGCTGGGCTGGATCCTCACCGACAAAAAGCTGGGCGTGCCGCTGCTGCGGATGCACCAGTACTCCACCACCTGTTCCCCCACCTTTATCCAGAAGGGACTGGCGGACGCCATGCTGCTGCCTGAGACCCAGGCGGAGGTAAGTGCCATGGTGGATGCCTTTGCCAGAAGAAGACAGCTGATCCTGTCTGGCCTGGATGCGATCCCGCAGCTTTCTTACGTGAAGCCCTACGGCGCTTTCTATGTGATGGTGGATGTGTCGAAGACCGGACTTACCGGCCAGGAATTTGCCTTGCGTCTTTTGGAGGAGCAGTTTGTGGCAACGGTACCGGCCATCGGTCTGGGAGATGCCTGCGGGGATTTCATCCGGATTTCCTATGCGGCATCGGAAGAGGATATCGCGGAAGGGCTGCGGCGCATCCGCACACTGATCGAAAAACTTGGCGTATAAAGAACGAAGGAGAGGGGAGGCGGTGCTGTGTTTCATTTACAGCTGACGCTATTTTTGCTGCTGGTATTCGGCTATGTCTGTGCCAAGGCGGGCATCATCACAAAGGAAGGGCGGAAGGTACTGACGGCGCTGGTCATTGACCTGTTTTTGCCCTGCTCCATCATCCGGTCGTTTTGCGTGACCTTTGATGAGAGCATTTTACAGAAAATGGGCCTGATCCTGTTTATCGGGTTTGCCTATCAGTTTGCATCCCTGTTTCTTTCCCGGTTTTTGTTTCCTGGGGCGGAAAAGGGGCAGCAGGTGTGCATGAAATACGGCATCATCTGTTCCAATGCGGGCTTCATGGGACAGCCCATGGCAGAGGGCGTGCTGGGTAGCGAGGGGCTTCTGTACGCTTCGGTGGCCCTCATTCCCATCCGGCTGTTCATGTGGTCGGCGGGGCTGGCGCTGTTTACCGCCACCGACCGGAAATCGGTGGTGAAGAAGCTGCTGACACACCCGTGCATGGTGGCTGTTTACATTGGCCTGGTGCCCATGATTTCCGGCCTTCGTTTTCCCACGTTTCTGGATGATGCCCTGCGCTACACGGGCAGCTGCACCACGGCGGTGTCCATGATGGTCATCGGTGTGATCCTGGCGGAGACAGATATCCGCAAAATCGCCGGAAAGGGATGGATTCTTTATTATTCTCTGCTGCGGCTCATCGTTATTCCGCTGGTGGTGTACGGCATCCTGAAAGCCTGCGGGGTGGATGCCATGCTCATCGACGTCAGCGTGCTCATGGCGGCCATGCCTGCGGGAAGCACCACGGCCATGCTGGCAGCTTCCTATGACGGGGATGCGCCCTTTGCTTCGGGCATGATTTTCATGTCCACACTGCTGTCCATGGTGACACTGCCGCTGATCGGCCTGCTGTTCGGCGGCTGACAAAGACTGTCAACATTTTACTTGCACAAACCGAAAAAATAAGCTATAACTATTGCTAAATAAAAAATCCCATACAGAAAGTTGATTTCAAAGAGGAGATACGTTCAGGAAAACCTGCGATCTCCTCTTTTTTATTTGATCTGTGCTTTACGGACAAGGAGGAGTAGATATGGAGAAAAAAAGAGTGCTGGTGAGCGGCCAGACGTATGCGAAGGATAATCGGAAATATGTGGACGCCATCGCGGAAAAATACCAGACGGAAATTATCTATAACCCCAATCCCGGGGCCATGAAGGAGGATCAGCTCATTGCGGCCATCAATGAAAACCAGGCCAAGGGGCTGCTGGTGTATTCCAGCTCCGATGAAGTGACGGAACGGGTGCTGACGTCCTGTCCCACGCTGAAAGTCATTTCCAGACACGGAGTGGGCCTGGAGAACATCGATCAGGAAGCGGCGGCCAGATGCGGCATCGCCATTTATAATACGAAGAATTCCCACGATTACGAGGCTGTGGCGGACTGGGTGTTTGCAGCCATGTTTGACCTGTCCCGGAACCTGCGGTTTTACAATCAGGAGTTAAAAGAGGGACGCTGGACGAGATGCCAGAGCACGAACCTGTGGGGCAAGACACTGGGCATCACCGGCTATGGCCGGATCGGCAAGACGGTGGCACGCCGGGCGGCAGCCTTCCACATGCGGGTCATGGTGCTGCATCCCCACTCCGGCAATGAGGCGGGAGCGCCGGACTACATCGAGTTCGCCAGCTTGGATGAAATTTTGCGGGAGGCAGATTTCCTTTCCCTGCACAACATTGTCACCAGCTCCACCAGGGGAATGATCGGGAAAAAACAGCTGGATGCCATGAAGCCCACCGCCTTTCTTATCAACAGCGGCCGGGCGGCGCTGGTGGACCAGGAGGCACTGGTGGAAGCGCTGAAAAACCGCACCATCGGCGGCGCGGCGGTGGATGTGTTCACCAATGAGCCTGCCACCGGGGATCCGCTCATGGATCCGGCCCTCACCAACGTGCTGGTGACGCCTCATGTGGGGATCTATACAGAGGAGACGCTGCGGGAGATCGATATCCTGGCTATGGAAAATCTGGTGAGTCATCTTTAATAGAGGAATTTCCGTTCACGAGCGCCATTCGCAAAACCGCATCTGCGATGCAGCTCATTTTTGCTTATGTGTCAATAATTTACTATGCCATCGTGAAAATCTGTGATATAAGAAAATATTGTTGACAGTAACCTGACGATAAGGAGGAAACAAATATGCGTGTAATAGAACATCCGATTCTGGGTGATCTGGAAGATAAGAAGAAAGTAACGCTGTATTACAACGGCGAGCCCATCGAGGCGCTGGAGGGCGAGCCCATCGCATCTGCGCTGATGAATGCGGGCATCCGGGTATTCCGGACGACAGCCAAGCGGCATGAGCCCAGGGGTATTTTCTGTGCCATCGGCAGATGTACCGACTGCATGATGATCGTGGACGGCATTCCCAACACAAGAACGTGTGTGACTGCGGTTCATGACGGCATGCATGTGGAGAAGCAGGAAGGCCTGGCGCCGATCAAGCCCCAGGAATAAGCACAACAGGAGGAGTTCAATATGAAAGAAATCGTAACGGATGTTGCCATTGTCGGCGCAGGAAGTGCCGGTCTTTCCGCAGCATATCAGGCAGCCTGTGCGGGGGCGGATGTACTGGTCATCGACGAGAATTCCAGACCCGGCGGACAGCTGTTTAAACAGATACATAAATTTTTCGGCTCCAAGGAGCATCAGGCAGGAACGAGAGGCTTCGTCATCGGCCAGCAGTTGCTGGAAAAGGTGGAAAAAAGCGGCGCCAAGGTCATGCTGGACAGCCTGGTATACGGCCTTCTGCCGGATAAGAGCATGGGCGTCATCAGCAACGGCGTCAACTATTCAGTAAAAGCCAAAAAGATCATCATTGCCAGCGGCGCCAAGGAAAACTATATGGCATTCCCGGGCAGTACGCTGCCGGGCGTCATGGGTGCAGGCGCAGCCCAGACGATGATCAATGTCAACCGTGTGCTGCCGGGAGAGCGGATTCTCATGGTGGGCAGCGGAAACGTGGGACTGATCGTTTCCTATCAGCTCATGCAGGCCGGCGCCGAGGTGGTCGGCATTGTAGAGGGCGCACCGAAGATCGGCGGCTACGGCGTTCACGCAGGCAAGATCAGAAGAGCAGGCGTGCCGATCTATGTGGGGCACACCATCAAACAGGTATATGGAAAAGAAGAGGTCGAGGGCGTGGAGATCGCAGCCGTGGATGAGAAATGGAACATGATCCCGGGCAGCGAGAAGCGGTTCGACGTGGATACCGTCTGTCTGGCAGTGGGCTTAAATCCCATGACCGAGCTGGTATGGATGGTGGGATGCAAATTTGATTTCATCCCGTCTTTCGGCGGACATGTGCCGCTGCACGATGAAAATATGGAGACAACCGTTCCAGGCGTGTATGTGGCCGGAGACGTGACCGGCGTAGAGGAGGCTTCTTCCGCCATGGAGGAAGGCAACATGGCCGGTGTGGCTGCCGCAGAGGCACTGGGTTACTTAAGCCATGAAGAGGCTGCCCAGAAAAAGGCAGAGATCATTGGACGGCTGAACACCCTGCGTTCCGGTTTCTTCGGCGCAGGCAGAAGAAGTTCCAAGGAAAAACAGCTTGCAGATATGCAGGCGTACAAAGATGCTTGTAAGAAGGGAGCTGTTTGTGAATGAATAAAGGTGTAATGTATACAGGAATTCCCTCCCCGGAGGAGCTGGCGGCATGTCCCGGCGTGCCCTCCGAAGAGCGGATGGCAAAAGGAAGAGTGGCAGTGATCGAGTGCGTACAGGAGATTCCCTGCAACCCGTGTGAGAATGCCTGCCGTCTCGGTGCCATCACCATCGGCGAGCAGATCACGAACCTGCCCACTCTGCATGAGGAAAAATGTACCGGCTGCGGCATGTGCGTGGCCAACTGCCCGGGTCTTGCCATCACCATCATTGATAAGACCTACAGCGATACAGAGGCAGTCATCGAGTTCCCCTTTGAGTATCTTCCCCTGCCGGAGGTGGGCGATACGGTGCAGGCAGTCAGCCGTGCCGGTGAGGTGGTATGTGACGCCACCGTTACTTCCGTGCGGAAGATCAAGGCATACGCTGGAACAGCAGTGGTGGGCATTGCGGTTCCGAAACAGTTTGCGGACGAGGTTCGCAGCATGAAGCGTCTGAAGAGAGCATAAGCGGGAGGAAAATAACATGGAAGATAAAGACATTATCATATGCAGATGCCAGGAAGTGTCCAGACAGGAGATCCTGGATGCCATTGCAGACGGCGCACTGACGGTGGACGGTGTCAAGCGCAGAACCCGCGCAGGCATGGGCCTCTGTCAGGGAAAAACCTGTGAGCGTCTGGTGGCAAGAATCATTGCGGAGCAGACAGGACGGCCCATGGCGGAGATCCTGCCGCCCAAGAGCAGAATCCCGGTACGCCCGGTAAAAATCGGTATCATAGGAGGGCAGGAAGATGAGTAAAGATGCAGACGTAATCGTAATCGGCGGTGGAATCATCGGCTGTTCCGTGACCTACTATCTGAGCAAGATGGGCAAAAAGGTACTCCTTCTGGAGCGGGAGGATCTGACCCGCGGTTCCGCAGGCGCCACCGACGGTGTGGTAGGCTACCATACGAAAAAACCCGGCAAACAGATGGATCTGGCCGTGCAGAGCATTGCCATGTTCGAACATCTGGGCGAGGAGCTGGGCATGGATGTGGAATATGAGCTGAAAAGCGGCGGTATGCAGCCGGTAGAAGATAAGATGCAGTGGGATATCCTGTCCGGCATCGTGGAAGAGCAGAAGAAGAGCGGCGTGGACATCGAGATGATTTCCGCAGAAGAGGCGAGAAAAATCACCCCCCAGCTGTCCAAGGATATTTACGGAGCCCTATATTCTCCCACCGGCGGCAAGGTCAACCCCATCAAGCTGACGCTGGGCTTTGCCAGAGCAGCCAAGAAGCTGGGCGCTACCATCCAGATCGAGACAGAAGTCACCGGCATTATCATGGAAGGCAATGCGGTTAAAGGCGTACATACGACGAAAGGCGACTATTTCGCAGACACCATCGTCAATGCCTGCGGTTCTTGGGCAGCCTTCACAGCAAAAATGGTGGGCCTGGATATGCCCATCAAGCCGAGAAAGGGACAGCTCATCGTCACCGAGCCCATTGGCCACTTCATGGACGGCACGCTGCAGTGTGCCCGGTATAACGTGATCAAGTTCCGCCCGGAGACCATCAAGGACGAGAACATCCTGCGGATGGGTGCCTCTTTGAGCATTGAGCAGACCGAGAGCGGCGGCCTCATCATCGGCGGCACGAGAGAACTGGTGGGATATGACAGAGAGAACTCCCTGGAAGCCATCGAAGCCATTTTAAAGAGAGCGGTACGGTTTTTCCCGGCACTGAAAGACGTATGCATCATCCGTGCATTTGCGGGCCTTCGTCCGTATACCCCGGATGGCCTGCCCATCATCGGCAGAGTGGACGGCCTGGAAGGTTTTTACATGGCAGCGGGCCATGAGGGAGACGGCATCGCACTGGCACCCATCACCGGAAAACTGCTGGCGGAGCAGATCGTCAACGGCAAGGAGTCCTATTCCCTTGATCCGTTCAGCCCCAACCGTTTTCTGGAGGCGCACAATTAAATATTAAAAGCATACAAGGCGGCATGCATTCTGAAAAGAATGGATGCCGTTTTTCTGCAAAATACGGGGAGAAAGGGTTGAACTAAACGGAAAACTGTGTTTTAATGATATATTATGAGAGTGTCTATGCACCGAAAGAATAAGGATTCTGCCCTGTCTGGCGGTTTCTTTGAGAGGAGCGTCCCGTGTCTATGGAAGTTGGCCATCAGGATGAGTTTATACCGATCCAGCGCTGTTATCCGGATGAATATGAGGAATACCAGGTATCCGGTCACTGCTGGAATGACGGCTTCCTTCCCGTGCAGATGTTCCGGATCCGGTTTCGGAAACGGACGGGTATGGTGCTGTACCCTCACGCCTGCACGCTGCTCTATTTTGAGCGGGGGGCGGACGGTACCGTGCGGATCCGGCTGGTGGGTCGGGTGACGGAGACCATGTGCACCAGGCAGGAGCCGGGAACCACGTATCTGATGCTGCGGTTTCCGCCCCAGTACACCTTTGAGGCTTTCAAGGGGCAGACGAATACGGAACACTATCTGGAGCCGTCCGTGTTCGGGGACTTGACACCGATCCGGCAGGCCATGGATACGAAGGATGCCGATGCGGCCTTTGCCCTGCTCATGCAGGCCGTGCTGGGCAGCAGCCTGGATTTCCGGGAAAATAAGCTGGTGGACGAATTCGTGTTTGGCAGCCTTTATAATGAAGATAACCTGTCCATCGAGGAGATCATCGGCAACATGTCTTATTCGCCGAGGTACATCCGCAGTGTGATCAAGGCGCAGACCGGCATCAACGCCAAGCGGCTGTACGATATCCTGCGGCTGCAGAACATCATGGAGTCTCAGATTTTTGAGGACGAGGACTCTCTCAACTGCGTGTATGATTTCGGTTTTTATGATCAGGCCCACCTGAACAAAAACATCCGGAAGCTGACGGGCTTAAGCTACACTTCCTTCAAGGAGATTCTGAAAGAGAAGAATCAGGTGGAAGAAAAAGATACGAACAAGATAATAACGGGGGAAAGTTTATGATCACAGTTCTGATACCGGTCGGCGTGATGCTGGCTGTCATTTTGTGCAAGAAGATACCGAAGATCGGAGGAAACGTGCAGGTGGCGCTTGTACTGGCAGGCATCCTTTCTCTGGTTCTCGGAGGTGTTTATCAGCCAACGGCCTGGTGCGGTGCGCTGATCGATGGCGTAGACCGGCTGGCGTGGGTCATCTGCCTGTCCATTTTCGGCAGTATTTATGCGGAAACACAGGTGCGTCTCGGTACCATGGAGACAGTCATGGGAGCGCTGAAGGCCAAGTTCGGCAAATCCCCCCGGGCGCTGGTAATCTGCGTCATTCTGGCGCTGGTCATTGCAGGCTCCCTGCTGGGAGATGCTATCGCAGCTTCCACCGTTATTGGGGTACTGACTGTCGGAACGCTGGCTGCCATGGGGCTGTCCCCGGAGCACATTTGCTGCATCATTGTTATGGGTGCATCCATGGGCTCTATTATGCCTCCCATCACCCAGGCTCTGGCATTGTCTTCCACACTGGTCAACACCGATTCTGAGCCGGTTATCCAGATCGGCTACGTCACTGCACTGATCGTCATCGTCATCGTATGTCTGTATGTGGTGACCTTCTTCGTGAAAAAAGACATGAAGATCGTGGAGTTTGATGAAAATGGAGAGGAGATCACAGACGAGCGTAAAGCCGGGCAGATCCTGAGGGAAAACTGGCATTCTCTCATTCCATTGGGGGTACTGATCCTGATCGTACTGTTCCGTACCATCAATGTGGAAGGGCTGAAGTTTGACCTGGTGCCGGAGCTTCTCGGCAAGATCCAGGTGCTGAAGATCGGAGAGGAATCCATTTCCTTATACAGCTGGCTTTCCCAGGTGACGATCCTGAAGGGACTGTCCAATGGTATCGTTCTTTCACTGATTTTCGTGACAATTGTTTCTTTTTTCTTTAAGAAAGTCCGGGAGGACGTGAAAGGCACGCTGATCAGTGGCTTGAAAAAGGTAAAAGTAACAGCCGGTCTGCAGATGTGTGCAGCGTTTATGCTCGGTTGCTTTTACGCAGGCGGACAGATCACGGCTGTTATGGAATTTGCCCAGGGCCTGAATGTCAATGTACTGAAATTCGGCGGTGCGGCAGCGATGATGCTCATCGGTATGCTCACCGGTTCCCAATCCACCGCCCAGAACGTGGTATTCTCGTTCTTTGGCCCGGCACTGGTGACCATCGGCCTGAATCCGACGTATGTGGCAGTGGCAGGTGCCAATCTGGCGGCAGCAGGGCAGGGACTTCCGCCGGCAGACCTGACCACCTTCGTTGTGGCAGGTATCGTAGGCGGTATGCTGGGCAAGAAAGTAGACCCGGTAAAATCCATGCTCCTCATGGTGCCCATGTGCTTTTTGTTCGCAGCCATTGGGATGGTATTTTTGTACTTGTAAGTTGAATATTTGAGACAAAGGGGGACTGCATATGCGCGGCCTCCCTTTTCTTTATAGCAGGAAATGAAGGAAACTCTTAGAGAGGGATATGTTTCCTGTGTGAGACATCGGTAGAATTGATTTGATAACTTGTGATTTGGGAGGAATGAAAATGAAAGCAGCAGTGATGATCAGTGACGGAAGAATGCAGGTAATCGCAGCAAGACTGGAAGAACTGGGAATGGACATGATGCGGGCCACAGATACCGCATCCATGCAGGCGGTGGAGGAAGCGGCGCCGACGCTGGATTTCCTTCTTCTGCCCATCCGGGGCGTGGACGGGGCGGGCATGGTGCATATCCCCGGCGTGGATTATCCGGCGGGAACCATATTGGAGCGGTTAAAGCCGGAGGCAGTCCTGCTCACCGGTCTGCACACCGATTATCTGCATGCACTGGACCGGCCGGTATTCTGCTATTATGACGACGCCCAGGTGCGGGAGGAGAACACGGCGCTGACGGCGGAGGGTCTTCTCTATTATTTCATGCAGGTGACGCCGAAGAGCATTTATGAGTATACGGTGGACATCATCGGCTACGGCCATGTGGGCAGAAAAACGGCGGAGCTGTTTGAACGGATCGGCATTGCCGTGCGGGTGGTGACGGACGAGATGCCGGAGGAGGGCGGCATTCCCATGATCGCCTACGACCACTGGAAAAACGGAAAGTCCTGCAGCGTCATCATCAACACAGCGCCCAGCACGGTCATCACCAAAACCATGGCAGAGCATTTTCAGCCGGGCACCATCATCATCGACATTGCCAGCAACCAGGTGGGGGTGGAGCCTGCTGTATACGAAATGCCGCATATTTGTGTGAAAGCAGCGCCGGGACTGCCGGGGCTGGTGGCAGAGCAGTCTGCTGGAGAGATCCTGGCGGATTATATTGAAAGGAATTTTCTCAAAAAGACTGGTTTTTAAAACTTTACTGTGGTAAAATGGAGACAGTGTACAGGAGGGAAGAGCATGAATAAAAAGTTAAGAACCGAAGCCGTGGACTTTCTGTTCGATGCGGTGCTCAGTCTGAAAGACAGAGAAGAGTGTTATACCTTTTTTGAAGATGTATGCACGATCAATGAGATCTTATCACTGTCCCAGCGGTTTGAGGTGGCAAAGATGCTCCGGGAGCAGAAGACCTATCTGGAAATTGCAGAGAAGACCGGTGCTTCCACCGCGACCATCAGCCGGGTGAACCGGTCATTGAACTATGGCAACGATGGCTACGATATGGTATTTCAGAGGCTGGAGGCTGAGAAGGGCCAGGAGTAGGTGTCGAATACTGAAAGCATGCAGCAGGCGGTCATCTGTCGGGCAATGAAAATTCGTTTATCAGCGAAAATGCGTTGCAGATCAGGATGTCTGTGCAGTCAACAGTATGGAACAGAACAAGGAAAATACGGAAGAAATAAAGAAGAACCCTGTATCAGCCTGGCATGTGCAGCCAGACAATGATGGGGTTCTTTTTTATATGATAGGAAAGACTGAAGTGGAACGTAGACGCGCTCGGCGCCATGATGTGCGTACTTTGCCGTGCGAAAAAACAGAGAATGCCGGTTGCGTCGCTGATGCTTACTTGGTAAGAACGGTATCAATCAGTTTTTCAATGAGCTGTTTTTTCATATATACATCAAAGCTCATGAGGCAGATGAAGGAAAACAGCTGCAGCAGATCCTGATCTTCTCCATCCACGTCCTGGAACGTCTTTTCGGCGCAGGAAAGCTTCGCCAGCAGATCCTCCTGCAGCAGGTCGATCTGCTCCTTCTCCAGGCTGAACACTTCCTCGTAAACGTCTTCCAGTTTCATGGAACCGCCCTCCGGGAAAAAATGGGAAGAGATGGGCTCCAGCACCTTCTGGATATCACCGATGGACAGAATATTTTTAAAATAATAAATAAAAATCAGAAGGAGCATATGCTCTTTGGAATACTTCTTCTTCACCGGCGGCGGAAGCAGGTCGTTCTTCGCATAGTTGTTGATCATTGTCTTGGTAAGGATCTTATCGTTATCGTAGCGGCGGCTCTTGGCCAGACGCTTGTCCATGAAAGTCGTCACCTGATCCATATATAAATCAATGTTCGGAATCTCCGAGGGCCGGATATAATCCAGAGTGGAAAAATTGTCCCGGATGGCCGCAAGGAGCTCTTCTTTGTTCATTGCCATAATTTTTCACCTCACATACACATTATATAGTAATGAAAACCAGATGACAAGCTTTTTGTTGCAGTTCGTCGGTGGAATCCTTACGGTTTTCTTAAATGTAATCAGGACAAGGGAATTGTAACCAGGTTGGGATGAACAGTGATGCTAACTTGGGGGTGACAGAATTTTGCAGATATATTATAATGATAGACATGGTTCCGGGGAAGGAACCGGACAGGCGGTGTAATATGAGTATTTATGACAGTTTAAATAAAGAACAGAAGGAGGCGGTGCTCTGCACGGAGGGGCCGCTTCTGATTTTGGCGGGAGCCGGATCGGGCAAGACCCGGGTGCTGACCCACCGGACGGCATATCTGATCGAGGAGTGCGGGGTGAATCCGTGGAACATTCTGGCCATTACCTTTACCAACAAGGCGGCGGGAGAGATGCGGGAGAGGATAGACAAGATCGTGGAATTCGGTTCCTCTGCCGTTTGGGTGAGTACTTTCCATTCGGCCTGCGTGCGTATCCTGCGAAGATACATTGACCGGATCGGCTACGGGACGAACTTTACCATTTATGATGCGGAAGATCAGAAAACTGTCATGCGGGACGTGTGTAAGAGGCTGAACATCGATACAAAGCTCATGAAGGAGAAAATGATCCTGGGACAGATTTCTTCGGCAAAAGATGAGCTCATCGACCCGGACGAGATGGAGCTGCGGGCGGAAGGGGATTTTAATCGAAAAAAAATCGCGCTGGCGTACCGGGAATACCAGAATCAGTTAAAACGGAGCAATGCGCTGGATTTTGACGATCTCATCATGAAAACGGTGGAACTGTTCTGGCGGGCACCGGATGTGCTGGAATCGTACCAGGAGCGTTTTCGCTATATCATGGTGGATGAGTATCAGGATACCAACACGGCACAGTTCAAGCTGGTAAGCCTTCTGGCGGGCAAATACCGGAATCTGTGCGTGGTGGGTGACGATGACCAGTCCATTTATAAATTCCGGGGCGCCAACATCGGCAATATCCTGAATTTCGAGCAGATTTTTCCGGATGCTACCGTCATCAAGCTGGAACAGAATTACCGTTCCACCCAGAACATCCTGGATGCGGCCAACGATGTGATCCACAACAACAAAGGGCGGAAAGATAAGCGGCTCTGGACGGAAAATCCGGCAGGGGATAAAATTGCCCTGCGCAATTTCGACAATGCGTACGAAGAGGCGGATTACATATGCGGCGACATCCGCAGCCGGGTGCGGGACGGGGAATATACCTACCATGACTGCGCGATCCTTTACCGCACCAATGCCCAGTCCCGTCTGTTTGAGGAACGGTTTGTGAACATGAATGTGCCTTATAAGATCGTCGGTGGTGTGAACTTCTATTCCCGGAAAGAGATCAAGGACGTGCTGGCCTATCTGAAAACCATTGACAACGGCAAGGACGATCTGGCAGTGCGCCGGATCATCAACGTGCCCAAGCGGGGCATCGGGGCCACGACCCTGAACCGGGTGGCAGATTTTGCCGAGGGGAACGGCATGAGCTTCTATGAAGCGCTGGAAATTGCCGAGGAGATCCCCACCCTTGGAAAAAGCGGTGTGAAGATCCGGCCCTTTACCGATATGATCCACACCTTCCGGGTGCGCAAGGGTTCCCTGACCCTGCGGGAGCTGGTGGATGAAGTGCTGGAAAACACTGGCTATGTGAAAGAGCTGGAAGCTGAGGGCACCGACGAGGCACAGGCCCGGATCGAAAACATCGACGAGCTGCTTTCCAAGGTGACAGCATATCAGGAGCAGCACCAGACGGCGGAGGATCCGGCCACTCTAAGCGGTTTCCTGGAGGAAGTGGCACTGGTGGCGGATGTGGATTCCCTGGATCCGGACAGCGACTATGTGGTGCTCATGACGCTGCACAGCGCCAAGGGACTGGAATTCCCCAATGTTTACATGGCGGGCATGGAGGATGGCCTTTTCCCAAGCTATATGACCATCACATCCGATGATCCGTCGGAGCTGGAAGAAGAGCGGCGGCTCTGCTACGTGGGCATCACCCGGGCCATGCGGCATCTGACCTTAAGCTACGCCCGGATGCGGATGATCCGCGGAGAAAACCGGTTCAGCAAGATTTCCCGTTTTGTCAAGGAAATCCCTACAGAGCTGGTGGAGATGGGCGGCATCCCCATGCCCAAGGAAAAAGAAATCCCGCGGCAGAACGTTTACCAGCAGGCCAAAAGCGCTTTTCATATGAAAGCTTTCGAGACAAAGCAGTTCACTGTGACAAAGGCGGCGGCGCTGGACTATGAGGTGGGGGACACTGTAAAGCATATCAAATTCGGCATTGGCATCGTGGAGGCCATCACCGAGGGCGGCCGGGACTACGAGGTAACGGTCAATTTTGAAAAATTCGGGACAAAGAAAATGTTTGCCTCCTTTGCCAAGCTGAAAAAAATATAAAAATATAAATATACGTGAGCCGTTCACAATATGTGCAGTTCATTTTTGCTCATGAGAAGGCGCTCCCTTCCCATAGGAATATTTGCGTGAACTGGAAAATAAAAATTCTGTTAATAATGAAAATTCTTTTAGGAAAATATAGTAAAATACAGGGCGAAGTGATATAATACACTCATAAAAAGCGAGGCATTCTTGGCAGGAAAGGACGTAGATATCAATGAATAAAGACAAGTTAGAAGAATTATTGAATATGACCAAGCTGGCAGAATTGGTAAACACGAAGCAGAAGGACGATGAGAAGAAGTGCAATACGGTACTTTGGGTTCTGGCGATTGTGGGTGCTGTGGCAGCCGTTGCCGGAATTGCTTATGCCGTATATCGTTTCCTGACACCGGATTATCTGGAAGACTTCGACGACGATTTTGATGAGGATTTCGATGACGATTTCTTCGAGGACGAAGAGGAAGAGACACCGGAGAAGAAGGAAGAGGAAGACACCGAAGAGTAAGCGACGTTGACATTTCGCGGAAGTGATGAGAATAGTTAGATTCGCAGCGGAGGCCCTGCAGGCAGATGATGTTTGCAGGGCTTTATCATTGTATGATAGGAAATACAAAAATATGGAAAAGGAGCGGCCCGGCGGGGCTTTGAAAAAATGAAAAAAGGACAGATCGCAGAAGGAATTGTAGAAAAAGTAGTATTTCCCAACAAGGGAATCGTGGCGGCAGAGGGCGAAAAGGTGGTTGTGAAAAACAGCGTGCCCGGGCAGAAGGTACGTTTCTCTGTCAATAAGATCAAACACGGAAAAGCAGAAGGACGTCTGCTGGAGGTGGTGGAGCCGTCACCGCTGGAGGTGCCGTCGCCCTGTCCGCATTTTGGCGTCTGTGGCGGCTGTACCTATCAGACCCTGCCCTATGAGGAGCAGTTAAAGCTGAAAGCCGCCCAGGTAAAAGCACTGCTGGACGACGTGATTTCTGATTACACTTTTGAAGGAATCAAGGCGAGCCCCCAGCAGGAAGCCTACAGAAATAAGATGGAATTCTCCTTTGGAGATGAATACAAGGACGGCCCGCTGGCGCTGGGTATGCACAAGCGCGGCAGCTTTTACGATATCGTCACCGTAGACGGCTGCTGCATCGTGGACGAGGATTACCGTAAAATCCTGCGCTGCGTCCGGGATTATTTCAGCGAAAATGCCGTGCCCTTTTATCATAAGCAGACCCATCAGGGTTATCTGCGGCACCTGCTCGTGCGAAAAGGCGTCAAAACCGGCGACATCCTTATCGACCTGGTAACGACAAGTCAGCTGGATCTCTCTGACGTGGACTGGGTATCCCGGGTGCTGGCGCTGGAACTGTCCGGCACAGTTGTGGGAATCCTTCACACCTACAACGACAGCGTGGCTGATGCGGTCAAAGACGAAGGAACCAAGGTTGTCTATGGCAGTGACCATTTTTACGAGGAGCTGTTGGGCCTGAAATTCAAAATTTCTCCCTTCTCCTTTTTCCAGACCAACTCCCGGGGCGCGGAAGTTCTCTACGAGACTGCCCGTTCCTACGTGGGAGAAACCAAAGACAAGATCATTTACGATCTGTACAGCGGCACCGGCACCATCGCCCAGATGCTGGCGCCTGTGGCAAAACATGTCATCGGCGTGGAAATCATCGAGGAAGCCGTGGAAGCTGCCCGGGAAAACGCGGCCAGAAACGGCCTTTCCAACTGTGAATTCCTGGCGGGCGACGTCCTCAAGGTGCTGGACACCATAGAAGAAAAGCCGGATCTCATTGTCCTTGACCCGCCCCGCGACGGTATTCATCCCAAAGCGCTGGGCAAGATCATCGACTATGGCGTAGACCGGTTGGTATACATCAGCTGCAAACCCACCAGCCTGGCCCGGGATCTGGAAGTACTGACTGCGAGGGGCTATCGGGTGGAGAAGGTTTGCTGCGTGGACATGTTCCCGGCGACGGTGCATGTGGAGACGGTATGTTTATTGTCCAAACTCCACGAAGCGAAACATCATGTGAATGTCAGACTGGATGTGGATGAACTGGATTTGACATCTGCGGAGAGTAAGGCTACATACGAGGAGATTAAAAAATACGTGGCAGAGCATTATGATGGGATGAAGGTGTCTAATCTGTATATTGCACAGGTTAAAGCTAAGTATGGAATCATAGAGCGTGAGAATTACAATAAAGCAAAGTCAGATGATGCCAGACAGCCTAAGTGTCCTAAGGAGAAGGAAGAGGCTATTGTTGAGGCGTTGAAGTTTTTTCAGATGATATAGAGTTTCGTAAAAAGATTATAGAGTAATCGGGAAATTTCGATTACTCTTTTTAAGTATGAAAAATTGATAGATAATAGCAATAAAATAAGGGGTGGTACAGATTAATGGCAAGAAAATCTATTGATTGGATGAAAACAATGCCTGAGTTATTAAACGAGTGGAATTATGAAAAGAATAATATTATGCCTTCGGATATATCAATTTGGTCAAAAAATAAAGTATGGTGGAAGTGTAAATATGGACATGAATGGGCTTCGACTATGAATAGTAGGCAAAAAAAATCTAGTTGCCCTTATTGTGCTGGATTACTTCCGATTGTAGGAGTAAATGATTTACAGACAACAAATCCTGAATTAATGAAGGAATGGGATTATCAAAAAAATATTGTAAAACCATATGAAATCAAGGTAGGAAGTGGGATGAAAATATGGTGGAAGTGTAAAGAAGGTCATTCTTGGGAAGCAACTCCAAATCATAGGAAAAAGGGACAGGGCTGTCCTTATTGTTCCGGTAAGAAAGTATTGGCAGGATTTAATGATATTAATACGCTAAGACCTAATATAGCAAAAGAATGGGATTATGAAAAAAATGAAAATAAAACCCCTGATATGTATACCGTTAGAAGCGGAAGTAAAGTTTGGTGGAGATGTAAAGAAGGTCATTCTTGGAAAGCAGTTATAGCAAGTAGAACAGGTAAAAAATATGTTCAATGTCCGTATTGTTCAGGTCGACTACCTATAGTTGGTACAAATGATTTGCAAACAACAAATCCTGATTTGATTAAAGAATGGAATTATGAGAAAAATAGTCCAATATACCCTTATATGGTAAAAAAAGGAAGCAATAACAAAATATGGTGGAAATGTGAAAAAGGACATGAGTGGCAAGCTGAAATAAGTGCTAGAACAAGTGGAAAGTCAGGCTGTCCATATTGTGCAGGCAGAAAAACAATTCAAGGTGAAAATGATTTAGTATCTATTGAATCTAAATTATTATCGGAATGGAATTATAAAAAGAATGATGGTAAAAAGCCAAGTGATTTCAAAATGCATAGTGGAGCATTAGTGTGGTGGAAATGTGAAAGAGGACATGAATGGCAAGCTAAAATAGCTGATAGAAGCAGAGGTGATGGGTGTCCTTATTGCTCAGGAAAGAGACTGATGGTAGGATTTAATGATTTAGCACATGTATATCCTTATTTGGCAAAAGAATGGAATTATGAAAAAAATCAAGGAAAGATGCCAGAAGATGTAACATCAAAAGCAGGGATAAAAGTGTGGTGGAAATGTGAAAAAGGACATGAATGGCAAGCTTTAATAAGCAACAGAAGCAGGGGTGATGGGTGTCCAATATGTAATTCTGGAATTAGAACATCATTTCCAGAACAAGCTATATTTTATTACATTAAAAAAATATATCCAGATGCACTGAATCGATGTACACAACAATTGGGGGGAAAAAGAGAGCTGGACATATTTATTCCGTCAAAACAGGTGGGAATAGAATATGATGGTAGTGTATGGCATTCAAGTGAAAAGGCTTTAAATAGGGAAGTGAAAAAGTATGAGGAATGTATAAAGCAAGGCATTTTTCTGATACGTGTAAAAGAAAAGAATGGTGTACTAAAAGAAGGCTCTTGTGATGTGTTAATACGTACGGATAGTAACTATAATAATGAAACCTATAAAAAATTATTTTCTGAGCTGAATAATTATATTGATATTCCAAATGATATAGATGTTGTTAGAGATAGAATACATATTTTGGAGAATTATCGGACTGAATTGAAAAATAAATCAGTGGGTACATTATATCCTCATTTAGTTTTAGAATGGGATACTGAAAAGAATGGATTATTGACTCCCTTTATGTTTACACCAGGAAGTGGGGAAAAAGTATGGTGGATATGTAATATGAATCACAGATGGCAAGCATCAATCGTATCAAGAACAAAAGGAAGCAAATGTCCTTATTGTTCAGGTATTTGTGTTATCAGAGGGAAAAATGATTTAGCAACATTAAGACCAGATATAGCCGCAGAATGGAATGATGAAAAAAATGGGGAATTGAAGCCATGCAATATAAAAATTAAAAGCAATAAAAAAGTATGGTGGAAATGTAAAAATGGTCATGAGTGGCAAGCTATTATTTCTAATCGGACAAACAAAAATCAAGGATGTCCATTTTGTAAAAAAGATGACAGTGAAAGTTAGAATAATAAAGTCTGATATTGAAATGTATATATCAGAAAAAAGACGTTTTAAGAACCTTTTATCATACCCACATAGGAAAAATCAAAGTACAAAAAGAGTAAACAGCACAACTGAAAACTTTGATTTTACACCGAGTGAATTCAAAGAAAGAATTAGAAACTCGAATCTATCAGTATTTTGAAGAAGTAGATTAAGAACCTGTAATCTACCATTGGACTTGTAAACTTGGTGAAGCCTCTGATACTGAGAGAGCAAATAGTTATTGTGTCGGTTGTTTATTATTCGGCGTACTAGTGAATACTCCTATATTTCAAATGGAGTTTATGCTTGAAAGTTAACGCCAGACTAACGGTAGACTAACGAAGAACTAACGCCAGACTAACGATGGTATAATTGTTTTGCAAATCCGAGTATGATATTATTACCATGGAATTGATAGGGTGATAATTATTGAGGTTTGTAAAAGGCTAACATGATTGTATGAAAGAGTAAATATCTACTGCGCGAGAGTAAATTCCACCGTCCAATGGAACGATGGAATTTAGAAATTCATTTTAGGTTCCTTTTTCAAATGTAAAAATTGATTGTATAAAAGAAATGGGTAAGTTATAATATAGGTGTGGTCAGATGCCTTTTTGGGGATGACTATATCTGTTACAAAAAGGAGGAAGGCCGGTGAATACAGAATTAAAAAATGCAGTGAAAGCAACAGACAAGGATGCACAGTATGATACGAGTGCAAAGCGTCTGTTAGGGCAGAAGAGCATACTGGCACATATACTGGTAAAAACAGTTGATGAGTTTAAGGGCATGAATCCCAAGGATGTGGTCAACTGCATCGAGGGAACACCACATATCAGTACGGTACCGGTAGAGCCTGGACTCACAAATGCAGCCAGCGAAAAAAATGGTGAAAGACTGGTCGGTTTCAACACAGAAAATGAAGAGATCAATGAAGGTCTGGTAAGATTTGATATCGTTTTTTATGTGCGCATGAAAGATGGATTGTCACAGATTATCATCAATGTAGAAGCACAGAAAGACGAGCCGACGGGATATGAAATCTTAAACCGGGCAATCTTTTATGTGAGCAGACTGATTTCATCACAAAAAGAACGTGATTTTGAGAACTCCAGCTACGATGACATTAAGCGTGTATATTCCATCTGGGTATGTATGAACATGGATGAGAGCAGCATGAGCCATGTGCATCTCACAAAGGAAGATTTGATGGGTTCCTATGAATGGAAGGGAAATCTTGACCTGCTGAATATCATCATGCTTGGACTGGCAAAGAATCTGCCGGAACATGATGAGACGTATGAACTGCACCGTCTGCTGGGAGCATTGTTATCCAAGGAACTTACAATAGATGAAAAACTAAACATAATCGGAAATGAATACGATATTCCTATTGAGGAGAACTTCAGGAAGGATGTGAGCGTTATGTGTAACTTGAGTCAGGGAATAAAAGAAGATGGTATTGCGATTGGAGAGGCAAGAAAGGAAGAAAAAATTATTCTTAATATGCATAACAATGGTTTTACTGTAGAGCAGATTGCTATGGCTACTGATAAGGATATAGAAGAAGTGAAAGCGATTATTGCAGGGAAGGAACCTGCACTTGCATAGGAATAAGAAAAATTTTATCAAAATGAGAAGCCTTTGAGTTTAATGACTTGAAGGCTTTTGTTTATTAGTTTGGCAAAATGACTTAAATATTTTATACATGGGTTTATAGCTACTGCGCTCTTTAAAAATAAAATGCCCCATCTTGATTGAAAAGGGTTTTATATTTTGCTTGTTTTTCTGGTTTGTTTCAAAATTAAGTGATACACAAGCAATTCTATACCTAATTAGGACATGTGTAATAATCATTTTAGTATTTGGGGTAACTTGACAAAATATATCTTCAAAATTAGAATAAAATATTATAAATAAAAGCATTTGGTATCTGAATAGGAAATTCATAAAAAGCCAGGTGTGAACTGCAAATATATGGTAAGAATGTTGCCATTAGCTTAGGAGGATAAGGGGTGGAAATATCATTTATTCATTTATCGGATATTCATTTTCGAAAAACAAGTGGTAGTAGCGTAGATATAGATGCAGATTTAAGAAATGCGATTCTGATGGACATAAAGATAAATGCAAAATCAACACTAAAAAATATAAAAGGCATATTAGTTGGCGGGGATATTGCATTTGCAGGGCAAAAAAAAGAGTATGATTTTGCGAGAAAATTTTTAAAAGAAATGACAGAGCAGTTAGAAATAGATGAAAAAAGTGTCTATTGCGTTCCGGGAAATCACGACGTCAATCAAGCATTAATAAGAAATTCAAATTCAATTCTTAATGCTCAGTCGGAAATTGAAGAAGCTAATACGATAGATAACGCCGATTATACATTTGGAAAATATATTACAGATGAGGCATGTCCGGATTTGTTATACAAGCCGATTAGTGAATATAATGATTTTGCAGTGTCGTATGGTTGTAATATAGACCAAAACCGGATTGTTTGGACAGAGGAATTCCCGTTAGATAATAATATGAAATTGAAATTGCTAGGAATGAATTCATGTATTATTTCTAGTCATAAGGATCATGATGGAGGGGATGACCAGGATGTATTAAATGCACGTAAAATGGTCATTGGGCAAAATCAGATCCCTTCATATGAAGAAAATGTGGTATGGGTATTAATCTGTCACCATCCTACTATATTTTGGAAATTCAAAGATCAAATCCTACCCAAATTAGATAAACGCGTAGATGTCCAACTATATGGACACATGCACCAGCAAGCAATAGATGCCTCGCCAGAAAGACTTGTAATAAATGCAGGTGCTACGCAACCAGTGAGGGGCACAGATTGGTTGCCTGGATATAATTGGATAACTTTTGATTGTGAATGTGTTAATGGTGATCGGATTATAAAAGTAAAGGCATATCCAAGAGTACTTTCTAAAGACAGAGACAGATTTTTGTGTGATGACAAAAGTTGCAGCAAAGGAAAGATTTTCTTTGACTATTCGCTTAATATTGATGAGAAGAGAAAGAGAAATTTGCAAGATGGTTCAGAAAATAAGAATGAAGACGTTGCAGAAGAAAATGACGATATTATGGTACGGCAAGATATTGAAAAGGATATAGTTTATAATTTTTTTGAACTCTCATATGTGCAACAAAATGAGGTGTTGAATGAACTAAAATTGTTAAGAAGTGAATATGCTGGAAAACGTTATGTAGAAATTATAGAATCAATTTTGCAAGATGCTCGTGACAACAATTGTTTAGAGCAAATGAAAACCTTGATTTATGCAAAATTATAGAAAAGGAGAAAAAGAGAATGGAATTTGAAAAAGTCTTTATTAATAATTATAAAAAAATTTGCATGGATATTACAGATGAACGAATAGACAGCAGAATTAATGGAATAAAGGCCGTTATGGACGAGTTTAGCTCATATGCTAAGATTAATGAAATTGTAAGGCTGTATTTCAATTTGGAATGTGACTCGGAAATTAAAGAAGAATTCATTAATTGTTTTTACGGAGAGGATAAGACATTTGATGAACAGAATGCAGAGGAGATAACTATTTTAGCAGGATGCACTTTGCTCAACATGATTCATACTAATCAAGATGTTCAACTTGCATATTCAATTAAAGTTCTTGAACCATTTTATGAAGGAAAAGTTATGGAGCTGTCTGAGACTGCAAGCAAGATAATTGAAGCGCAGACAAGAATGGATATGCAAATGGATGAATGCCCTATTCTTTCTTGGAAAGAAGACTGGGAGAGCGAACTGGTGGATGAAGATGGAAATGAGCCTGCCACTGCATCACAAACTAATGTAGACTTGTTGAAGACTATTAAGAATCAGTTTATTAAGGTCATTAGCTACGCAAATTCACTTGCTGAAAAAAATAAATTGTGTGAAGAAAAGGTTGAGGTATTAAGTTGGGTAGTTGGCGAGTGGAGCGATTTGCTAAAAAAACCATTAAGCGAAATAAGCGATGTTGAAGGAGCCTTGGTTTTAGGGGTAGAGTTGGCAGAGTTGGTTGATATACCAGGACCATATGCGGCGAGTTCACTTTTAAATAAAATGTTAACCAAATGTAAAAAAGAAACAACCGAAATTTCTTTAACAGAGTTTATAGACAGTCAGCCAGAAGAAATTAGAAAACAGATAGAAAAAACTTATTGCAAGGAAGCAGACATAAGAAATCTGCCAATATTATCGGCTGTAAAAGCATCGTTGACCGTTGATGAAAAAAAAGCATGGGTGCCTGCGTATAAAAAGAAGTGGAAAATTAACTCCGATAATGAGACATATGAGTTGAGAAAATGGGCGGAACTGATATATTTCGAATGTATGATTAGCAACTGTTAGTTTGAAAGGGTAGAGAATGGATACTGTCGAAAAAATTGAAAGCCAAGATAACTTTAATGATATTTTAAATGATAAGGTAGACATCGGAAACGAACCAGACAAAGATGAACGGAGCTCTCTTGCATTGCCAGACACATATCAGATTAATTCTGGTGAGGCACTTAGCCGTGATAAATTTTATACTATTGCAGCAAAAGAAAGCACCAAGATGTTATTGCTGCTAGGACCGGTTGCAAGTGGCAAAACTACAATAGAGACAAGCTTATATCAATTATTTCAAGAGAAACCTGTAGAAAATTATTATTTTGCAGGATCAAGGAGCTTGCAGGGGTTTGAACAAAGAGCTTATTATACAAGAATTAAATCAAAAGGTAGTTTACCAGATACACCACGTACAAAAGTGGATGAGGAACCAACATTCCTACATTTGAGATTATGGAACCGAGATAATGATGCAACAACTAACCTAATTTTTTGGGATATATCAGGCGAGGCATTTTCGGAAAATATAGGAAAAGTAGATAGTGTAAAAAAAGAATTTAGTTTTGCTGAAAGAGCGGATTTCGTTATAGGAATAATTGATGGTGAAAAATTGTGTAATAAGAAAACAAAGAATAGTGTTGTGAGTGAGATAATACAGTTATTAAGGACATTCTTAGATTCAGGCGTGCTTGGCGAGGGATGTGTTTTACAAATTGTATTTAGTAAGTATGACTTATTGATTAAAGAGGAAAATTACGCAGAAATAATTGAGAGAGCAAAAAACCAAATCAACGGTTACTTAGAAGAATTAAGTGCAAATATAGAATACTATTGTGTGGCAGCTATGCCAAGTTCTGCAAAAGACATACAAGTAGGTTATGGACTGAGTGAATTATTACAAAGATGGTGTAAGAAGAGAGAATATATCAGTTGGGTTCCCAAAAAGCTTACGGATTTTGAAAATTTATCCGAGTATGATAAATTATTTTTTAAATATAATGGGAGTAGCAAATGAATAAAAAATTATTTATTATGGGTGCACCGAATGCAGGTAAAAGTACATTTTTAGCTGCATTGTGGCATAGTATAAACCAAAAAGACGTTCATACAGACTTAACCTTAGAAAGAATGGCAGGAAATGTAAATTATCTCCATGGAATTGAGAAAAAATGGTTAGAGGTGGAGAAGTTAGGAAGAACTGTCATGGGACAAGAACAAGAAAATTTAACTATTTTATTATATAATGATGATGTAAAGTTAGAATTGGAGTTCCCGGATTTATCAGGGGAAACGTTTCGAGATATGTATGATAAAAGAGAAATTTCAGGCAAATTGAAACAGAAAATAGAAAACGCTGATTCTATATTGTATTTTGTAAATGTAAGCGATATCCATACTTCAGAATTTATTTCCGAAATAGATCCGAAATATCGTTCGGAAGGGCAAAAACCGAAAGAAAGAAAAGCAAGTGAGGATGATCCAACGCAGGTACAAATGATAGATTTATTGCAAGCAATACTAGATATAAAAAAAGATGTCAAGTTAGCCATCATTTTTTCGGCATGGGATTTAGTCGATTCTATAGAACAAAATAATGTTGGTTTATATTTAAAAAATCATATGAATATGCTATGGCAATATTTGCAGGCAAATAAAAATGTATATCATACAAAACTTTGGGGTGTAAGTGCGTTGGGAGGAAAAATTGATGAAAGTGAAAAACTATTGGATATTGAAGAACCGATAAAACGCATTAAAATCATTAATGATAAGAAAGAAAATTCATGCGATTTAACCTCAATTATTTTGGAAATGTCAGGAGAATTATGAAATGCTTGATGAGTTTTACGTTGAACAGACGTTACACGGTTATTCAAATGGACATAGGCTATTACAGACATCTTGTAAATTGCCAGAACAAGATGGAAAAAAAATGCTTATGTTGAGCGATTTGTCAGGGAACGAATTCATAGGAGGATTTGAGAGATATTTTACCGGATATAGTTTGTCTGATGAACGAATTGTATTAGCATGTACCTGGTACGCAGAGGAAATGAAAAGACCAGGGTGTGTATGGACTCATTCCATAATAATAAATGCAAAGGATTTGGCATGCAATAGTAAAATGATAGCGCCGGCTGTTATTAGTCTGTTTAGAAGACCTGAATCGAATAGTGATTTAGAAGAGTATAGACAGACACTAAAAGTTCAACACTGCAATGAAGTAGAATATGATGCAGATAACCTAAAATATCTTATATGGTGTATATGGGGAAACAAGGCTCCTTTAGTAGTATTTGATGATGCATCTACAAATTTGGAGATTGAGTTAATATTCTTGTTTCTATCACAACATGATTTGTTAGAGGAAAATTTTGCGTTTTGCACGGGCTCTTTTTCACTTCGAGGATATGATGGAAAGATTATGCAATTTCAAATTGCTCCTCACAAAATATCCAGAAGTAAGATGCTTATAGGTGAAAAAGCATTTGAGGCAACACAAAAAGTTGTTATTAAAAACTATCCATTATGGGTAAAAAAGATTTATGACAATATAGAAAAGGATGGGATGCTCACTTTTAGAAAATTTATGCAAGGATTTTCTGAAGATTTTAAACATTATGATTATCTATCATCTTTTATAAAATTATATGTAGGCGCAAAAGCAGATACAAACGATACTAACCTAATTAAATTATTAGAGCTGGCAGAGGCTATTTTTGGCGATACAAAGAAGATTTGTAATGAGATAATGAGACTATATGGTAACCAGTACTTTTCCGATTGGTTGGGAACGGAGAACTATAATGAAGCGATATCATTTTTTATTAAAAATGCATGGTTAAATACATCGGCAGTCGACATTAAGTATTGGATAACACAAGGATATAATTCAGATTTTTTAGGCTCAAAGCTGCTATTTAAACAGATATTAAATCAGGATGAAGAATATGAAGTAGAAGTATATCTTGAAGCATATGCAGATACAATTTCTGTTGAGAAGTTTGCAGAGTTTACAGATTTAGAATTAGAAGGTTGCAGCACATTGATAAGCATTAGGAATAAATTTGCTTTATGTGAAGATATTTGGAAACAAGGGATTGGATTTCAAAAAAGGATGGTTGCATGTCTTAGTAAACAAAAAGAATTTTTGGATGCAGAGATTATTGAAACCATTTTAGGTATAAGTGACTACGATTTGTCTCTTGACTTGTATGCAGTGTATAAAAATGAATGTTTTCCAATATATTGGAAATATTTGTTAGATCCTTTAAAATTAAAATGGATAGATGGAATAAAAAAAGTGCTTAAAAAAGATG
>JAGTTR010000028.1 GCA_018223385.1 Oscillospiraceae bacterium Marseille-Q3528
TGATGACTACCATTACCTGACATTTTACAGTAATGATTATTTGGTTTTCTTATTAAATCTACATTTATTATACCGTGCTTGCGGTCAACTGTCGATAACAAATTGACCGCAAATGCAGTATTTTTTCTTGCTTTTACTCTGGATACCTTATATAGTTTTCGGACGGGTCGCCAGTTCAACATGGGCTCTAATCAATGCTTTGAAAATATATTCATACAACGCATTGAAATCATTCTCTTTGTCGGCAATTTCTAATGCATTATAATATTCTTCTTTTCTCTCAACATCAATATAAAACGGTGGCATACCATAGCGGATCAGCATTTTAATCATAAACCCTCTGCTTGTTCGCCCATTTCCATCTGGAAACGGATGAATAACCGTGATCCTATGGTGAATATCTGCAATTAATTCAATGATTTGGCTTCTGCTCAGCTGATTCGATTTACTTTCAAGCAACAACACCTTATCATTGAGCTTTATCAGTTCCGGCATAACATCCCGCCAATCCACCGTCTCAAATTTCGCACCTAAAACAAGGACATTATCTTTTCTTGTTGATCCTCCATATTCCGGATTTGGGCAACAGGAAAATAATTTCTTATTCAAGGTTGACAACTGATAAATATCAATTTTTCCGTCACATGCCGTTTCAAAGATAAAATCGTACATCACAGAATGTCCTGCCACATTGCAAAAGCCATCATAAGACTCTGTGCAGTACTCACTTATCTGGCGGTTCTCTTGCAGATCCTCAATTATCTCAGATGCTGCATCATAAGTAGTTTTGACGCCTTCAAGACGGGCATCATTATAAACATACTTACTCTTAAACAGTCGCCTTGCAAACTCAAGACTATTCGTTGGTGAAATGTCTTCCCAGGCATCAAACACACCTTCATATAGTTTTGTGTATGAAAAGCCCAGTTCCCTCCGCCGTTTTTCTGGCTTATATTTACCCAATTCCTTGCTTGAATAATAAGCTATCAAATATGGAAATAAATTTCGGATTCGATAATAACAGGCTCTAAAACTTGTACCAAAATAATCAGCTATCTTGAGAACATCATCAAAGGTCAATTCACCATCACCAGGATGGAGGCTATCTATCTGAACGCATAATTCATCCTCTGGCATAAGAAAAGACGCAGCAAAAGACTCCGCATATTTCTCTTTGTATTCATTTGATGAAATAGCACACATAAATGTTGACTGTGTATCTGCATCTTTAAGAAAATGGCACAACTCATGCGCTGCTGAAAATCTCTGTCGGGTAATCGGTCTTTTTGCATTAATTGCCACCAAATCTATCGGCATATCCGCTGTGGATGGCATAAACAGACCTTCCATTTTATCAAAATTTCTAAATACAAAATGAATACCCAGGTCTGTTAAAACCTGAAAAGGATTAATCGGAAACACCTTTTCATGCTCTTTAAAGTACTTTTCTGAAAAGTACCTTGCCAGTCCCTGGACATCATTTCGGTATTGATTCAGTATTTCTTTATCCAGCATTAAACTCCCCCTTAAAGACCTGCCATAGACTTCTTGAAGGCAATCAAATTCAGGATTTCCTGCTGATCATTCTCATTTAACTCTTCAAATCCACGGGCAAATACAACCTGCTTGGATTCGAGAGATTCCTGATTGAGAAGGTAATCCGCTGAAACATGATAAAGCTGGCAGAATTTTTGAATTTCATCCGATGTAATTTTCCGGTTTCCAAGCTCAATTTGAGTAATAGCTGAGCGACCAATTCCCAGACAATTTGCCACATATTCCTGTGAAAAGCCTAAACGCTGTCTTGCATCCTTCAATTTTTCAGATATGTTTTTCATTGTTTTTACCTCCTTCCGTATTAGAATAGCTTTGTTTGATAGAAAAGTCAACACTTCTGTTCGATTTTCCAACATTTTTATTTTAACAAACGAGATCAAATATAACTCATAAAATATGGATCTCGATCTCCACGTTTCACTAACTTCACTGTTCTTCTGTTTCTGAGAATTGCTCAAATAATGTATCTACTGCAAAAACAAACTTATCTACATCCTTCCGTTCTGCCAGCATTTCCTGCAAAGATTTATGATGCATATATTTCTCCACATACACCCAGCAGGCAATGCTGCTGACCTCTGTGATGATATCAGCGAATATCTTTTGCATACTCTGCTCTAATCCTGCTACTGCAATTACTCTACACATACGTTTTCCTCCCATTATTCAAATGTCATATTGATTTTTAATAGTGTCAGTATTTCTCTTTTCATCTGTTCAGCAGTGTAATAGGATGGAAAATACCTGTATAACTGCTCATTTTTGAAAACCACCCGGTCAATATCTTTCTGCTTAATCTCGCTTAAAAGCTCCTCTATCTTTTCCTGACTAAAGTTTCCGTTTTCCTGTAATTTTTTGATTCTGATTGCCTGGGACAGATTTGGTGTTCCCAATGTACTCTCCATTGCATCCAGCACAGTCTTCTGATTTTTTTCGGTTAATGATGCCAGTTCCACAGCTATCGTAAATCCCATTGTTTCGTCATCCACTTTTTCAAGAAGTTCTGGAATCAGTTTGGTAAGTTTCAAATATCTCTGCACCTGCTTGGGACTGTCCCCACATTCTTCGCTTATGACCTCCACACTCTTTTTCCCGGTCAGATAGTCAACCTGGCTACATTTTCGTCTACCGGCCTTTCTCTTGAGCACATCATATTTCATCTTATAAGCAAATGCTTTTTCGCTCGGTGAAATCCGCTCCCTCTGTAAATTGGCATCTACCATTGAAATAATGGCATCCTCCTCAATCATGTATCTGATAATGACAGGGACCTTTGTATATTTCAGTTGCTGTGCTGCATACTTTCTTCTGTGACCTGAAATGATTTCATAAAATCCTTCCGGTCTCGGTCTCACGATCAGCGGATTAAGAATCCCATATTTCTTTATGGATTCCTGTAACTCTTTCATCTGACTATCTGCCTGTACCTTAAATGGATGATTTTTAAAATCCCTGAGTCGTTCAATTTCTATCTCAACGACTTTTTCATCCTGATCTCTTTGATCTTCTTTTCGTACTTCCATGAATCCTCCTTTTCTCCTGGACGAAAAAATGCCCAGACTAGACTTGTTACATCTAATCTGAGCATCTATCTTTCTCAGGTCTGAATCGTACAGACAAGAAAACCAAATTTACATCCATTGACAACCCTTTTTCTTCCCTACGCCATATGCCACACATCCGGGTGGAAAATCATAATTTTCAAATGGGTGGCAAAATCTTATTTTGGGTGGATGAAATCCTTCTGTTTTTTCAATTCCGGGTGGAAATTTCCACCCAAGACACAAAAAAAGCAGCAATGACTTTTTCAAGCATTACTGCTTAAAATAAGCGTCTCCTATAGGAATCGAACCTACAATAGAGTCTTAGGAGGACCCCGTTATATCCATTTAACTAAGGAGACAAATGCCGTATTTCCGGGCTTTTTCGACCCTCTGGCTCCGGCTGCCATCATTTATAATTCTATCACTTCTGTGATGAACTATCCAGTACTTATCTCTTCTGATTTTTCAGATTTCACTTCCCAAGTGACCCTCGAACGCTACCCTTTTTCTTCAAAAGAGTTCCGTCATGGTTCTACATCAGAAGGCGAGTGCACTATCCTGCCAGGCTACAGAAAATCTGCCTTTTTTATTATATGCATTCCGAAACCGTTCGTCAACCCTTTCCCGGTCTCAGTTTACATAACTCTTTTTAGATCCGATCAGATTTTTTACAGGAAATTGATCTTCCCCTGCAGCCAGATGGTTCCCTTGAACCGTCTGCCGGGCATCGGCTCTCCCAAGAGATCCTTCTGGTTGATACACACATCGAAGACCAGCTCGTTGCAGGAAAGCTTCATCACGCAGATTTCTTCCTCTGTGACCTCGTTTTTGCGCATCTCTACTTCCAGGATCTCTCCCAGAATGGAATACTTATCACACTCCATCCCATAGGGCATGAAGTAAGTATCCACAATGGTAAACAGGTCTTCGTGGACAATTCTCCTGGAAATCATGGAATAGGTGTCAATGTCCTCCAGCGTGAGGCTTTCCATGGCCTCCTCGTCCCCCTTGCGGGCTTTCTCGATGAGTTTTGTCCGGTTCCGGGAATCTTCTCTGTCCTGCCGCACCTGTTCCTGATTTTTGCTCACGGGCAAAATAATTTTCCCATCTACAGAAAGGGCGCTCAAGGTCAGGGAACTCTTATGACGGTTCCCCGGCTGTGTGCCGCACACCTGCAGATATTCCACCATGTTTTGCAGATAGAAAATAATCGTCACGCCTACCCGGTTATCATCGCAGGCGCCAATGTAGCATTCTTTCTCCGCCTGGCGCTCCACATAGACATCCTCAAAGGTGGTGACGCCTCTTCCTTCCAGATAGGGATAATAATATTCAAATTCAAAATATTCTTTCTGAACCTGGCCTCTGGAACAAATGCCCAGCCCCGGAGCGAACGCTTTCTTCAACTCTCCGTATTTCTTTTTGTCCGGCTCATCAAAAATATTCTCCGCATCGTTATGTTCTACGGAGAGCTCCAGCAGCTTCCGGAGTTCATCATTGTCCGAAACGCCGCTGAAACCAATCGCTCTCAGATATTTATGCATTCATTTTCACCATTCTGTGAACAGTGCTGCTTTCCCTCTTACCGGATCTCTGTCTTGCCGCCCATGTAAGGAACAAGAACGTCCGGAATGCGAACGCTGCCGTCTGCCTGCAGATTATTCTCCAGGAATGCGATCAGCATACGCGGCGGAGCAACCACTGTGTTGTTTAAGGTATGTGCAAAGTACTTGCCGTCTTTGCCGTTGACACGGATCTTCAGTCTTCTTGCCTGTGCATCACCCAGGTTGGAGCAGCTTCCTACCTCAAAGTACTTCTTCTGTCTCGGGGACCATGCCTCCACGTCGATGGATTTCACCTTCAGGTCTGCCAGGTCACCGGAGCAACACTCCAGGGTACGCACCGGAATGTCCATGGAGCGGAACAGATCTACGGTGTTCTGCCACAGACGATCGAACCACATCTTGCTCTCTTCCGGCTTGCAGACAACGATCATTTCCTGTTTCTCGAACTGATGGATCCGGTAAACGCCGCGCTCCTCGATGCCGTGGGCACCTTTCTCTTTCCGGAAGCAGGGGGAGTAGCTGGTCAGTGTCTTCGGCAGTTCCTCCTCCGGAATGATGGTGTCGATGAATTTACCGATCATGGAGTGCTCACTGGTACCGATGAGGTACAGGTCTTCGCCCTCAATCTTGTACATCATGGCATCCATCTCTGCAAAGCTCATGACGCCGGTCACCACGTTGCTTCTGATCATAAACGGCGGTACACAATAGGTAAAGCCTCTGTCGATCATGAAATCTCTCGCATAAGCGATGACTGCGGAATGCAGGCGGGCTATGTCTCCCATCAGGTAATAGAAACCGTTTCCGGCAACCTTTCTTGCGCTGTCCAGATCAATGCCGTTGAATTTCTCCATGATCTCTGTATGGTAAGGGATCTCGAAATCAGGAACTACCGGCTCACCGAATTTCTCGATCTCCACGTTCTCGCTGTCATCCTTTCCGATGGGTACGCTGGGATCGATGATGTTCGGGATGGTCATCATGATCTTGAGGATTTTCTCATCCAGCTCTTTTTCCTTCTCGGACAGCTGCTCCAGCTTCTCGGCATCCGCATTGACCTGGTTCTTCAACTGCTCTGCCTCTTCCTTTTTGCCCTGGCCCATTAGTGCGCCGATCTCTTTGGAAATCTTCTTTCTGTCTGCACGCAGCTGGTCTGCCTCCTGCTGTGTCTTTCTCTTCTCTGCATCCAGCTCGATGACTTCATCCACCAGACCCAGCTTCTGATCCTGGAATTTATTTTTAATGTTCTGTTTTACAATATCGGGATTTTCTCTTAAAAATTTAATGTCTAACATGATTTCCTCCTGTTTTCTCTGTGCGAGATCTTCTTTTCATTATATTCCTGTATTCCGCGATTTTCAAGGGTTTCGTCGCTGTCTGTGCCGCTGTTTTACGGTTTTCTCCGACTTTTTTACTCTTCATCGTCCTTTGCAGCGCTCTTCTTGTCCAGCTTCTTGAATTCCTTCAGGTCATCCATCAGATCTTCCTCATCAATGGCTTTTTCCAGCGCCTGCCGCTCTTCCTCACCCAGCAAAATGTAGGATTCACCCTTGACAATCTCCTTGATGTATGTATAGCAGCCTTCTCTGCTGTGAATGGAATTGATGATAAATCCATTGTTGTTCTTGTCCAGCAGCGCCATGGCAAAACTGAGTTTTCCGCCCATCTCGTTGAAGGCATCGTACTTGATGATGCCCTGCTTCTGATAGGTGATCATCAGGTTATCATTGATCCGCTTGATATCTCTGCGCTTCTGCATATCGGAAGATTTCAGCCGCTCGATCTCGGAAATGATATCCAGCATGGTCTCTTCCAGGCTCTCCGCATCTTTTCCCCGCATAAAACCGTCCAGTCTGCGGTTCGTCCGTCCAAGCTTTGTCATGGTCACAATGAGTAAAATCAATAAAATGAGTACCAACAGGAAAAGTACCCCGAAGATGATCGCCGGGTCGATTCCCAATAATTCTAATAATGGGCTGTTCACCATTTATTCCTCCTTGGTTTCTGTACTAGTTTTTTGCAATAGAAGTGATTAAATCGTAGATTCGTTCTAACTCATCATTAGAATAATATTCAATTTCTATTTTTCCTTTGTTGTTTTTCTTATGGCTGACACTTACCTTGGTACCGAAGATACCTTTGATCTTCTCTTCCATATCCCGGTAAATGAAATCATTTTTGATCGGTTCCGGCTCTTCGGCTGCAGCCGTCTGCTCCTTGCCGATCTTTTTCACCAGCTTTTCGGTCTCCCGCACGCTCAGCTTCTCATCAAATACCCGGACAGCTGTCTGGTATTGCAGCTCCTTGTCCTCAATGGCAAGGATTGCTCTGGCATGTCCCGTCGTGATCATCTCATCAATGACCATTTGCTGTACTCTTCCGTCCAGCTTCAGCAGACGCATGGAGTTAGTCACTGCGGTACGGCTCTTGGACACCCGTTCTGCCACCTCGTCCTGCTTTAAGTGGAACTCCTCCAGCAGACGCTTGTAGGCAAACGCTTCCTCAATGGGGTTCAGGTCTTCTCTCTGAATATTTTCAATCAAAGAAATCTCCACGATCTCCTGATCCGTGTAATCCTTGATGATGACCGGCACTTCTTTCAATCCGGCAATTTTGGCTGCCCGCCAGCGGCGTTCCCCGGCGATGATCTCGTAGAAATCATCCCGTTTCTGTACGATCAGCGGCTGGATCACACCAAACTGTTTGATGGATTCTGCCAGTTCCTGCAGCGCATCCTCATCGAAGTTCTTTCGTGGCTGATCCTTGTTTGGCTCTATTCTGGAAATTTTCACAAAGGTATTCGGTTTATTTTCCTGCTCCGTCGGCGCTGCTGTCGGAATGACATCCGCCTTCGGGATCAGAGAGTCCAGGCCTTTTCCAAGGCCTTTCCTTTTTGCTACTGCCATATTGCTCCTCTTTTCTTTATTCTTTGTTTCTGCTCTTCTGTGTTACAGTTCATGCTGGATGACTTCCTGTGCCAGCTGTCTGTAGCTTTCTGCACCGGCTGATTTTCCATCATATATCGTAATAGGAAGGCCATAGCTGGGGGCTTCTGCCAGCTTTACATTTCTGGGAATGATGGTCTTATAAATCTGCTGATTCAGATTGTTTTTCACATTTTCCACCACCTGCAGGGACAGGTTCGTTCTTGCATCATACATCGTAAAGACAACGCCTTCAATGGTTAATCTTGGATTCAGGCGTTCCTTTACCAGATTGATCGTATGTAATAACTGTGATAATCCTTCCAGTGCGTAATATTCACACTGGATCGGCACGATCACACTGTCTGCTGTCGTCATGCCGTTGACAGTCAGCATATTCAGTGACGGCGGGCAGTCAATGATGATATAGTCGAAATCATCTTTTATCCACTCCACCTCATTTTTCAAAATATATTCCTTGTCCTTTACGCCGATCAGTTCGATCTCCGCTGCGGAAAGATTTACATTAGAAGGGATCAGGCAAAGATTATCATAAATATTGGAACGAATACACTGTTTAATCGAACATTCATCCAGCATCAATTCGTATACGGTATATTTACAATTATTTTTGTCAATTCCCAGTCCACTTGTTGTATTTCCCTGCGGATCCAAATCAATCGTAAGAACTTTCTTTCCCTTTTCTGCTAATGCAGCCGATAAGTTGATCGCCGTTGTTGTTTTACCGACGCCGCCCTTCTGATTAGCAATCGCAATCGTTCTTCCCATCTACTTGGCTTCCTTTCTTTTTCTTTACTGATTTATTATAGCATCTTAGCGTTTCATAATCCATATGTTTCACGTGAAACATTTTCTTATTTTTTTCTGACTTTTTATGCATTCTCCCAGTTGACAGCCACTGAATGTTTCACGTGAAACATTCTTTACAGTTCACTTGCCTTTTCGTGTAAGCATATTTCTTAAGATTTTTGGTTCTTGTTTTCCTCCCCGGGATAGCTTATACTAGAATCAGCAAACGAAAACTTGTGATCAGTCATCACGAAAATACGATCATGTAGTTTCAAACGTTAATGGCTACAAGTTTACAAACTAAAAAGAAAAGAAGGTTATCCTGATGAAAAAGAAAAAGGTTCTTACGCTCATTGCAACACTCACAGCCTCCACACTGGCTGCCATCACAATAACCAACCGCATTCTCTGTAAACTCGCCACCTCCGATCATTATCTGGATGAGGACGAGGGAGAATATTATGACTGGAGATTTGGAAAGATTTTCTATAAGAAAGAAGGAAGCGGTACACCACTCCTTCTCGTTCATACGCTGGACGCTGCTGCTTCCTCTGCGGAATGGAAATACCTGATGGGTAAACTGGTTGAAAACCATACCGTTTATGTATTAGATCTGCTGGGCTGCGGCAAATCCGATAAACCGCAGATCACTTATACAAATTATCTTTATGTGCAGTTGATTTCTGATTTTATCAGAAATGTCATCGGACAGAAGACAGATATCATTGCTTCCGGCAACGCTTCTTCTTTTGTCATCATGGCCTGCAATATGGAGGATTCTCTGTTCCGCAAGATCATGATTCTGAATCCGGAGACGGCTTCCCAGATATCCCGCATGCCCAAGGGCAGTTCCCGTATGCTGCGGAAGCTGCTGGAACTCCCGATCGTTGGCACACTGCTCTACAATATTCTGTACAGCAGACGGCATATTTTAAAGAGACTGGAAGAGACATACTTCTCTCCCTGCTATATCAATCACGAACTGCCGAAGATCTATGCAGAGAATGCTCACACCAATGAACTGGGCGGCAAATGCCTGATGGCAAGTCTGAAGAGCCATTTTGTCAATATCAACATTACGAAAGCGCTTCATGCCATCGACAACAGCATTTATCTGATCGTTGGAGAGGAAAACCCGGATAAGGAAGCCATCCTGGCTTATTACTGCGAGACCAATCCAGCCATTGAGACCTACGAGATTCCTTACTCCAAGAAATACAGCCAGGTAGACGGACAGGATCGTCTGTTAAAGCAGATTGAGATTTTCTTCTAAAAAGAAAGATTTTTTAAAAAGAGCATCAAAGACAATTTCTGTCCTCGATGCTCTTTTTCTATTTCAGATCTATTACGCAACAAACCATACACAACACATTATCATCGATATCGCAAGTACGGCTCGCAGCGCACACACAACGATTTACTCCAGCGGACTCTTGGACGGAGTCCCTGCTTTTCTCGGATACATCTGCGGGGTTCTCATCAGCTTCTCCACCCAGATGAGAGAACGGGGAATATCCGTATCCGGCAGGAAGAAGGCGATCTCCTGCTTCACTTCACCACCCAGCATATTGATGGCATTTCTGGCACCGGTCAGCTCTTCATTCATATTGCCGGATTTATATGCCACGAAGCTTCCCTTCTGCGGTTTGACGAACGGCATGCAGTATTCAGCCAGCACCGCCAGATTGGCCACAGCACGGGAAACACACAGATCAAATTTTTCCCGGAAATCCTTCTCATGGGCCAGATCCTCCGCCCGACCGTGAATGCAGCGGATCTTTGTCAGCCCCAGCGCATCGATCACTTCATTGACAAAGTTTACTCTCTTTTCCTGGGAATCCACCAGGATCATCTCCAGATGAGGGAATGCAATCTTGATGGGAATACCCGGAAATCCGGCACCGGTGCCGATATCGATCACACTGTCCACCTCCATCATATCATGAGACTTTACAATGGTCAGGCTGTCAATAAAATGCTTCTGTACCACTTCCACACCATCGGTGATGGCTGTCAGATTCATGACCTTATTCTTTTCCTCCAGCATATCAAAGAACTGACGGAACTGCAGATACTGATGCTCGGACAGATAGATATTCAGCTGATCCAGTCCCTCTTTAAACTTGATAATCTCTTCCTTATTCATCTTCTATTTCCTCCTTAATTGTTCTAAGTAAACGAGCAGTACCGATATGTCGGCAGGCGATACACCTGAGATCCGGGACGCCTGGCCAATGGATACCGGATGAAACAGCTTCAGCTTCTGCACTGCCTCAATGCGCAGGCTCTTGATGGCATCATAATCAATATCCTCCGGGATTTTCTTCTTCTCCAGCTTCTTAAACTGCTCCACCTGCTTCAGCTGCCGTTTGATATACCCGTCATATTTCAGATTTATGTCAACCTGTTCTTTCACATCCCAGGGAAGCTCCGGCCGATCCTCGTCGATGGGGGACAGCACCTCATAGTTCAGCTCCGGCCGCCGGATCAGCTCTGCCAGCGTGGTGCCGGACTGCAGCTTCTGGGTATTGCAGCTTTCCAGCAGCTGCTGTACCTTCTCGGAAGTGCCGATATTCACATGAGAAAGCCGCTCTATCTCCCGGTCAATCTGCGCCCGTTTTTCCTCCAGACGGGCGTGCTGTTCTTCCGAGATCAGCCCCACCTGGTAACCGATATCCATGAGACGAAGATCCGCATTATCCTGTCGAAGCAGCAGACGATATTCCGCCCGGGAAGTCATCATCCGGTAAGGCTCATGGTTTTCTTTCGTCACCAGATCATCGATGAGCACGCCGATATAGGACTCCGAGCGATCCAGGGTGATCATCTCCCTGCCCAGCGTTTTCAGCGCCGCATTGATGCCTGCGATCAGTCCCTGTCCGGCGGCTTCCTCATAGCCGGAGCTGCCGTTGAACTGTCCCGCACTGAACAATCCCCTGATCTTCTTGAATTCCAGCGTGGGATTCAGCTGTCTGGCATTGATGCAGTCATACTCGATGGCATAGGCGTTTCGCACGATTTTCGCATGCTCCAGCCCCGGAACGGTATGATACATCTGCTCCTGCACATCCTCCGGCAAAGAACTGGACATGCCGCCCACATACATCTCTGTGGTGTGCTCGCCCTCCGGCTCAATGAATACCTGATGCCGGTTCCTGTCAGCGAATTTTACCACCTTATCCTCAATGGACGGACAGTACCGGGGGCCAATGCCCTCGATGATCCCCGCATAGATAGGGGACCGATCCAGGTTCGACCGGATGATCTCATGGGTCTTCTCATTCGTATACGTGAGCCAGCAGGACACCTGCTCCCGCTGGATATCCTTCGGATCGTTGGAAAAAGAAAACGGACGGATGTGTTCGTCTCCCTTCTGCTCCTCCATTTTGGAAAAATCAATGGTTCTGGCATCCATCCGGGCCGGTGTGCCTGTCTTGAACCGGAACATCTCGATACCCAGATTTTTCAGGCAATCCGTCAGATGATTGGCCGCCATCAGCCCGTTGGGGCCGGTATACGTGATGGTCTCCCCACACAGGCAGCGGGCCCGCAAATACGTGCCGGAACAGATCACCACCGCACGACAGTCATACTCGATCCCGGTATGGATCCGCACGCCGGTGACCCGCCCGTCTTCCACACGGATATCCGTCACCTCTGCCTGCTTGATGGTCAGGTGATCGGTATGCTGCAGCACCTCCTGCATGCTGCGGCTGTACTCCGCCTTGTCCGCCTGAGCACGCAGGGAATGCACCGCAGGCCCTTTGGACACGTTCAGCATCTTGGACTGGATAAAGGTGCGGTCAATATTCTTGCCCATCTCGCCGCCCAGCGCATCGATCTCCCGGACGATATGTCCCTTGGAGCTTCCGCCGATATTGGGATTGCAGGGCATGAGCGCAATACTCTCCACACTGACGGTAAACATGATTGTCTCAAGCCCCAGTCTGGCACTGGCCAGCGCGGCCTCGCAGCCGGCATGACCGGCGCCTATCACGACAACATCATATTTCTGTGACATTTTATTCTCCTTCTTTTTTGTGTATCCTCTTATTTTCCCATACAAAATTTTGCAAAAATCTCATCTGCCAGGTCGTCATCCACCGCTTCCCCGGTGATCCTGCCCAGTTTCTCATAGCCATCCATCAGGTCAATGGAATAGAAATCCTCCGGCATGCCCATCTGCAGGCTTTCCTCTACCCGGTCAAGGGCCGCCAGGCTCTCCTCCAGCAGCCGCTTCTGCCGCAGGTTGGTGATGCATACCTGGTCGTTAAAGGAAATCTCTCCCTGGAAAAACAGGTCTTTTAACACCTCTTCCAGCTGATCAATACCCTTCTCCTCTCTGGCCGAGATGGAAAGTACCGGATGCGCGCCCACCCGGGCACGCAAATCCTCTTCGGTTACCACTGTCTCCAGATCGGTCTTATTCAGAAGCACGATGGCCTTTCTGTCCCGGATCAGATCTATGATCTCCTCATCACTTTCATTTAACGGCACCGAACCGTCCGCCACATACAGGATCAGATCGGCTTTCTCCATGGACGCCACTGCCCGCTGGATACCGATCTTCTCTACCGTATCCTCGGTTTTGCGGATACCCGCGGTATCGATGATATTCAGGCTGATGCCGTTGATCTGGATCTGCTCCTCCAGCGTATCCCGGGTCGTTCCCGCCACATCGGTGACAATGGCCCGCTCCTCCCCCACCAGCACATTCATGAGGGACGATTTTCCTGCGTTTGGCTTGCCGATGATCACTGTGCGGATGCCTTCCCGGCACATTCTGCCATTGTCAAAGGTAGCAATGAGCCGCTGCATCTGCCCGCGAAGCTTATTCACCACGCCGCCCAGCGTCTCTGCATAACCGTCCAGGCTGATATGCTCCGGGTCATCCAGCGCCGATTCGATGAACGCCAGATGATAGAGGATTTCCTTTCGAAAATTGCCGATGGCCTCTTTTACCGAACCTTTTAACTGTTCCACTGACGTGTGCAGCGCATAGGCATTCCGGGAAGAAATGATCTCTCCCACCGCCTCCGCCTGGGTCAGATCCATCTTTCCATTCAGAAATGCCCGCTTCGTGAATTCCCCCGGCTCTGCCAGCCGGGCGCCATGTCGGATCACCGTCTCCAGGATCTGCCTCGTCACATAGACGCCGCCATGGCAGTCGATCTCCACCGTATCCTCCCCTGTATAGCTGTGGGGGCCTTTCATGAGCAGAAGCAGCACCTCGTCCACCCGTTCTTCCCCATCATAGATAAACCCATAATGGATCGTATGGGACGGCTGCTCCTCCAGCACAAAATCCTTCTTCCCGGAACGGAAAATCCGGGCAGCTGTCTCAATGGCCTGTTTGCCGCTGATCCGCACGATGCTGATGCCGGCTTCTGACACCGCCGTAGCGATGGCGGCAATGGTATCCTCCATGATCTCCATCCGAATCCTCCTTTCCCGTTCTACGCTCTCATTCTTATCACAACATTTAAAAACATTCTTATATGCACAGGCACCTGTCCATATTCAGAGAAAAGGGCCTGCACAAAATGTAAATAGCCTCGATACATTTTGCAGCAGACCCTCCTTTATCATTCGGAATACTTAATCTTCTTTATCCTCTTTTGGTTTTTCTTCTCTGACAAATCTCTCTTCTCTGTTCTCTCTGTCACGACTTCTGTAACGGTTGTCCCGGCTGCCATATCTTCCTCTGTCTCTTCTGTAACCTGTCCGTGGCTCCCGGTCCTCATTTTTCAGTGTGATCACGACCTTACGGTAAGGCTCCTCTCCTTCGCTGTGTGTGCACACATAACGGTCATTCTGCAGTGCAGAATGGATGATCCTTCTCTCATAGGGATTCATCGGCTCCAGTGTTACCGGCTTTCTCGTTCTCTTTACTTTATAAGCGATGTTCTTCGCCAGGTTCTCCAGTGTGGTCTTCCGACGGTTCCGGTAATCTTCGGTATCCATCTTCACACGGATATAGCTCTCGCTCTCCTTGTTGGCAACCAGGCTTGCCAGATACTGCAGAGAATCCAGTGTCTGTCCTCTCTTACCGATGAGAACGCCCATATCATTGCCCTTCAGGTCGATATCCAGTGTCTGATTCTCCTCATCATACTTCATGTCGATCTCGACTTCCAAGTTCATGCAGCGGAACACACCGCCCAGGAACTCTCTGACACTGTCTGTCATGGAATATTTCTTTCTTGCACGGATGACTGCGGGCTTGCTGTTAAAACCAAGGAATCCGGTGCTTCCTTTTTCCAGGACTTCATATTCTATCTTATCACTTGTCGTTCCAAGCTTTACCAACGCTTCTGTGATCGCATCATCTACGGTTTTTGCACTGATCTCAATAAAATCCATCTTGCCCCGTCCCCCTTATTTCTTATTCTTCTCGTTAAAACGCTGTACCATACGTGCTCTGTCGGCGATGCTTCCGGCTTTTACTTCCTGATTATAAGCATTCTGTACCTTCTCCTCGTTCTCCTGGGAGATTGCCTTCGCCTGCTTGGGCTCGTCGATCTTACGCACATTTCTGTTGGCTGCCTCGGAAATCTGGTTGCCCTCATATCCGCGCTTTGCCTTCTTCTTATTATTCTTCTCTACATTCTTGGCGATCAGGTCTTCCACGTCTACCTTATCGAAGATCTTATTCATGATCACCTGGATCACACACCGCACAGCCGAGCTGGCGATCCAGTACAGACCAAGACCGATCTGGAAGGTCAGACAGAAAAATGCGGACATCAGCGGCATGGTGGTGTTCATGGACTTGGTCATATTTGCCGTCACATCATCCGGTGATGCCGGTGTATTGGAAGCAGTACCCATGAGTTTTGTGTTCAGCCACTGGGTCAGTGCAGAGAGAACCGGGATCATCAGTGCACCGATAGCCAGCAGAATGGAACCGCCTGCCACAACCGCCTTGATCATATCCCAGGGCGTATTCGTGATGTTCAGTCCGAGGAAATTCGTCACGTGAGACAGGTTCATCTTCAGATCTGTGATCTCACTCGTCAGACCGGAGAACTCAGACATGCTCTCGAACTTGGTCCAGTCAGAATCCTTGAACAGGTAAAAAGCATCGATCAGCGTATTCTTCGTTGTCTCTGCAGTGGTAAAATCCAGAGATGCGCGGATGCCGTTGTCCTTGACAAACGCCTGCATAATCTCTTCAAAACCGGCAACATTCGATACGGATGTCACAAGACCGGTAAACATGGCCTTCACATTGGTGATGTAGGCCGGAATATTGTTAATCACACGGAACAGCGCGAACAGAATCGGCATCTGAATGATCAGCGGCAGGCATCCGCCTGTGGGAGACGCGCCATACTTCTCATAGATGGCATTCATCTCATCATTCATCTTCTCCATGGAAACGGTGTCTTTCTTATTCTTATATTTCTTCTGAACAGCCTGTAACTCCGGGTTCATCTTGGCTGTCATCTTCTGGAACTTCTGCTGCTTGATGGTCAGCGGGATCATCAGCACGTTTACGATGACCGTAAACAAAATAATGCTCAATCCGATATTCGGAATGCCTATAACTTCCAGGAAATTATAGATGGCATTGATAATATAGCCCAACACCTTTGCGATGGGGCCCAAAATCATTCCCTGATACTGCGTCAATACATACGCTGGCAATTAAAAAACCTCCTCTACGGAACCGGATCATATCCACCCTTGGCGAATGGATGACATCTCAATACCCTTCTTATTGTCAAATACAGTCCTTTGCACGCTCCATACTTCTCAATGGCCTCTATTCCGTACTGGGAACAGGTCGGAATATAAATACAATGGAACGGTCCTTTTATGGGAGATATATTCTTTCTGTAAAACTTAATCATGGCGATTAATATCCGCTTCATCATCTTCCCGCTTCATCTCTTTTACAATCTTACGAATCTTTCCCAAATGTAACAAAGCACTTTCGATCTGTGCATAGTCTCTGTCCTTCGCAGAAACTCTCGCAACAACTACAATATCGAGCCCCGTCTGGAATTCCTGTTCGTGCAGCCGGTAGCTCTCCCTGATAAGCCTCTTTAACCGGTGTCTGACAACGCTGTTGCCCACCTTCTTGCTTACCGATATCCCTAAACGATTCTTTTCTGACTGGTTGTCCATGACGTACATCACCAGATACTTGTTCACACAGGAATGGCCTTTTCGATAAACAGCCTGAAAATCCTTATTTTTCCTGAGGGATTCTGTGAATTCCATACAATCTTCCTTTTCTCCGGCATAGAAGAAAAGGCCACATACATGCGGCCTATGCGGATAATTTCTTTCTTCCTTTTGCTCTTCTTGCTGCTAAAACTTTTCTTCCACCAGCAGTGCTCATTCTGGAACGGAATCCATGAACTTTCGCGCGCTGTCTTTTCTTCGGCTGAAATGTCATTTTCATAACTCTCTGGCACCTCCTTTTCTTAAAAAACGCTATTTCAATTATATGGACAAAACGCTATAAAGTCAAGTAATTCCTTGTATTTTTTCCGTTTTTGATTTATCCACGGATGTGGACGACTTTCTCTGTGGACAAGTAGGTGACATAATGTTATCCACATTTTGTGGAAAACTTGTTGATAACTTGGGGTAAACCGTGTGTATAATTTGTTATTAATGCCTCTTAAGCCCTTTATTTTCAGGCTTTCCGGAAATTATCCCCATTTTTCGACTTATACACATTTTTTCGTGTATCCTTGCGATATGTCAACCGGTTATTCCACCGTCTCCACAAAGTTATCCACAGAAGTGTGAAAATATCCCCACTCGAATCTTGCTTAATTATTCTTTTTGTCGTAAAATATAAATTGAGACATTTTGTAAACAAAATTGGAGTGAATATCAATATGAACACAGTCAGAGAATTATGGCAAGAGATCATTGAAAAGGTCAAAAATGAATATTTTTTAACGGAGGTATCCTTCAACACCTGGCTGGTTCCGCTGAAAGTATACGATGTCAGCGAGGATACGGTCACTGTCATCGTTCCTTCGCAGAATGAACAGACCATTCAGATCCTTCTGCGCAAATATAAACAGCTTCTGGAGGTGGTGACCGAGGAGCTGACCGGCCATCATTATGAGATCAGCTTTGTCCTGGAGAAAAATCTGGACAGGATCCATGAGGAAAAGGCTGTCCACACACCGGTTTCCAATGAAAATATCGAGCGGGCGGGCCTGAACCCCCGTTACACCTTCGACACCTTCGTGGTGGGCAAGAACAATACCTTCGCCCATGCAGCGGCGCTGGCTGTGGCCGAGACCCCCGGGGAACTGTACAATCCGCTGTTCCTGTACGGAGGCGTAGGACTGGGGAAGACCCATCTGATGCATTCCATCGCCCACTATATCCTGGAGACGAATCCCGAGGCCCGGGTGCTGTATGTCACCTCCGAGGTGTTCACCAACGAGCTCATCGACTCCATCCGTAACGGTAATTCCGCGGCCATGAACAATTTCCGGGACAAGTACCGCAACATCGACGTACTGCTCATCGACGACGTGCAGTTTATTATAGGAAAAGAGTCCACCCAGGAAGAGTTTTTCCATACGTTCAACCACCTGCACGGCCTGAAAAAACAGATCGTGCTGTCCAGCGACCGTCCGCCCAAGGATATGGAGACGCTGGAAGACCGTCTGACCACCCGATTCGAATGGGGGCTGCTGGCAGACATCGGATCGCCTGACTATGAGACGAGAATGGCAATCTTACGGAAAAAAGAGGAGCTGGACGGCTACAACATCGATGACGAGGTCATCCAGTACATCGCCACCAACATCAAGTCCAACATCCGGGAGCTGGAGGGAGCCCTGAACAAGCTCATCGCCATGTCCAAGCTGGAGCAGAAAGAGATCAACCTGGATCTGGCCAAGGATGCCCTGCGGGATATGATTTCTCCCGACGGCAAACGGGAACTGACGCCGGAGATCATCATTCAGACGGTAGCCGAACATTTCGGCATTTCCACCAAGGACATCCTGGGACAGAAGCGCAACGCCGAGATCGTATTTCCCCGACAGATTGCCATGTATCTGTGCCGGGAACTCATAGACACCAAGCTGACACTTATCGGGAAGATCATGGGGAACCGTGATCACTCCACTGTCTTGAGCGGTGTCAACAAGATCAAGGACGAGATCAAGAAAAATGAGACAAGCCGCAACACCATTGAGACGATCAAGAAGAAGCTCAATCCCAGCTAAGGTGTTTTGCTTTTTTGTTGACAATTTTTCGAATTGTTTCCTTATATTAATGTTTTTTCTCAGGTTATCCACAATTTCAGGTGTATAACCTGTTCATTGTCTGTGGATAAGTAGAACCTTTGTGGATGAGGCCTTCATGCCTGTGTATAACTTCAGATTTATCCTCATGCATACACCCCTTTTCCAACAAGGTTTTCCCCAGCTGTTTTTTCCGTATTTTCAGACAGAAACACAGTTTTACACATATCCACAGCCTCTACTGCTACTACTGCGGATTACCATATTATTTATATACTAAGCGCCCCACACGACTGGGGGAAAGGAGTTTTCCACATGAAAATCATTTGCAGCAAATCGGATCTGCTCCGTGGTGTCAACATCGCACTGAAAGCAGTTCCTTCCAAAACAACCATGACCATCCTGGAATGCATTCTCATTGATGCATCCAAAAGCGATATTACTTTTACCTCCAATGACATGGAGCTTGGCATCGAGACAACTGTCAAAGGACTGATCAAGGAACGGGGCGTTGTCGCCATCGACGCAAAGATCTTTTCTGATATTATCCGCAAACTGCCGGACAACGACGTGGTCATCGAGACAGACGAGAAATTCAACACCACCATCACCTGTGAGAAGGCCAAGTTCAATATCGCGGGCAAATCCGGAGAGGATTTTTCCTATCTGCCTTATATTGAGAAGAATGAACCTGTCGTTCTGTCCCAGTTTACGCTGAAGGATCTGATCCGCCAGACGATCTTTTCCATTGCGGACAATGACAACAACAAGCTGATGACCGGTGAGCTTTTTGATATCCATGAGAATATGCTGAAGGTGGCTTCCCTGGACGGACACCGCATTTCCATCCGCCGGGTGGAGTTAAAGGAAGCTTACGAGGACCGCAAGGTGGTCGTTCCGGGCAAGACGTTACAGGAAGTGAGCAAGATTTTATCCGGCGAAGCGGACAGCACGGTGAAGCTGTTCTTCACCACCAACCATATTGTATTTGAATTCGACGATACCGTTGTGGTTTCCCGCCTCATCGAGGGCGAATATTTCCGCATTGACCAGATGCTCTCCAGCGATTACGAGACGAAGGTTACCATCAACAAGCGGGAGTTCCTGGACTGTATCGACCGTGCGACGCTTCTGGTAAAAGAGGGAGACAAGAAGCCCATCATCATCAACATTACCGATGAGGGCATGGAGTTGAAGATCAATTCCCAGATCGGTTCCATGCATGAGGAGATCGACATTGAAAAAGAGGGCCGGGATATCATGATCGGCTTTAACCCCAAGTTCCTCATCGACGCCCTTCGCGTCATCGACGAGGAGAAGATCACCATTTATCTGATGAATCCCAAGGCGCCCTGCTTTATCCGGGATGAGGAGCAGTCTTATATTTACCTGATCCTTCCGGTAAACTTTAACGCTGCGGCAAACGCGTAAGCGCGGCAGAAAAGAGGACAAAGATGGAAACAATCAAATTAAGAACAGAATATATCAAGCTGGGACAGGCGCTGAAAGCAGCCGGTCTGGTGGAATCCGGTGTGGATGCCAAGGAAAAGATCGTGGGCGGAGAGGTGCAGGTCAACGGCGCAGTGGAGCTGCAGCGCGGCAAGAAGCTGTATGACGGAGATGTGGTATCTTTTCACGGAGAAGAGATCCGCATTGAGAAATAACCCTGTAGTTGGAGAACAATGGTTGTAAAATCACTGGATCTGAAAAATTTCAGAAATTATCATGAACTGCATATTGATTTTGACCCTTTTACGAATATTTTCTATGGGAATAATGCCCAGGGAAAGACGAATATCCTGGAATCCGTGTATCTTGGTGGGACGACCAAATCCCACAAGGGCAGCAAGGATCGGGATATGATCACCTTCACGGAGGAGGAATCCCATATCCGTATGCTGGTGCAGAAGAAGAATCTGACGAGACGGATCGATATGCATTTGAAAAAAAATAAAACGAAGGGCATTGCGGTGGACGGCATTCCCATCAAGAAGGCGTCAGAGCTTTTCGGGATCGTGAATCTGGTGTTTTTTTCCCCGGAGGATCTGAATATCATCAAAAACGGCCCTTCCGAGCGGCGGCGCTTCATCGATCTGGAATTATGTCAACTGGATAAGATTTATTTTCACAATCTGTCCAACTACAACAAGATCCTGATCCAGCGCAACAAGCTGCTCAAGGACATTGCCTTTCATCCGGAATGGATGGATACGCTGGAGATCTGGGATATGCAGCTGGCCGGCTACGGATCCAAGATCATCAAACGACGGCACAGCTTTGTGGAGCAGTTGGGAGAGATTGCCGGAGATATCCATGAAAACCTTACCGGCGGCAGGGAGCATCTGTCCCTTTTGTACGAGCCGGACTGCCCGGCGGATGCCCTGTATGAGCAGCTGAAAAAAAACAGGGACAAGGATATCCGCTATAAGATGACATCCCAGGGCCCCCACAGAGACGATCTGTGTATGCAGGTGAAGGATGTGGACATCCGGAAATTTGGTTCTCAGGGGCAGCAGCGGACGTCGGCACTGACATTGAAGCTCTCGGAGATTGAGCTGGTGAAGAAGATCATCCATGATACACCGGTTCTTTTACTTGATGATGTGCTGTCTGAACTGGACAGCAGCAGGCAAAACTATTTGCTGAACAGTATCCATGATATACAGACCCTGATCACCTGTACCGGGCTGGATGAATTTATCAGCAACCGGTTTACGATCAATCGGATTTTCCGGGTGGAAGAGGGAACCGTAACGACAGAAAATTAAACTAGGAGGATGTATATGAGTACCCAGAATGAATATGGTGCAGATCAAATTCAGATATTGGAAGGATTGGAAGCAGTAAGGAAACGGCCGGGCATGTATATCGGCAGTACGTCCTCCAGAGGACTACACCATCTCGTATACGAGATCGTAGACAATGCTGTCGATGAGGCGCTGGCAGGTTACTGTGACAAGATCGAGGTGTCCATCAATCCGGACAATTCCGTGACGGTCATCGACGACGGCCGTGGCATTCCGGTGGGAATCAACCACAAGGCGGGCAAACCGGCGGTGGAGGTGGTATTTACCATTCTGCATGCGGGCGGTAAGTTCGGCGGCGGAGGATACAAGGTATCCGGCGGCCTTCACGGCGTGGGCGCGTCTGTGGTAAACGCCCTGTCCGAGTGGCTGGAGGTTACCATTTACCATGAAGGAAAGGTTTATCAGCAGCGGTATGAGAGAGGCCATGTGTGCTACAGCCTGAAGGTTGTCGGCGAGTGTGAGCCGGAGAAGACCGGTACCAAGGTTGTCTTTCTGCCGGATAAGGAGATCTTCGAGGAAACCGTGTTTGACTATGATGTGTTAAAGCAGCGGTTCCGGGAGATGGCTTTCCTGACGAAAAATCTGAAGATCGAGCTGGTGGATCTGCGGACGGAGCCGGAGACCCGAAAGGTATTCCACTATGAGGGCGGTATCCGGGAGTTCGTCACTTACCTGAACAAGAGCAAGACCGCACTGTACCCTGAGATCGTTTACTGTGAGGGCACCAAGGACGATGTGTACGTGGAGGTTTCCATGCAGCACAACGATTCCTATACGGAGAGTGTGTACAGTTTTGTCAATAATATTACAACGCCGGAGGGTGGTACCCATTTGACCGGTTTCCGTAATGCACTGACCAAGACACTCAATGATTATGCGAGAAAAAATAAGCTGATCAAGGACAGTGACCCCAGTCTTTCCGGAGAGGATTTCCGGGAAGGTCTGACGGCCATCATCAGTGTAAAGATCCCGGAGCCGCAGTTTGAGGGACAGACGAAGCAGAAGCTGGGCAACAGTGAGGCCAGAGGTGCGGTGGACGCTGTCGTATCCGAACAGCTGGAAATCTTCCTGGAGCAGAATCCCAGCGTGGCCAAGACCATCATCGAGAAATCCGTCATGGCCCAGCGGGCAAGGGATGCGGCACGAAAAGCAAGAGATCTGACCCGCAGAAAATCTGCCCTGGAGACCATGTCTCTGCCGGGCAAGCTGGCAGACTGCTCCGACAAGGATCCGAAAAACTGTGAGATCTTCATCGTAGAGGGAGATTCCGCCGGCGGTTCTGCCAAGACGGCCAGAAGCAGAAATACCCAGGCCATCCTGCCTCTTAGAGGCAAGATCCTGAACGTGGAGAAGGCGAGACTGGACCGGATCTACGGCAATGAAGAGATCAAAGCCATGATCACCGCCTTTGGTACGGGCATTCATGAGGACTTTGACATTGCCAAGCTGCGATATGACAAGATCATCATCATGACCGATGCCGATGTGGACGGCGCCCATATCAGCACATTGATGCTTACCTTCCTGTACCGGTTTATGCCGGATCTGATCCGGGATGGCCATGTATACCTGGCGCAGCCGCCGCTTTTCAAGATTGAGAAGAACAAGAAGACCTGGTATGCATACAGCGACGAGGAGCGGGATTCTATTCTGGCGGAGATCGGCCGAGATAACACCATCAAGATCCAGCGGTACAAAGGACTGGGTGAGATGGATGCGGAGCAGCTGTGGGATACAACCATGAATCCCGAGACGAGAATACTGCTTCGGGTGAACATGAACGAGGAGCAGTCCTCAGAGATCGACATGACATTTACCACGCTCATGGGCGACAAGGTAGAGCCCAGACGGGAGTTTATTGAACAGAACGCCAAGTTCGTAAAGAATCTGGATATATAGGGGGATAGACAATGGAAGACAATATTTTTGATAAAATCCACGAAGTGGACTTAAAGAAGACCATGGAAACCTCCTATATCGACTATGCCATGAGCGTTATCGCTGCCCGGGCACTGCCGGATGTAAGAGACGGTCTGAAACCGGTACAGCGAAGAGTGCTCTATTCCATGATCGAGCTGAACAACGGCCCTGACAAGCCCCACAGAAAATGTGCGCGTATTGTCGGTGATACGATGGGTAAATACCACCCTCACGGTGACAGCTCCATCTATGGTGCGCTGGTCAATATGGCCCAGGAGTGGTCCACAAGATATCCGCTGGTAGACGGTCACGGCAACTTCGGTTCCGTGGACGGCGACGGCGCAGCGGCCATGCGATACACAGAGGCAAGACTGAGCAAGATCTCCATGGAGATGCTGGCCGATATCAACAAAAATACCGTAGACTTTATGCCAAACTTCGATGAGACGGAGAAAGAACCTGTTGTTCTGCCGTCCCGTTACCCGAACCTGCTGGTGAACGGTACCCAGGGTATCGCCGTCGGTATGGCCACCAATATCCCGCCCCACAACCTGCGGGAGGTCATCCAGGCAGTGGTGAAGATCATCGACAACCGGGTGGAAGAGGGCAGAGATACAGAAATCGAGGAGCTTTTGGCCATCGTCAAAGGCCCTGATTTTCCCACCGGTGCCACCATTCTCGGCACGAAAGGCATTGAGGAAGCATACAGAACCGGCCGGGGCAAGATCCGTACCCGCGCGGTTTCCAATATCGAGACCATGCCCAACGGCAAGAGCCGCATCATCGTGACGGAGATCCCGTACATGGTCAACAAGGCGAGACTCATCGAGAAGATCGCCGAGCTGGTAAGAGACAAGAAGATCGACGGCATCACCGACCTGCGGGATGAGTCTGACCGTTCCGGTATGCGCATCTGCATTGAGCTGCGCAAAGATGTGAATGCCAACGTGCTGCTGAACCAGCTGTACAAGCATACCCAGCTGCAGGAGACCTTCGGTGTCATCATGCTGGCGCTGGTGAACAATGAGCCCAAGGTGCTGAGCCTGAAAGAGCTTCTGGAATATTATCTGAAGCATCAGGAGGATGTGGTCACCAGAAGGACGAAATACGACCTGAACAAAGCCGAGGAGCGGGCACACATTTTGAAAGGCCTGCTCATTGCGCTGGATAATATCGACGAGGTCATCAAGATCATCAGAGGCTCCCGTTCCGCCCAGGTGGCAAAGGAAGGGTTGATGGAGCGCTTCGGTCTGGATGACGTACAGGCACAGGCCATTGTAGATATGCGTCTGCGTGCACTGACCGGTTTGGAAAGAGAGAAGCTGGAGCAGGAATATGCAGAGCTGATGAAACGGATTGAGGAATTGAAAGCCATTCTGGCAGATGAGAACAAGCTGTTGGGTGTCATCAGGGATGAGATACTGATCATTGCGGATAAATACGGTGATGACAGAAGAACGTCTATTGGTTATGATGTGTATGACCTGTCCACGGAGGATCTTATTCCGGTGGAAAATGTGGTCATCGCCATGACCCATCTGGGATATATCAAGCGGATGACTGTAGACAATTTCAAGAGTCAGAACCGTGGTGGTAAAGGTATCAAGGGCATGCAGACACTGGAGGATGATTACATCGAGGATCTGCTCATGACGACTACCCACCATTACATGATGTTCTTTACCAATAAGGGTAAGGTGTACCGTCTCAAGACCTACGAGATCCCTGAGGCAGGACGCACCGCCAGAGGCACGGCCATTATCAACCTGCTCCAGCTGGAGCCGGGGGAGAAGATCACGGCTGTCATCCCGATCCGCAAATACGAGAAGGATCGTTACCTGTTCATGGCAACCCGCAACGGTATTGTGAAAAAGACACCCATCACCGACTACGCAAATGTGCGGAAAACCGGTCTGGCTGCCATCAATCTGCGGGAGGACGATGAGCTCATCGAGGTGAAGTTTACTGACACGAAGAAGGACATCTTCCTTGTGACCAAATACGGCATGTGCATCCGCTTCCATGAGACCGATGTGCGGCCCACCGGCAGAACGTCCATGGGTGTTATCGGCATGAACCTGATGGACGGTGACGAAGTCATTGGCATGCAGCTGGATACCCAGGGACAGTATCTGCTCATTGTATCCGAGAACGGTCTTGGAAAACTGACATCCATTGAGGAATTCAGTTCCCAGAACCGCGGCGGTAAGGGCGTGAAGTGCTATAAGATCACCGACAAGACCGGCAATGTCATCGGCGTGAAGGCTGTCAACGAAGAGGATGAGGTCATGATGATCACCACCGAGGGCATCATCATCCGCTTCGCCTGCAAGGATATTTCCAAACTGGGCAGAATCACTTCCGGCGTGAAGCTGATGAACGTGGACACCGATGTGAGCGTGGCAAGCATTGCCAAGGTGCGCCAGGAAGTGAACAAATCGGAAAGTGCGGAGGAAACCGCAGAGCAGATTGAAGAAGAACTGAAAAAGGAAGTGCGCTACAGCGACGAGGACGATGTTTCGGAAGAAGATCTGATCCGGGATGAGCTGGGCGAGGATGATACAGAAGAGTAAATCCGGTGAAATTTGTGAGAATGCCTGGCGGGGGTGAAAGCCTGCCCGGGTATTCTCACTTTTCACATGCACCGACTCCGGCGGTTTTCATATCATACAGGAAAAGAGAAAAAGCAGGGAAAATATGAAGGAAAAACCTGTCATTCTCATTACTGCCGGTACGGAAGTGTTTCAGAAAAACAGAAAACGGCTGTTTCTCTATGAGGAATACGCCCTGCGCATCCGGGAAATCGGCGGGATTCCGCTGGTGATCGCAGACCTGGATATGCCGGAGGAGATCACTGCACTTGAGCAGCTGGCAGATGGCCTTCTCTTAAGTGGCGGCGGGGACGTGGATCCCAAGTGGTTTGGAGAAACGGATACCCAGAGCGGCATCGTCTATGATGAGAAGAGAGACCGCATGGAGATCGGGCTGTGCCGGGCCTTTGCAGCGGTGAAAAAGCCGGTGCTTGGTATTTGTAGGGGCATTCAGGTCATCAACATTGCCTTTGACGGTACGATTTATCAGGATATCGAAGGGGCGCTGCATCTTTCTCATCCCCAGGGAGAGGTTCATGAGGTACAGTTGCTGCCGGATTCTTTTTTGGAAAAAATATATGGAGCGGCGTTATTAGTGAACAGCTTTCATCATCAGGCTATTCGAAAACTGGCAAAGAGGTTCCGGGTGGCGGCCGTGGTGCAGCCCGTTGGGCTTATCGAAGCCATCGAGCATGAGACGCTGCCGGTGTATGGCGTGCAGTGGCATCCTGAGCGGATGATGGGAGCAGATCTGCCCGACATGCGGGCACTTTTTGAAAAAATATTTGACTTACAGGGAGAAAAACATGTCAGTACAGATTGTGAGAGACTATTTAAAGCAGTGGAACTATGAAGATAAAATTCAGGAGTTTGATGAGTCCAGCGCTACGGTGGAGCTGGCGGCCCATGCGGTGGGTGTCATCCCGGCGCAGATTGCCAAGACCCTGTCCTTCAAGGTGGATGATGTCTGTGTGCTCATCGTGGCAGCAGGGGACGCTAAGATCGACAATCACAAATATAAGCAGTATTTTCATACGAAAGCCAAAATGCTGACACCGGAGGAAGTCATTGATTTTACAGGACATGCCATCGGCGGCGTGTGCCCCTTTGCAGTGGACCGTTCCCGGGTAAAGGTATACCTGGATGTTTCCATGAAGCGGTTCGATATCATGTACCCGGCAGCGGGAAGCAGCAGCAGTGCGGTAAAACTCACCATCCCGGAGCTGGAGACCTGTTCCGGTTATGAGGAATGGATCGACGTGTGCAAGGGCTGGCAGGAAGAGACAGCGTAACATCATATTATCAAAGTGTTCAAAGGAGGAAAAGTGGATGATTCGTGCGGTTCATGTGGATAACCTTACCAAAAACATCAAGGAAATGTGTATAGAAGTCAATCATGTGCTCTCAGCAGATATGAAGGAGGCACTGGATACGTCCGTGCAGACAGAGAAATCCCCGCTGGGCAGACAGATTCTCTGCCAGCTGCAGGAGAATCTGGAAATCGCAGGAAAGGATCGGATTCCCATCTGTCAGGATACGGGCATGGCCATCGTTTTCCTGGAAGTGGGTCAGGATGTGCATTTTGAGGGCGGTTCTGTGGAGGATGCCATCAATGAGGGCGTCCGGCAGGGCTATGTGGAGGGATATCTCCGCAAATCTGTCGTGAAGGATCCTCTGATTCGGGAAAATACAAAGGACAACACCCCGGCAGTCATCCATACGTCCATCGTGCCCGGCGATCAGGTGAAAATCACCGTGACACCCAAGGGCTTCGGCAGTGAAAATATGAGCAAGATCTTTATGCTGAAACCGGCAGACGGCATCGAAGGCGTCAAAGAAGCGGTCATTTCCGCTGTCCGGGATGCAGGCCCCAACGCCTGTCCCCCGGTGGTGGTCGGCGTCGGCATCGGCGGTACCTTTGAAAAATGTGCTATCATGGCAAAACACGCACTGACGAGGGAGTGGGGCGTTCATTCCGATATTCCTTATGTGAAAGAGATGGAGGAAGAGCTCCTGACAAAAATCAACAAGCTGGGCATCGGCCCCGGCGGTCTTGGCGGAACGACCACGGCATTTGCGGTGAACATAGAGACATACCCGACCCACATTGCCGGACTTCCGGTGGCAGTCAGCATTTGCTGCCATGTGAACCGGCATATGACGAGAGTGATCTAAATACTGGGAGGAGATATTATGGACAGACAGATACAGGCCCCGCTGGATCCACAGGAGATTCGAACACTGAGAGCGGGCGATTATGTAAAAATTACAGGCACAATCTATACGGCAAGAGATGCCGCTCACAAACGGATGAAAGAGACACTGGACAGGGGAGAGGCATTGCCCTTTTCTCTGGAAAATAATGTGATTTATTATATGGGGCCTTCCCCGGCAAGAGAGGGACGCCCCATTGGTTCCGCAGGCCCTACCACGGCCAGCCGCATGGACAAATACGCGCCGGAGCTTCTGGATCTGGGCTTAAAAGGCATGATCGGCAAAGGCAAGCGGACGGTACAGGTAAAAGAGGCCATCGTCCGCAACGGCGCCGTCTATTTTGCCGCTGTCGGCGGCGCAGGCGCCCTGCTTTCTAAGAAAATCTTATCCTCAGAGGTCATCGCCTATGAGGATCTGGAGGCAGAGGCCATCCGCAAACTGGAAGTGAAGGATTTTCCCGTGATCGTTGTCATTGACAGTGAAGGCAACAATCTCTATGAAACTGCCATCGAACAGTACCGGGAAATCTAAAGGGAGACAAGGCTTATGAAAAGAATCATTCTCATGGTGATCCGGCTTCTGTATATTGCACCCTACTGGTTTATCAAGCTGCTCCATATGGCCGGGTCTGACCAATACAGCTGGAAAGAAAAATATGATTTTCTGCGGCTGATCACCGTTCATGCCAACCGGGCCGGCAGAGTAGTCATTGATACCCATGGCATTGAAAATCTGCCGGAAAAGGATGGATATATCATGTACCCTAACCATCAGGGCATGTTTGATGCACTGGCCATCATCGAGGGCAACCCGCATCCTTTTTCTATTGTGATGAAAAAAGAAGTAAAGGATGTCTTTTTCCTGAAACAGGTCTTTCAGATGGTAGGTGCCATCCCCATAGACCGGGAAGACATCCGCCAGTCCATGCAGGTCATCCTCCAGGTGGCCAAAGAAGTATCCGAGGGGCGGAACTTCATCATCTTCCCCGAGGGGACAAGAAGCAAGATGGGAAATAAAGTGCAGACCTTCAAGGGAGGCAGCTTCAAAAGCGCCATGCGTGCCAAAGCGCCCATCGTTCCTGTGGCGCTCATTGATTCCTATGTACCCTTCGACCGGAATACCATCCGGAAGACCACCGTGCAGGTACATTATCTGAAGCCCATGTATTATGAAGAGTATAAAGATATGAAATCCACGGAAATTGCGGCGGAGGTACAGCATCGGATCGAAGAAGTAATCGTGGCAAACAGCAAAGAAAATTAAATTCGCTTATACCGTTCGCAAAATCCTGATTTTTTTTTAGAAAATCCGTTGACAAAGGCGAATCCGTCTAGTATAATAACATGTGCGTTGACAAGAACGCGATAATATCATATTGGAAAATAAGAATTCAGGAGAAATACTCAAGAGGCTGAAGAGGCGCCCCTGCTAAGGGTGTAGGTCGTTTATAGCGGCGCGAGGGTTCAAATCCCTCTTTCTCCGCTCTATTTTCTTTAAAATCTGAAAAATATGTAAATTAATACTTGCATAAATGAGGATTGTATGATAGAATGTAATTC
>JAGTTR010000029.1 GCA_018223385.1 Oscillospiraceae bacterium Marseille-Q3528
CTTTTACCTATTATTTCAGAATGCTTCCGCTGATTACCATACGCTGTACTTCAGATGTTCCCTCGTAGATCTCGGTGATCTTCGCATCTCTCATCATTCTCTCTACATCGTACTCTCTTGTGTAGCCGTATCCACCGTGCAGCTGTACTGCCTTTGTGGTTACTTCCATTGCTACCTCTGCAGCGTAAAGTTTCGCCATTGCTGCTTCCAGGGAATACTTCTTCTGGGTATCTTTTGCTCTTGCAGCCTTGTATACCAGAAGTCTTGCAGCCTCTACCTTTGTGTGCATGTCTGCCAGCTGGAACTGGGTGTTCTGGAATTTAGCCAGTGCACGGCCGAACTGCTTTCTCTCTTTTACGTATGCGATGGTGTTGTCCAGTGCTCCCTGTGCAAGTCCCAGTGCCTGGCTGGCAATTCCGATACGGCCGCCGTCCAGTGTGGTCATTGCGATTACGAAGCCCTGTCCCTCTTTACCAAGAAGGTTCTCCTTCGGTACGATACAATCCTGGAAAATAAGCTCTGTTGTGGACGATCCACGGATACCCATCTTCTTCTCTTTTGTTCCAATGGAGAAGCCCGGGAAATCTTTCTCTACGATAAATGCAGAGATTCCATGGTTGCCCAGAGATTTATCTGTCATTGCGAATACTACATATGTATCTGCTGCTCCACCGTTGGTGATGAAGATCTTGGAGCCGTTCAGTACATAGTGGTCTCCGTCAAGTACTGCCTTTGTCTGCTGGCCGGAAGCATCTGTTCCTGCGCCGGGCTCTGTAAGACCGAATGCACCGATCTTCTCGCCGCTTGCCAGAGGTGTCAGGTATTTCTCTTTCTGCTCCGGTGTGCCCCATTTACGGATAGGCTCGCAGCAGAGGGATGTGTGTGCAGATACGATTACGCCTGTCGTTCCGCATACCTTGGACAGCTCCTCTACGCACATTGCGTATGTCAGGCTGTCACAGCCCTGTCCGCCGTACTCCTTCGGCATCGGGATTCCCATGAAGCCAAGCTTCTGCATCTTTCTTACGGTATCCCAAGGGAAATGCTCAGTTTCATCAACCTCCTGTGCCAGAGGTTTCACTTCTGCCTGTGCGAAATCTCTGAACAGAGTTCTCGCCATTTCGTGCTCTTTGCTTAATACGAAATCCATTTTTTACTCCTCCATACTTAAAAATATCATCAACAGGAGGGCTTGGATGCCCTCTTGCCTGATTCGTTATTTACCGGACAGCGGCATAACCATACGCATCCAGCGTGCCGCCTCTTCCTGTTCTGCCTTGTCCGCCCGGGCCAGGGATTCCTTCTGGACCTCCCATGCGGCCTTCGCTTCCTCTGTCTGGGTGATGCCCGCCGACAGGGCAGAATCCTCTGTCGTCACCTCCTGCCAGTCCGGACAGACGGATCTTAATTTCTGTCTCGCCTTATCCACATCTGACAACTGCCATATTGTGATCATCTCATCCTTCGCCTGAAGGCCTGTCCGGTCGGCGCATGCTGCAAAACAGCCGCACACGACAAACACGATGTCGCAATCTGGATTTCCGGAAGCTGACACAAACTCCACCTGCGGGAACTCCCGTTTCAGTTGGTTCACTGCGGCCACCCGGTCATACCGCGGATTGCATCCGCCGCAATATTTAATTCCCACCTTCATTTGTGCTATACCTCATGATTCAAAATTTTGTAAGCCATATCAATCAGATCCTGGCTGACTTCTTCCACAAGAATCACATCCTCCACTTCCGGGAATGCATCTCTTACCTCTGCGGAAATCAGCTCCTCATTGGTTGCATGTGCGGAAGGACATCCGGAACATTTTCCGATCATCTTCACCTTCAGTACGCCGTCCTCATAGCTTTTGATGACCACATCGCCGCCATGGGCATGCAGGGAAGGGCGAACCTTCTCATCTAATAATTTTTCAATCTTATCGATCATTTCCATAATTACTCTCACCTCCACATACTCCACTGTAACTAATATAGAGCAAATCCCATGCCATAAATGTCATTTTTTTCACAAAAAACACAGTAAAAAATCCGCGCAACCCTGCAAACAATCGTTGTTTTCGAGGCCTAAACATGGTACTATAAATATAATAAAATCTTTATGATTTACCATAAAAAAGATACCTGCGTATTACTCCTGCGCAAACGCATCGCGTTTCCGGTATGGTCCCGGTATCTAAATATAATAGGAGGAAACACCTTTTGAGTACCCCCACCATTTCAGATAACAACAAACCTACTACGCTGAATATTTTTCATAATCTGCAGGAGGCCAATGACAAGCTGGATGCGGTCATCGAGAACTCTTTTGATGGAATTTATATTACTGATGGTGATGCAAATACGATCAAGGTCAACAAGGCCTATGAGCTGATCACCGGGCTGAAGCGTTCGGAAGTCATAGGCTGTAATATGCGGGATCTGATGAAACAGAACATTATTTCCGTGTCCGGTTCCCTTCTGGCCATTCAGAAGCGCCACCCGGTTACCCTGCACCAGCAGTTCAAGACCGGTAAGAAGGCACTGATCACCAGTTCTCCTGTCTTTGATAAAGAAGACAATATTACCATGGTTGTCACCAATGTCCGGGATCTGACAGAGATTTACAATCTGAAGGAAGAGGTCGCCCGCAGTAAGATGCGTTCCCCCCGCAGCCTGGATGAACTGGAAAGCATCCGGGAAAAGCTCAGTCACACCTCTGAAGATCTGGTATGTGTGGACGAGAATTCCCTTGCTGTGCTCCACCTGGCCAACAAGGTAGCCGCACTGGATACCACCGTTATCCTCTTCGGAGAAACCGGCGTCGGCAAAGAAATGTTCGCCAAATATATTTATCAGAACAGTTCCCGCAAAGACAAACCCTTCATCAAAGTGAACTGTGGCGCCATTTCCCCCAGTCTGGTGGAGAGCGAACTGTTCGGTTACGAGAAAGGCGCATTCACCGGTGCAAACCGCAATGGAAAAATCGGTCTGTTTGAGGTGGCAGACAAAGGCACCATCTTCCTGGACGAGATCGGCGAGCTTCCACTGGATATGCAGGTAAAGCTGCTGCGCGTCCTCCAGGAGCAGGAAATCGAACGAATTGGCGGCACTTCCCCCGTCAAGGTGGACGTCCGGGTCATTGCCGCTACCAACCGGAATCTGGAAGAGATGGTAGCTGACAAGACATTCCGGGAGGATCTGTACTACCGCCTCATGGTATTCCCCATCACCATTCCGCCATTACGGGATCGTCCTGATGACATTCTGCCGCTGCTGGATCTTTTTATGACAACATTTAATAAGAAGTACAGCTTTCAGAAAGTATTCACCCCTCTGGCACTGCAGTTCATTCAGAACTATAACTGGCCGGGAAATATCCGGGAACTGAAGAACATCGTGGAACGAGCCATGATCATCAGCAATGACGACCATATCACCTCTGAGGATCTGCCGTTTATCCAACAGGAGAAAAAGCCGGTGATCCACACGAAGCTGCCCACGGAGACAACGAACCTGAAGAAAATGATCGAGCAGATCGAGCTGGAGTACATCAGTCTCGCCTATGAGAAGTACGGCAACGTCCGGGATGCCGCGGAAAGCCTGGGCATGGATCCTTCCACCTTTGTAAGAAAGCGCAAAAAATATATGAGTGAACTGGAAAAATAACGTCAAGCGGCCATGTTGCGATTGTGCAATGCATTTTTGCAACATGGCCGTATCTGTTTCATTTATACAAATGTCACAAAATCTGAAAAGCCTAAATATCACGCTTTTTGCAATTCAGACAACTTTGGCACGCGATTTGCTGTATTAAATGATTAGAAAGAGTACGATATGTACTTTTACTAAACAATCCATAAAAATTCTAAAAGAAAAGGAAGGATGAGAATTATGGCATTAATGACAGGAGAACAGTATGTAGAAAGCATGCGTAAAATGAAACTGAACGTTTACATGTTTGGTGAGAAGGTTGAGAACGTGGTTGACAACCCGATTTTACGTCCCTCTTTGAACTCCGTAAAGGCTACATATGATTTAGCTCAGATGCCCGAGTACGAAGACCTGATGACCGTTACTCTTGATGACGGAAGAAAGGTTAACCGTTTCACAAACATCCACAGAAACGCTACTGACCTGGTAAACAAAGTTAAAATGCAGAGACTTTGCGGTCAGAAGACAGCTGCCTGTTTCCAGAGATGCGTAGGTATGGACGCTTTCAACGCTGAGTGGTCCACAACTTATGAGATCGACAAGAAGTATGGCACAAATTATCATGAGAACTTCAAGAAATTCGTTAAATATGTTCAGGACGCTGACTTAACCGTTGACGGCGCTATGACAGACCCTAAGGGTGACAGAGGACTTGCTCCGCACGCTCAGGCTGATCCTGATCTGTATCTGCACATCGTTGAGAGAAGAGCAGACGGTATCGTTGTAAAAGGTGCAAAAGCTCACCAGACCGGTATCATCAACTCTCAGGAAGTTATCGTAATGCCTACCATCGCTATGGGTCCTGATGACAAGGATTACGCAGTATCCTTCGCAGTACCGACAGATGCTGAGGGCATCACAATGATCATCGGCCGTCAGTCCTGCGATACAAGAAAACTTGAGGGCGCTCCGATGGATACAGGTAACTCCGAGTTCGGTGGCGTTGAGGCTCTGGTTGTATTCGATAACGTATTCGTTCCGAACGACAGAATCTTCATGGCTGGCGAGAATGAGTTCGCTGGTATGCTCGTTGAGAGATTCGCTGGTTACCACAGACAGTCCTATGGCGGATGTAAAGTTGGTGTAGGCGATGTCCTGATCGGTGCTGCTGCTCTTTGCGCAGACTACAACGGCGCTCAGAAGGCTTCTCATATCAAAGATAAACTCATCGAGATGACTCACCTGAATGAGACCCTGTACTGCTGTGGTATCGCTTGCTCCGCAGAGGGCAAACCTACCGAGTCCGGCAACTACCTGATCGACCTGTTACTTGCTAACGTTTGTAAGCAGAACGTAACCAGATTCCCTTACGAGATCGCTCGTCTGGCTGAGGATATCGCTGGTGGACTTATGGTTACTGCTCCGTCTGAGAAAGACCTTAAGGGCGAGGTAACCGGACCGCTGGTTGAGAAGTACTTCAAGGGCGTTGCTTCTGTTTCCACAGAGAACAGACTTCGTGCTCTGAGACTGGTTGAGAACTTAACTCTTGGTACTGCTGCTGTTGGTTACAGAACAGAGTCCATGCACGGCGCTGGATCCCCGCAGGCACAGAGAATCATGATCTCCCGTCAGGGCAACATCGCTATGAAGAAAGAGCTTGCTAAAGCAATCGCTAAGATCAGCGAATAATTAACAAGCATATATTGGCTGTTAAGGCAATTTAGGCTTTGTGGGGCAGGCTTCTGTCCCACAAAGTTTTAAATTAGAGAGAATTTTCTCAATAAATCATTTTACATTCTTAAGGAGGATATTTAAAATGGGCTGGAAAGAAACTTACGCTTCTAAACTTACTTCTATGGATGAAGCAGCAAAAGTTGTAAAATCCGGAGATACGGTCATCATCGCACATGCAGTTGGTGAGCCGGTAGCATTGATCGACAAAATGGTTGACTATGCTGTAGCTGCTGATCTTCACGACATCAAGATCCATCAGATGGTAGCTATGGGTCACGGCAAATATGGCGAGCCCGGCATGGAAAAACATTTCGATGTAAATCCTGTCTTTCTTGGCGGAAGCACCAGAGAGGTAGTAAACAGCGGACGTGGTAACTTCACTCCCTGCTTCTTCTATCAGGTACCTGAGTTATTTACAACCGACTACGCAGCAGACGTTCTGTTCTGTACCGTATCCAAACCGGATAAGAACGGTTTCTGCAGCTTCGGTACTTCCTGCGACTATACAAAACCGGCTGCAGAGTGCCCGAAGACCAAGGTAGTCGCTGTTGTTAACCCGAATATGCCCCGTGCAATGGGCGACAACTTTATCCACGTAGACAACATCGACGTTATCGTTGAGGATGACGCTCCGATCCCGGCACTCCCGATCGCAAAGATTGGTGACACTGAGAAAGCCATCGGTGAGAAGGTTGCTTCCCTGATCAAAGACGGCGACTGCTTACAGTTAGGTATCGGTTCTATTCCGGATGCTGTTCTTACTTTCCTTGGTGGCAAGAAAGATCTTGGTATCCATTCAGAGATGGTATCCGACGGCGTGGTAGATCTGTACGAGAAAGGCATTATCACCTGTAAGGCAAAGAACTTCCACAAAGACAAGATGGTTATCACCTTCCTGATGGGAACCCAGAAGCTGTATGAGTTTGCAGATGACAACCCGGTTATCGAGATGATGCCTGTAGACTTCGTAAACAACCCGATGGTTATCGGTCAGAACGACAATATGGTATCCATCAACGCTGCTCTGCAGGTTGATTTACAGGGTCAGGTTTGTGCAGAGGCTATGGGCCTGAAGCAGTTCTCCGGTATCGGCGGACAGGTTGACTTCATCCGTGGTGCTGCATACTCCAAGGGCGGTCGTGCAATCCTTGCATTCCCGGCTACCGCTAAAGGCGGCACAATCTCCAAGATCGTTCCGTTCCTGACAGAGGGATCCCCGGTTACCACATCCAGATGTGATGTTGATTACATCGTAACCGAGTATGGTATTGCCAAGATGAAAGGCAGAACCTTAAGAGAAAGAGCTCGTCAGCTCATCGGCCTGGCTGCTCCGCAGTTCAGAGATGACCTTGCAGTTGAGTTCGAGAAGAGATTCGCTGAGAAATATTAATATTTTCATCCTTTCAAGAATTTTTGATTGGGGCAGGATTTTCAGGATCCTGCCCCTTTTACATTGCCTTTTAGATCATCCTCTGTCTTCTGCCATCCCCCGGCATTCTTTGTATCCTCTCTTTCCTGTGCCCTTCATGCATCTTCTGTGTATCTTTTATACACCTCCTGTACGTCTTATATATATCACCTGTACACCTTCTAATTTCTCTTTATTTCTATTTTGTATATCTCCATGTACTCTTCCATGTCTGATACATATTATCTCTGATTTCTCCATATACGCAGTCACAGGCATGTGTCATTTTTAAGATTTTCAATGTCAACAACATGTCAAATATAACACAATTCCCATTTTTTCATCTGTTTCTATCCCCTTCGTCTACAGTTACCATCCATTTTCTCCGCTTCCTTCCACCTCCATCTGCCTCCATCTGCCTTTACCTCCCCCCTCATTCCCAGCCAGAGGATATTTTCAACCTCGCTTCCGCTGCATACTCCCCATAACACAGCCTTCCCTACCGCATGATTCTTCCCACCAGGACAACCCTTTTCAGGGCAACACGCTCTCCAGAGCAATGTTCTCTCTGTCGCTGCTGCGCTTTCCATGCATTTTCCATTCTGCCTCAACTGTGAAAAGTCCTGCCCTGTTCCGGTTGGTTAAGGCACAAAAAAAGAGCCGCCCCCACACAGGGGCGACCCTTTTTCTAGCATTGCCAGTTATTTATAATACATGCATGATTACCTAACTAACAAATTATGTATTTCTTATGGACTGTATCCATACAAATACGGCTCATAAACGCTTTCAATATTGTGTCCTGAAAATTATTTCTCTTCGCCACCAAGGCAAACCAGAACGTACAGGATGATACCTACTGCAAGGCCCCAAGCAGAACCCTTCAGGTACAGGATAGCAGCAACTACGATACCGATTGCCTTATCCTCAGGTGTCTTCATCTCATCTACACCGATACGGCCGCATACATAACCCTGAACGATAAGTGTAAGGGAAAGGGCTGCCGGAAGGATCGGCTGTACGAAGGAAGCTACCGGAACTAATGCTACGCAGATGAAGGTCATCCAACGGAAAGTACCAACTCCGGAGAAGATGGAATCCATCTCTTCTCTACCCTTCTTATAACGCTCTGCAACTGCTGCAGTAACTGCTGCCCACAGAGGTCCGCACATTGCAACGTAAGGAGCGATAAAGGACTGAACAATATTTCTCAGTGCACAGATCAGGTTGGAACGGTTTGCATTGAAGTCAATGTACTCGTCCTGACGTACCTCATGTGCCTCATCGATCAGAGCCTTGGAAGATACGAAGTCACCGAATGCGATAATGTAAATGGAGATAGCTGTCGGGATACAGGTAAGGAATACGCTGACTCCCGGGAAGCCTGTCGGTCCAAGAGGAGACAGTGCATTGATGATAGCACCGAAATCCGGAATCTTGATGATAGAACCAAGTACCAGGTTCGGAGCAGGAAGCTCTCCTGTCACAGGTCCAATGATAACGGCAAGGATGATAGCCGGAAGCATTCCGAAGTTACCAAGCATCTTAGCCCATTTATACTTGAACATCCATTTCTTGAACATTGCAGAGAACAGCAGGAAGTAAGCAACCAGGGAACCAACACCAACAGTGATCGGATACAGGTTAAATCTTCCGCCCTCTTTGAACTCACCAGCGATAGCGGAGATACCAGCACCTACCAGAATACCAGCTTTCAGAGAAGCAGGGATCCAGTTGATAACTTTCTCAGCCAGACCAGTGATACCCATAACCAGGAAGATAATACCAACCTCTAACTGCAGAGCAATCAGATGCTGATTTCTTTCAACGCCCATCTCATACATAGTCAGGAACGCAGTTGTCAGCGGGATAGACGGTGTGATCCAACCAGGAACCACCGGGTCACCCAGCAGGGAGTGCATGGAATAGAAGAAACCGTTGATGATAACCATGGACCAAGCAACGTTGTAGTCAACACCCATAACCTCCTGCAGAGTAGGGATAGCTCCAAGACATGTTGCACACATCAGAATAGCCTGCAAGCACTCGGAAATCTCCCATCTGTAATGTACGAACGGAATACGGATCTTAAATATCCCGGCAGGGATATAAGGCTGCTCCGCGCCGTACTCTCTTTTCATAGCCATAAATATTCTCCTCCTTATAAGTTATTGTTTATGAGCTTTGCTATCTATATATATAGCAAAGGTGGTGCCAACCGAAAGATTTTCTCAACTTTCTGCAAAAATTTTCCGATTTGTTAAAAAATGCGCAAACGCGCCATTTCTTAAGCCTTTATAAACTGGGTTTTAGTTTTTGTTTATAATCATAAATTTCTGTTTTCATTTCAGTTGCATAACTGCAACGTGTTTTTCTATGATTTTTATACTTTTTTTATTTTTTCAATAGATTTCCTTTATTTTATCAGCTCTTTTCCCGTGTTCACATTTGTTGCATTTTTGATTTGTGTTGCATTTTTGCATCTATTATTTTTGTCCTTACTTCCACTATTTCCCAGGTATATTCTTATGTTGGCATATGTTTTGCTATTTAATCATAACAGGAAAAGCCTTTTACAGGCAGTCCGTGGATGGTATCCCATCCGATCCAAGAGAAAGAAAGGCGGAGTATTTTATGGCAAAAGTAATGAAGGCACCTGGCAAATACATCCAGGCTGCGGGAGAACTGAAAAATATCGGAACACATGTAAAAAACATGGGCACCAAATTCCTTGTGATCATCAGTAAGAGAAACCAGGCAGAACACGGCGAAGAGATCAAGACTTCTCTGGAAGAAGCCGGATATGAGTGCGTATTTGAGACCTTCGGCGGCGAATGCTCTCTGGAAGAGATCGACCGTCTGATGAAGATCGGCAAAGAGGCAGAATGCAACAGCGTCATCGCTGTAGGCGGCGGCAAAGCCATCGATACCGGTAAGGCAGTTGCTGTCCGTCTGGATGTGACCGTCATTGTTGTTCCCACCATCGCATCCAACGATGCACCGTGCAGCGGCCTTTCCGTTGTATACAACGATCAGGGTGTGGTCTGCAAAGTTATCTATGGAAAGAGAAATCCCGATGTGGTTATCGTAGATACCGCCATCATCGCAAGCTCCCCGGTACGTCTCTTCGTATCCGGCATGGGCGATGCTCTTTCTACTTATTTTGAAGCAAGAGCCTGCAAGGCATCCGGTGCCCGCAACTACTGCCGCGGCACCGCCCCGAACACAGCCATCGCTATGGCAAAGCTTTGCTTTGATCTGCTGATGAAGAGCGGTGTACAGGCATTTGAGGATGTAAAGAAGGGAGAAGCTACCGAAGCTGTTGAGGATATCGCAGAGGCAGACATCCTGTTAAGCGGTGTTGGATTCGAGAGCGGCGGACTGGCTGCAGCTCACGCCATCAACGATGGATTCGCACAGGTTCCCCAGGCACATGGCATGCTCCATGGTGAAAAGGTTGCTTATGGTACCCTCTGCCAGCTTGTTCTGGAGAAAGCACCTGCCGAAGAGTTCGACCAGGTATTCAACTTCTGCAAGACCGTTGGTCTTCCCACCAAACTTGCTGACCTTGGCATCACCAATGTCATCGACGAGGAGATCAAGGCTGTTGCTGCAGCTGCCTGCGTGAGAACCCAGTCCACCAAGAACCTTCCGTTCCCTGTAACCGAAGAAGACGTAGTGGCTGCTATCTATAAAGTAGACGAGATCGGAAGAGCCCGCGCTTAACAAAAAAGAACCGACAGAGACGCAATATTCTCTGTCGGTTCTTTTTTAATGATTATTCACTGTATTTTCTCTCATAGGTCGTACTGATGCCCATTTCCTTGCGGTACTTGGCAACTGTCCGCCGGGAAATACAGATATTTCTGGCACTTAAGATCTCCGCGATCTCCTGATCGCTGTACGGCTTCTCATGATTCTCATTGTCGATGAGCTCTTTGATCTTCGTCTTGACCACATCCGGGGTCTCGGCGCCGTCCTGACTCTGCAGGGCACTGGCGGAGAACAGATCCTTCACCTTCAGCGTTCCTCTGGGGCACTGGACATATTTTCCTTTGATGCCGCGGCTGACCGTAGACACATGCATGTCAATCTTCTCTGCAATATCCGCCATCGTCATCGGTTTCAGCGGTCCATGACCGTTAAAATATTCCATCTGCCAGTCCAGGATCGCCTGGGATATCCGAAGGATCGTCATACGGCGCTGCTCCACACTGCGGATAATAAAGCGGGTGCTCTCCATCTTCCTGCGGAAATATTCCAGCAGCTCCTTATCTGTGGCCGTCTGCATCAGATTCATATAATAGGAACTGAGCTTGTAATCGCCCATCCATTTGTCATTGAGTTCAATGCTCCACTGCTGATCTTTATAGGAAAAAACAATATCCGGCGTGATATATTCCGTTCTGCCCGGGACAATGCCCATGAGCGGACGGGGATTCAGCCGCTTGATCGCAGCAATATATTTGCGAACCTGCGTCGTCGGCAGGTTTAATTTTCTTGAAATAGAACTGATCTTTCCATTCGCCACATCTTCCAGGTGATTCAGAATAATGTCATGAATATACTCATCATCCTCCCCCAGCACTTCCAGCTGGTGAATGAGACAATGGGCAAGATCAGGTGCAAAGATACCGTCCGGTTTCAGATTGGACATGATATCCAGACACTTTTCGACAGTCTCCACCGATGTCTTTGTCATCCGGGCGACATCCTGTGTTGACATGGTAAAAAAACCGCTGGGATCCAAGCAATCGATGAGAAATTCCATGACTTTATTTTCCGCCACGGTATATTTCAGCTGATTGATCTGATCCAGCAAAAAATATTTCAATTCCAACGGGTTTTCAGAAGCAACATCATATTCTTTTTCCTTGGAACCTTCATTCCAGGCTTTGTAAGATTCTGTAGTAATATGATCCGATACCCGGGTTGCCCCTGTACCGCTCATAGACTCCATGCCGGATCTGTCCTCACGTCCCGCCTCCGAAGCGGATACATACTCCAGCAAAGGATTTTCCAGATATTCATTCTGCAGATATTCGTTCAGTTCCATATTGTCCATCGCCAGGATCTGCAGGGACTGTATCTGATTCTGCGACATAATCTGCGACTGTTCCTGTACTGTACTATATCCAATTTCCATCAAAATGCTCCCGTTTCTCAACTAGCATAGTAATGGGGCGTCCTAAAAGAAGAACGCCCCACTCCATCTTTTAAGTGTTTCTCAAATTAGTTCTTAGCAGCCATGTACTCTTTCAGCTTCTCTGTCAGCAGCGGAACGATCTTGTTCAGGTCGCCTACAACGCCGTAGTCTGCTACGTCGAAGATCGGAGCGGTCTCGTCCTTGTTGATCGC